>CAUZIZ010000026.1:0-44337 GCA_963579905.1 Acidobacteria bacterium UBA6911 | reverse complement strand
GAAGCGCGAGCGAGGGGTTGGAGGGCAGCGCAATGGGGGAACGAAGGGGCCTGAGGCGCGGCAAGCAGCCAAGCCGGGGGGATTCGGGGTGTTCCCCAACCCCTCGCTTGCGCTTCAGGCTTCCATGGCTCGGGAAGTTTCGCTCTCGAATGGGACAGCGCAGCGGGGGCGGGACTAAGCTGAAACTTCATCGGCTAGAAGATAATTCAGGAGCCGCCACCTGACAGAGCGGTGATCTTCGTAGGATGGGAACTCTTGCCCGTCACTTTCATCGACGGGCAGGAGTGCCCATCCTGCAACGGATAGAGTGCTATCGATGTTCGTGGTTCGAGACAACCCGAAGTTTCTTTCTCGAATGGGGCAGCGTAGCGGGGGCGGGACTGACCTGAAACTTCTAAAATCGAAGGTGCAAGAGTGCATCGCCCTCCTAATCATTCCTAGCCTTATCAATGATCCCGAGATAGCGCCGAAGCGTTTCCTCATAACTGTAGTCAAACGACTCCACCACGATCGCGTGGCCAATCGAAACTTCAAGGATGCCAGGAATAGAAAGGAAGGATCCCAGGTTGTAGAGGTTGAGGTCGTGTCCAGCGTTTACTCCGAGACCGAGCTCCTCTGCATGGCCCGCTGCGACGCGAAAACGATCAAAGACCTCCTGCTCTTCGCTGGTGCCGAAGGCTCTGGCGTATAATTCAGTATACAGTTCCACGCGGTCCGCTCCGATGCTCTTCGCAATATCAATCTGTTCAAGACCTGTTTCCATGAAGAGGCTGACACGAACACCCCTTGCTTGAAGCCCCTGGATGATCGGGAGAAGCCGAGCCTCCTCCTCTCGAAGGTTCCAGCCATGGTCGGAAGTCAACTGATCAGGGGCGTCGGGAACTAGCGTGCATTGCGTTGGCTTCACCTCTTCCACGATATCCAAGAATTCGGGGATCGGATTTCCTTCGATGTTTAACTCCACGGTCGGAGTCTTCTCCAGCAGGGCCGAAAGGTCATACACATCCGAGTACCTGGCATGCCTTTGGTCGGGGCGCGGGTGTAGGGTGAGACCGTGGGCTCCGGCGGCGATAGTGCGCTCCGCCATCTTGACCAGGTTCGGGAAATCCGTTCCGCGGGCATTCCGCAGCAAAGCGAATTTGTTGAGATTTACGCTCAGCTTGGTCATCACTTGCTCCTGCGTCCCTCGTCTGGGCGGAGGGACCCACTAACGGTGAATGCAGTTCATGGGGATTGTATCCTAATCGGTGAGTGCTGTCTGCCGAGACAACACCCTAGTCGAACTCTCGATGCTCCTGTCGGCGGGGCCAGCCACTAATCTAAACACAAGGCATGGTGGAACCACACGAGCGAGAACAAGTCCTGGAGCTGATCCTGAAGGAATCTCGAGGCGAGGTTGCTCATAGGCGACTTATTCTGAGAACTTCTGACTTGAAGCGTTCACACCAGCTACTCGTCGAACTCTTACAGGTTCCCGTGGAGGGTCTTGATGCTTGCGCTGGACGCCTTAGACGGAGTACGCAATGAAACAGATAATCGGCTATGTAGCCCTTGTCGTTCAGGACTACGACGAAGCGCTGAAATTCTACGTCGACACCCTTGGCTTTCGTCTGATCGAAGACACGTTCATTGAAGCTCAAAGCAAACGCTGGGTCTTGGTAGCACCGCCCGTTCTACTGAAACGCGACTGCTGCTCGCACACGCGGTCGGCGCGGAAGAGTCCTCACGCATCGGAAATCAAACTGGTGGGCGCGTGTTTCTGTTCCTTCAGACTGACGACTTCTGGCGCGATTTCAATGCGTTCAGGAGCAAGGGTGTTGTCTTCGTTCGTGACCCCAAAGAGGAAAGCTACGGCACAGTGGCAGTGTTCAGGGACCTGTACGGCAATTTGTGGGACTTGTTTCAACTCAAGCAATAGGGCCAGCGGTTCGAATGCCAACACCCCCCTCAACCTTCGTTCCGGCCCGCGCTCGGCGCTTAAACTCAACCGTTGTGGGTCTGGGCGGGCCCATTTCTCGCCGCCAGTGAGGCCTCGCAGCTCAGGAATTCCAGAGACGAAAGGCAATCAAGAGGCACCGAGAAACAGCCGGGCGGTTTCCGCATATACCCTCGCTACGGCGACCAAACTGTCCTTTTCAACATACTCCCCTGCCATGTGATGATCGTCTCTCTGGGGACCAAAAACAACAGTGGGGATCCCTCCCTCGGCCACGAAAACATTGGCGTCTGTGATTCCACTATGACCCAAGAAGCAGGGATCGCGGCCGGTGATCTGCTTGTAGACCTGGGTGAAAACTCGCAGAACCGCGGTTGATTGGTCCAGACAATAGGCATCATAAGACGGAGGACCGGACGACTACGTCGTGGCGCTTCTGGCGGACTCTTTTGGACTCGGCGTAGTTCCTTACGAGCACAACTTCGCCACCATTGCGGAGCGGCTGCTGCGACAGGCCCTCGTAGACCGATACAAGTGAATAGAGATCCACAACTACGGCCTGCCCGCCATCGGAATGCAGGAGTACGCCCACTTGCTCCAGACGGAAGTGTTGGACCTCAATCCCGCTTGCGTGGCCCTCTGCGTGTACGTGGGAAACGACATCAGCGGAAGCGAAAGACGGAAGACAAAGCGGTACAAGCTACAAAACTGGTGGCTGTGGATCGTCGGTAGCCGAATCCTGACAGTCCTTCGGGAGCCCGACGAGAGAATGTCCCTGGGCAAGATCGGTGAGCCCCTCCCCACGGAGGAATCGGGACTCGACTATGTCCATGATCCCACTAAAGAGCGTCCCAGCTTGTCCGAAGAGACCTTCCTTAGGATCGAGGGCGAGCATCTAGAGTCACTGGCCCAAAGCAATGGTGCCGAGGAGCGGTATCAGGATTTCTTTCATTCTCTTGAGACGATTTACGATCTAGTCGGCAACAAGCTTGTGACAGTTCTGATCCCCGACGAGTTCCAGGCAAGCGATGCTCTCTACGAAAAGCTGATAGTGAACAACAAAGACTTGGCGGAGTTCGATCGGCGGTCGCCTCAGCAACGGGTCCGGGCTTACGGCAGCGAGCACAATATCCCGGTACTGGATCTCATGCCCGCCCTGCGGGAAGCGGAGAAGGACGGTCGCACCTACCACCTCCGTGACACTCATTGGAACGCCCACGGCAATCGAATAGCGAGCAAACAAGTAGCTGACTTCCTGTTGGACCGCCTGTCGTTGGGGCAGGATGAATAGAAGGTGGAGGGGAAGGGTCTTATCCCCTACTAAGCTGAAACTTCAAGAATTCGTCGCACGTCTGAACGTCGCACGTCTCCTGTCCTCCGAAGGTGCCACCAACGGGTGAACTACCAGCGTTACGAAGCCAAGTCCGACAGAGCCGTGAACGACTTGAGCCGTTAGCAAAATGAGCCCAGGTTTCGAGGAGAGAGTCGGACAACTCTTCCCCACGCAGTGACGCACAAATCCCCAATAGCCGGAAGTTTCTTTCTCGAATGGGGCCAGGGCTTCCTGGGGGCGGGACTGAACTGAGCCGTCACTCCGTCACATCGATTTCGCAAGAGACTTCACCTGGTCCCGGAGCTTGCGCTGTTTTCTGTGCAGGAACACAAGAAAGAGGAAGAGCAGGGCAAAAATGGCGATGTAGCCTGCGATAGCATACGGTGTCGAATCGGGGGGCTGGTTTGGCGATGAAATCTGGGTAAACATTGTTACTCTCCGATCGGCGGCCAAAGGGGCCTGCCTCCAATTGCAGATCCGGTCTTACCGAATCCCGTTGCTGGCTTTTCAGCGATAGGTTCGAGCAATTCGTTCATGCTCCTGGACCACACGGCCGCGGACCAACTTGAGCAAAGCCTCCACCAATGTAGAGTTGAGCCCATGCCTGGCCGCCAGGAGGGTAGCTCGACCAAGCTGTTTCCGCTCTCTATCTGGATCAACCGCATTGAGATTGTTCTGTGCCTTAAAATGCCCGACTTCCCTGGTTACACAAAACCGCTCAACAAGATTCTCGGTGATCTCCCTGTCCAGAGCTTCGATTTTTGATCGCAGGGAGTCGATACTCAGGTGTGAGTGTGCTGCTCCCATACAGCCTTCCTGCTCGGATTTTTCGTGTTCGAATATCTGAGTCATGAAACCGTCAAGAAATTCAGCCTCAAGCTTGCCCTCCGACAAGGTGAGGACCCGAGATCGAAGCTCCTCCTCGCGGGCCAGGTCCTCCACCCGAAGACCATTAGACACCTTGGCAGAGCCAATCAATCTGGTTTTTAGAAATCGTTCAGACAGCAGCGAGATCAGCACTTCATCCAGGGAGTCGATCCGAGATCGAAATCGTTCTAGTTCTTGCATAAACGCTTCAATGCGACCTTTTGGGGCCGCCTGCAGCAAGACAGATACATCATAGTTCCGGTGCGATCGCCTCGACGGCTTCTTCCGGCGTCCTCACCGGGACGATCTCGAACTCGACCAGATCATCCCAGCTTTTAGTCCATTTTCTCAGCATCGTTTCGTCCTTGGCCTCCATTACCTGAAAGCACTGCCGAAAGCCCAGGTCGACCCAGCTCGAAATGTAGCGCACACCCTGCGGGCGCATCCTTCCCCGGTCACGGAGACGACGATACACATCAGCGGCCCTTCCTGGACGGAAACGCTCGATCACCATGAATAGCAGGACTCAAGCTCTCTGACGATGGCCAGGTACGTCTTTCCTTGGTAGGTCCTTCAGACGGCCCAACACTCACTGAACGCGGGCTGCGCCTTGGGATCCCTCCTTTAGACTTCCGATATGCGACCCTGAATCGATGCACCGGGGGGACTTCTTGGTCCCAATAATCGTCGAAGGTCTCTTGCTCCAGGTTAAGTCGGATGAACTGACTGAGTTCTTTCTTCGTCAGAGGCCAGGGCATCTCCCCTTCCGCTTCATCCTCCTCCCTTCCCCGAGTCATCACCAACAGCTGGCCCCTGCGATGCGACAAGATCGACAATCGCCTGCATGGCCTGGGGCCGGATTGTGGGTGGTAGAACCTGAAGCGTATAAATCTCGACGATAAGATCAAACCGACAGCGCCAGCCTGCAGGCAGTTTGAACAGATCGGCCGTCCGATAGCTGACACGCGAACTCGGAAACCTTCTTTGGCACCACCGAACCGCTTTCGGAGAAATATCAAAGGCGGTTACCTTGAAGCCAGCATCAGAAAGGAACTCGGCATCATCACCAAGACCACAACCCACCACAATCGCCTCTCTACCCTTGGGTTCAATCGTGTTAGCCTCAAACCACTCCAGAAAATTGGGGTTCGGAGCGAGGTCTGCCCATGGGATTCCCATCGCGTCATTGCGGGATTCAACGTAGAGAACATCAAACCAACCGGTGGGTTCTCCTTGACTCAGGTAACTTCGAGCCAGCTCACGAGCACGGATTCTGTTCACAAGGACCCGAGTATATCAACAAGGTGAGGAAGCTAATAACCTGTGGAAATACTAGCCTCATGCCGAGAGTATCTCAATGATTCTCAAGCCACCTGGGAAACCTGACCGACCAATTCTGCCAGCAGGGGTCCAGCGGCAGCACGGCCTCGCGCCGACCCCAGCCCTGAGCGGCTTTCCATTGCCGCACCCAGCGCCGCACGCTCACCTCTGCCCCCTTGAACTGATGCTCTTCCACCAGCCGGGTGTAGACCCGGCGAGCCGTGTGCCTTTGCTTGCGCGGCTGTTGGCGGTCGCCCATCAGCCACTGCTCGATGATCTTCGCGACGGAATCCATCACCGGTGCCCTCCGCTCTTTCTGCCGACGATACTTGGGTTCGGTCCCGGCCAGTGCTTTGCGAATCGTCGCTCGATGGTGTCCCGTCTCTCGTCGAATCTTCCGGATGCTCTTTCCATACACACGTGACGCCGTTCTGATAAGCTCAAACTGATCCATCCCAATCACCTCCAACCTCCGTTTTGTCTGTCGTTTACCAATCACAACAGACTAAAACAGAGGTCTGATTGGGGTGGGTCACTTTCGCTCGATCATTCGCCCCCAAAACGGGTCACTTTTACGTTATCGAAATCACACGGGCATCCCTGCCCGTGATGACCGATCCGTCGAGCCAAGGGCTCGACAATCACGGCCTGGAAGGCCGTGCCACGGTTGGGAATCCTGAACCTGGAACCAAATGAAGTTTCAGCTTAGGCCTCCGGCTGCGCTGGATCATTCAGGAGAAAACTTCCAAGGCGGAGCTGCCGGGAGCGGGCCCTGATCAGGGCCCGCTCCCTGACGGTCACGGCTCTGTCATCTGGCGATTCTTCATGATCACCTCGCCATTCGAAGTTTTCGTCGGAACCGTTCGCCGCCCTTTCCCGTGAGCAGAGACGTGCGACGTTCCGAAGTTCCGAGGAATCGTTCAAGTTTCAGCTCAGCCTCGAGTCATTTTCCACCTCGAAAAATGAAGATTTCGCGTGCAGACTGGGTCCCGTTTCATATTAGCTCCCGGAGAGGGGATCTGCCCTACAGGTCGTCATGCATACGCTTCAATTCCTAGAGTCCTCAGGTGACCGCACGCTTACCCTTTCGGGGTCCTATGATGTCGTGCTGGTACCCGTGTCTGTGCTGATAGTCTCACTCGCCTCCTATGCTGCATTCGGACTCGCCGGACGGATTGTTGCGGCCAAGACGCAGCGCGCCAAGCGCCTCTGGCTCTTGGCTGGTGCGGGTGCCATGGGGGTGGGGATCTGGGCCATGCACTTTATTGGGATGCTTGCTTTCCAGCTGCCTATTCCCGTTGCCTACGACGTCGGTATCACCCTGGTCTCCGTCGCGCCCGCCGTGCTTGCCAGTTACGTCGTACTCTTCGTGATTGGAAAAGCCGGCATCCAACGGCTCCAACTCGTCCTCTGTGGGACCCTCATGGGACTGGGTATCGGGACGATCCACTACACCGCCATGGGGGCTGCCTATTTCTTTCCGGCGGCAGGTCCAACTGCCCTGGGGGCTGTCCTGGAGCCAACGTTATTGGCGATCCTTGTGAGCCTGGCAGCGGTCATCATCCTGTCCCTGGCGATCTTTGTCGTTATCGTCGACGCTCGGCTGAAGGCAGCGGCAGTCTCAGTGCGCACTAGTCGTGCCCACATGATTTAAGCTATCGAGAGTGTGTCGGAGGGATTCAGTCTCTACGATTCCGAAGACCGGCTGGTGCTTTGCAATAGTCGCTACCGAGAACTACTGTAGTTGGACGAAACTGAAGACTTCCTGGGAAAGCGCTTCGACGAGATCATCCGGGGTGCTGCTGAGCGAGGGCTGGTTCCCGAGGCAGAAGGACGGATCGATGAATGGGTCTCCGAGGCTGTGGGCCAGCATCGTCAGCCCTCCGGTCCCAGACTCTTCTACCAATCCAGAAAAGGACTGTGGATTCAGATAAACGAACAGCGGACCGAAGACGGCGGAACCGTCGCAATCGGCACCAACATCACAGCCCTCAAGACGGCGGAGATTGAGCTATCAGAGGCTCTCCAGAGTCTCAAGACCACACAGTCTCAGCTGGTCCAGACCGAGAAGATGGCCGCATTGGGTCAACTGACGGCTGGAATTTCCCACGAGATGAATACCCTAATTGGCGTAGTCAACAGCAGTGCTGACAACCTCGAGCGCTGCGTCACGCGAATCCTCAAAACGATCGAGAACAGCCAATCGTTGGAGGAAGTCAGATCCGATAGGGGATTCCAGTCATCGATTCAGATCATTCGCGAGAGCAGCCATGTTATCTCGGAAGCGAGCCAGCGAATTGCCACGATCGTAGAGGGCCTGAAGGCTTTCTCGGGAGAGGACTCGTCGGAGGAGTCGGCCGATCTCCAGGAGTGTGTCGAGAACACTCTAGCCCTGCTCAGCCATAGGATGAACGACGAAATCAGCATTTCGAGAGACCTGACTCAAGGTCTCATCGTCGCTTGCGCTCCGGCTACCGTGAACCAGGTATTGATGACGCTACTCACCAACGCCGTGCAAGCGATTCAGGGATCCGGGAAAATCACAGTCGAGACCAGAAAGTGGCAGGGCCGGGCTCACGTCTCGATTTCTGACACGGGTGTTGAAATTCCCGAGGGCGAACTGAAGAGCCTTTTTGAATTCGGTTTTACAACCCAAAGCACACGCGTTGGCGTCGGAATAGGACTGGCGAATGCCTACAGCGCGGTCCAGAGGCATGGCGGAGAACTGACGGTTTCCAGCACCGTGGGTCAGGGTTCGGTCTTCTCTGTGACACTTCCCGTTTCGAAGACCGAGTCCGACAGCTAGACACTGAGGCTGGTCAGGCCATCGTTCATTTGATCCCACCGGCCAGATGTCGGATGGGCTTCGCGCAGATCAGAAAGACGGCGGCGGCAACCAGAGAAATGGTGGCGACGGTCACGAACAGGCCGTACGGCGTCATCGTTTCCAGGCGTCCTGCCATCAAACCAGCGATCAGATTGCCCAACGCTGCTCCCATGAACCAGGTTCCCATCATTTGCCCCACGAGTCGGTCCGGGGACAGTTTGGTGATACTGCTCAAGCCAACCGGGCTCAAGCAGAGCTCTCCCACCGTGTGAAAGAAATAGGTACTGACGAGCCACATGGGGCTCACGCGACCGTCCCCGATGTAGTTGGATCCCCATGCCATGACCAGAAAGCCGACGCCCAGGAAAAGGAGTCCAAGCCCGAACTTGACCCCCAGAGTCGGGTTTCTCCGTCCCAGCCAGACCCACAGCATCCCCATCAGGGGAGCTAGCAGAACGATCAGAAGGGGATTGACCTGCTGCAGCCAACCTGCCGGGACCTCCCAGGAAAAGATCTCGAGGTTGGTATGATCCTTGGCAAAAAGGTTCATGGTCGAGCCTGCCTGCTCGAAGCCTGACCAAAAGAAGGCGGCACCGACGAAGAGGACGAAAATCAACCCGACCCGTCTTCTTTCCAACCCGTCCCGGCAGGCGAAGATGATGACATAGGCAAAATACACGATCGCCAATACGCTGATCACATACCAGATCGCCTCGGCAAACTTGGCGATGGTGAAAGACACCATCCCACTCAAAAACACGGACGCCAGAAGGGCGGCGAGCAACACCACCACTCCGAACCCCTTCAGCAGTTGTCGTCGGGCGCTGGCGAGGGCCTGGGGCTCCTGTGCTTCTGCCTTGAGGAACCCCACAGTGCCCAGATACTTGGCTCCCCGGACGTACTGGATGACCGCGAGGGTCATGCCCAAGCCTGCCACTCCGAAACCGAGATGCCAATCGACCTTCTCACCCAAAAACGAGCAGATACCCGGCCCCATGAAGGCCCCTACATTGATGCCCATGTAGAAAATGGAAAACCCGGCGTCCCGGCGTGCATCCTTTTCGGGATAGAGACCAGCGACGATGGCACTGACGTTGGGCTTCAGGAGTCCGGTGCCAGTGGCTACCAAAATCAGACCCAGATAGAAGGTCCACTCATCGGGAATGGCGAGGACGTAGTGGCCCAGCGCGATGACAACCCCACCAGCCAGGACCGCTCGGCGCTGTCCTGTCAGCCGGTCAGCGATCCAGCCCCCGGGCAACGCCAGTGCGTAGACGCCGAAGGTATAGAGTCCGTAGATAGCCCCGGCCCTGGCGGTCCCCATGCCGAGCCCGCCGCTCACGGTGTCCGTCATGTACAGCACCAGCAGGGCTCGCATGCCGTAATAGCTGAAACGCTCCCACATTTCTGTGAAGAACAGGGTGGAGAGCCCCATGGGGTGCCCCAGGAAGGTCTTGTCCCCGGAAACTGCTGAGTTTGCTTCTCCCATTCGAGTCCCCTTCTCTAGTAGAGCGGTTCCAACCTAAGAGCTCTGTCAAAAATAACTTCACATTCTGGCATCTCATCTTCACACCGTCTTCGGCCGCTCCTCGATCGCGAAATCCTCAATGTAGGCCCGGCTACGCCTGCGGTTTCGCTCAATCGTTCGCGACCAAATCTGGCGTAAATCTGAGCGTCAACTCTGCGAAGTTATTCTTGACAGAGCCCTAAACACCACTTTCAGCTAACGACGGCTTCCGGTAACCTGGTCTCTGTCGGGTGCAGTGTGCTCAGGTCGTTGTAAAAGAGCTGTTAAGAATGAATAAGGTTCATCGGCAAGTCAACCAAGCAATCAAGCTGTGCCTTCTCCTGCTCTGTCTCGGCAGCTCGGGCCTCGCTCAAGACATACCGGTCGCACCGGAGACTCTCGCTGAGAAACGGAAAATCCTGGCTCATGAAACGGACTCTCTTCGTCGGTCCCTGGCATCGGCTGGTCGCCTCTCCGAAGAACAGGTCGAATCTCTGGATCGAGAGATCGCGATTCTGGAACAGACAGATCTGGTCTACGCGCAGCTCGAATCACAGAAACAGCGAATCGAGGAGTTGAAGCTGGCTAGACCACGCCTGCAGGAAGAGCTCGATCGACTTCGACAAAGCGGGCCGTCTGAACCGGAAAGGGATACCTTCTCCTTCTTGGAGTCAGTTCGCATCGATCTGCTGCGAGAACAGGCCCGAGCGGCGAAGGCTGCAGCAGCCCAGACCGTTTTGGAGTCGACTCTCGAGAATGCCCGAAATGTGCTGGAAGCCCGGCAGCGAGAACGCCGCCGAATCAATGAGCTCGTAGAGACGACACCGACCGATGGGAACAGGGTCGCTCTTCGTTTCGCCGAACGCCGGAGTAATCTCGCACGCGAACTGCTTAATCTGCGTTTGACCAAAAACGAAACTCAATCCCTGACGCAAGAGGCGCAGCAGCTACGAATTGCCGCCCTTGACAAAAAGCTAACCTGGGCCCGAGAGAGAGTCCTCTTCTCTGCTGAAGATCTCAAACAGCAGCTGGATCGGATAGCTTCCGAGAGCGCCAAGACACGGGCATCACTGGAAGAAGCCAAGGGCAAGCTGGAAGGCGCCGACCAGAAGCTCTCCCAAGCGAGGATGAGATTGGCTGGGCTGGAGACTCGCCCACCCCTGATCTTGGAAGAGGTAGAAGCCCTGCGATTGGTAAGAGAGAGCCTTCAGGTCCAGACATCGCTGTCGTTAGAGCGATTGCAGTGGCTGGTGATGGAGAGGTCTGTCTGGGAAAAACGCTATCAGCACTCGGCCGGACAAGCGTCAGGCGATTGGCGGGAACAGGCGCAGGCAGAACGGCAGCAGCTTCAGGCCTCCTCCCAACGACTGAGCGAAGAGCTGAATGCTCTCAGAACGGACCTGGCTTCACGCCGACAGAGTCTCGAGGGTTTCACCGGGCAGCGACGATTGAGAAGGTGGATGCAGCAGCAGCTCGATCAGCTGCGTAAACAGACGTTTCTCTACGAGTCGGCTCTCCTCGATCTCGATACCCTGCGCGGACTGTACGGAATCTTTCTTTCTGAGCTGGAAAACCAACCCACCAGTTGGGTCCAGACCTGGTCCGATTTCTGGGATACCCTTGCGGCTGTCTGGCAATTCGAGATCACCACCATCGACGATCGCCCGATCACCGTCCAGAAGATAGTATTGGGATTCCTGCTCATCCTGCTGGGCCTTGTCATTTCCCGGATCCTGAGCAGTGTATTCGCCAGGCGCGTCTTGCTGCGACTGGGAATGAACCAGGCAGGAGTGGCAGCCATCCGGCCGGTGATCTTCTATGTCCTGCTTCTCTCTTTCACCCTGTTGGCCCTTCGACTGGTAAACGTCCCACTCACGGTTTTCACGCTGCTGGGTGGTGCTGCCGCCATCGGAATCGGCTTTGGCAGCCAGAACATCGTCAACAACTTCATCAGCGGCCTCATTCTGCTGGCGGAACGGCCGATACGCATCGGAGATCTGATCGAGGTTGACGACCTCTACGGGACCGTCGAGGAAATTGGAGCTCGAAGCACCCACGTCCGGAGTTCCGAAAATGTGGACATCATTGTGCCAAACAGCTCCTTTCTGGAGAAGAACGTCATCAACTGGACGCTGTCAGATGATCGCTATCGCGCTCAGATCTCGGTGGGGGTTGCCTACGGATCTCCCACCGAAGAGGTTACTCGACTGATTCGAAAAGCGGTCGATGGACACCCCCGGATTCTGAAGCGTCCTGAACCCATCATCTTGTTCGCAGACTTTGGCAACAATTCGCTCGATTTCGAGGCGCACTTCTGGATCCGCATGAGACGACTGATGGATCGCCGCATCATCGCAAGCGATCTCCGCTATCGAATAGACGAGGTGTTTCGAGAAGCGGGTATTGTGATCGCGTTCCCGCAGCGGGACGTCCACTTGGATAGCTCCGAGCCGCTGAACGTACGGCTTTTGAACGAGCCGTGACCGCGGCTAACCCGTGGCACGGCCTTCCAAGGCCGTGATTGTGGAGCCTCTGGCTCCACGGGCCGGTCATCACGGGCAGGAATGCCCGTGCCACTGCAGGACACTGGAGTTTTTTCTCGAATGGGGCCAGGGCTTCCTGGGGGCGTGACTAAGCTGAAACTTCATTCGGTCCCTGCGGTTGCGGGACGTGGGGTCAGCCCCCAGGCCGGAGTATTCTTCTTTGTCGAGCCTTTGGCTCGATACACGGCGGCCTGGAAACCACCGCCCCATCCCTCGACTTAAGGGTTCGGTCAAGAATAAGTTCTCTGAGTTCGTGCTCAGGTTTGCGCCAGATTTGGTCGCGAACGATTGAGAGAAACCGCAGGCGTAGCCAGGTCTACGTTGAAGATTTAGCGATTGCGGAGCGGCCGAAGATGGTGGTAAAGATGAGCGCGAGAATGTGAAGTTATTCTTGACCGAACCCTAAGTTAAGTTTTCCCTTGAATGATCCCGCGCGGCTGGGGGCGCTACTGGCCGGGAACTGAAAGCGTCTCTCCCCCAGCACGCACCCTGTGGATCGATCGGGCCTTTCCGCTCTCTTCATCGATGTCCACGACGACCGCGGCAAGAACAGGGGACTCCTTGGCAGACTCGAATCGGGAGGGAATTCCAGTCAGGAATCGGGAGAGCGAGCCTTCAACCTTCATCCCAATCACGGAATTATAAGATCCGGTCATTCCGACATCCGAGATGTACGCCGTGCCTTGGGGTAGGATGCGTTCGTCGGCAGTAGGAACGTGGGTATGGGTACCGATCACAGCGGAGACCTTGCCGTCCAAGAACCAGGAGAAGGCCATTTTCTCTGACGTGGCCTCCGCGTGAAAATCGACGATGATGACCTTAGCTTGGCGCGACAGCCTCTCTACCTGCGCCTCAGCCCGTCGAAAAGGACAATCGATGATGGGCATGAAGACCCGGCCCTG
Organism: Acidobacteria bacterium UBA6911; assembly: GCA_963579905.1. Taxonomy (GTDB): domain Bacteria; phylum Acidobacteriota; class UBA6911; order RPQK01; family JAJDTT01; genus CAUZIZ01. The sequence goes on along the minus strand of CAUZIZ010000026.1, from coordinate 31,102 downwards.
CAGGTTGAGGACGGCTACCATGGCCCCCATCGGAGTGCCTGTCACAAAAAAGTCCTTGCCGGGCAGCCCGGGAGGATAGTTTCCCGGACGAAGTAGGCGCGGCTCCTTCGAAAAGTAGGGCATGACCTCCCTCTTGTCCCAGATGTGATTGCCCGAAGTCATGACATCGACTCCATAGCCGAGAATGTCCTCAGCAATATCAACTGTGATGCCGAAACCTCCCGCCGCATTCTCTACGTTGGCAATGGTGAAATCGATCTCGTGCTCCTGCTGAAGCCCGGGCAGGTACCTTCGCAGGACCTTTCTTCCTCCGCTCCCAACAATATCCCCGACGAACAATATTCTCATTTTGCGTAGTCGACCACTCGCATCTCACGGATCAGGGTCACTTTCACCTGCCCCGGGTACTGCATCTCGTTCTCGATCTTCTTGGCGATATCCTTCGTGAGCCAGAAGGCTTGCTCATCGGACACTTCGCTACTTTCTACGATGACTCTGATCTCCCGGCCGGCCTGTAGAGCAAAGGCCTTGGCCACACCGGAAAAGGAGGAGGCAATCGCTTCTAACGTTTCCAACCGCTTGATATAGCTTTCCAACATCTCCCGCCGAGCCCCTGGCCGCGCGGCCGAGGTCGCGTCAGCGGCCTGGACCAGAACCGCCTCCAGCGTCCGGAACTCGACATCGAAGTGATGCGCCTCGATGGCATGGATGACTTCCTCACTCTGACCGTGTTTGCGCGCCAACTCGACACCCAGCTGCAGGTGAGTGCCTTCCATATCTCGATCGACAGCCTTTCCGATATCGTGCATCAGACCGGCCCGTTTGCACACCTCGACATCGGCACCTACCTCACGGGCCATGATGCCCGCCAGGTACGCCACCTCCCGACTATGGCTGAGGACGTTCTGACCATAGCTGGTGCGAAACCTGAGCCGTCCGAGATAACGCAGGATCTCGTCCGGGAAATCGTGTATGGCGATCTCGAAGGCGGCCTGCTCACCCTCGTCGTGCAGCCGCTTGTCCATCTCTTTTTGGACCTGTCGCACCACTTCTTCGATGCGTGCTGGATGGATTCGGCCGTCTTGGATCAGGCGCTCTATCGCCATTTTTGCAATCTCGCGGCGGAAGGGATCGAAGGCGGAGAGAATCACCGCTTCAGGCGTGTCATCGACGATCAACTCGACGCCCGTTGCCTGTTCCAGGGCCCTTATATTGCGGCCCTCTCTACCGATGATCCGTCCCTTCATATCGTCGGATGGAAGATCTACAACGGACACGGTCGTCGATACGACATGTTCTCCTGCACACCGCTGAATCGCCTGGGTGATGATCTTGCGGGCCTCTTGCTCGGCTTTCTCGCGTGCCTCCTCTTCAATCCTCCGCGCCAGGTGCGCAGACTCCTTCAGCGCCTCCTGCTCCACCGAGCGGAGTAGCGCCTGCTTCGCCTCCTGTGAACTCATGCCAGCAACGGTTTCCAATTGGCGGCTTGCTTCCTTCGCCAACTCCTCGACATTCGTTTCTGCCTCGGATAGCTTCTGTTCTCGCTGCTGGAACTGTTGACGTCGTTGCTCCTGATCTCGCTCGCTTCGCCGCAGCTCTCGTTCCTTCTCTTCCAGATCATCCTCTTTTCGGGACAAGCGGTGCTCCATGACCTGGACCTCCTGTCTCCGTCCCTGCAGCTCCTTCTCAGCGTCCGAGCGCCAATTGAAAATCTGGTCTTTAGCCTCTAGGAGCCTTTCCTTCTTGAGTCTTTCCGCCTCCTTCCGGACGGTACGCTTTTCTTCCTCAATCCGTGTCCTAGCCTCAGCAGCCTTCCGATCGAGAACCCGAGCCTTCAGGACATACCACAAACCCAGCAGCGCCACCCCAACCAGGGCGAGCGCAATGATGGTAACGTCTGGCATACGATCTACTCCTCCAGGCTATTGTGGAGTCCAGCGAGAGGGAGGGGGACTGCGTTATTACCCCCGCTTGGCCGTGTAGTTCGCGAGATTGAACCTACTTAAAGCAGGTGGGTACCCTGCCCCCCACCCTGCGTCCTGTTACCAGGAGCGCCGGTGAGGAGACGCGAGTTCCCGTTATTGAGGTGTTGACTCAAATCTCACTTACAATCACGAACGTCGCAGGGGCGGTGAAGTCTTCACGGAATCACTGTCAGGAACCTTCCCGAGAGAGGTGTGCTTCCAGCAATTCGACTAGTTCAGTGCTCTTACGGCAGACTTGATCTTCTGCAGCCTCAAGTCTCTTCTTGTTTAAGAAATACTTATCGGCGATGTTCAGCGCTGCCAAAATCGCTATCTTAAGTGTGTCTACCGTAGGGGTCTCTTCGGAAATCCTCAACATCTGCTCGTCCACGTGACGAGCCAGCTGTTCGACATACTCAACGTCGCCTCCCGTACGCAGCTGATAGCTACGATGGTAGATTGTGACGGACGTGATCGTTTCCGAATCGAAATCCACTGTAAGCCTACATCCCGCCTTTCTCAGCTCTCTTCCAGGGCAACTACCTTCTGAAGGATTCCTTCTACCCTGGCTCGCATCGTCAGGCGATCCCCTTTCAAACGCTCAATGGCTCCATTCTTTGCCTGAGTCTCTTGTGTGAGCTCCTCCAACCGTTTATTCAACTCTTCGTTTCGGTCTTTAAGCGAGGCATTCTCGATCTGGACTCGCTCCAAAAGCTCGACGACTGCAACTGCAGACTTCTCCAGCCGTGACAATGCCCGATCACTCTCCGTCATCGATGACATCCAGAGTCAATGAAACACCTCGCTAACGTCCCTCCGCACCAAAGTCTCGCTGCAGGACCGAAAAGACCCTTTGGCTCTGCTGATTGACTTCAGGCAGAGTCAGAGTCCTTTTCGCATCCGCAAAGACTAGACGCAGAGTCAGACTTACCTTCTCTTTGGGAACCTTCGGGCCTTGGTAGAGATCGATGAGCTGGATTCTCCGCAATTGCGGAACCTCCAGCCAATGAACAGCATCTATAAGTTTACCGTAATCCTGGTTCTTGTCAATGAGAAATGAAAGATCCTGCTCGATTGAAGGCAGTTTCTTCAACTCCACGTAGGTCGGATCACACAGGCTGTCCGCATCCAAAAGACCGGACTGAAGCTCCGCCAGAAATACATCCTGACGAAACTTGTAGAGCTCCTGGAGTCGTGGATGGACCCTCCCTAGAAAGCCTACTGACTGCTCGCCCAGAAGGAACTCGGCGGCGTGACCGGGGTGCAGAAACGGGTAAGCCGAAGTTTTCCGAAACTCGACCCGAGTCCCGAAACTCTCAAGCAAACTCTCGATCACACCCTTGAGATGATAGAAGTTGAAGTCTTCCTCGGAGGTACCCCAAAAAGGTCGATAGAAGTCTCCGGTCGCTGCCAAAGCCAGACGCCCCTCCTCCTTCACCTCTTCAAGGTCGCCGGACACATCGGGGAGGAACACGCTTCCCATCTCATAGAGCCGAACATCCAGGTTACCCTGGTTGAGGTTGCGCTGGATTGACTCAACCAGCCCCGACACCAGACTGCTGCGCAGGTGGGAGTCCTCTTCCGTCAGGGGATTGGCAATCGGTAACAGGGGTGGGCTCTCGCCCCAGAAGCGAGCCTCCCGCTGTCGATTGGTGAAGGCGTAGTTGATGGCTTCGAAAAAACCAAATCCCTCAAGTGTTGACGAGAGCAACTGCTCCTTGCGCTGGGAGGATCGACAGGTCCCACTGAACTGCGGAGCTGGATAAGTGCTCGCGATCTGGTCATAGCCATGGTGCCTGGCCACTTCTTCAACCAAATCTTCCTCAAGCTCCACATCCGCACGAAAACCGGGAACCACCACCTGCCAACTATGATTCTTCTGCTCTTCGACTTCGAACCCGAGACGTCCCAATACCCCGGTCACGAAAATCGGGTCGATTGAGATGCCTAGAACCTGGAGAATCCGCTCGGCTCGAAGCTGGATCACCCTCCGGGCCACAGGGCTCGGATTTTCGTCAATGACAGGGCCGACACAGGACCCTCCCGTAATCTCTTCAATCAGCCTGCAGGCTCGATTGAGAGCCATCCTGGGCGCTTCAGGGTCCGCTCCCCTCTCGAAACGGTATGAAGCCTCCGTCCGCATTCCAAGCTGCTTGGCGGTCCGGCGAATCGACGCCGGAGCGAAATAGCCACTTTCCAGCAAAATCGTCCGAGTACTCTCCGAGATTTCGCTGTTGCTTCCGCCCATTACCCCGCCCAAAGCCACCGGCTTGCCGGCGTCGCATATCATAACCATTGACGAGTCCAACTCGCGCTGGACACCGTCGAGTGTCGTCAGAGACTCTCCTTCGTGCGGAGTGCGGACGACGATGCGATTTTCGGCGAGTTTATCGTAGTCGAAAGCGTGAAGGGGCTGTCCCATCTCGTAGAGCACGTAGTTCGTGATGTCCACCATGCTATTGATAGGTCTTTGGCCTAATGCCTCGAGCCGCCTTTGCATCCAAGCTGGAGACTCACTCATGGTGACGTTCGTTATAACCCTTGCGGTGTAGCGGGAACAAAGCTCAGGATTCTGAATGGCCACAGCTGCTTCGAGAGACTGAGAGCCGTTCGCACCAGGAGGTTCAGAAAAATCCGGCGGCCGCAGCTTGAGACTGAACTGAGCCGCTATTTCCCTCGCCACACCCAGGTGGTTGAGACAATCCGAGCGGTTTGCAGTCACCTCAAGTTCCAGGATACACTCCTCTCCCTCTCCTTCGACCCCCTCTACCGGCAGCCCAATCATCGCGAGGGCATCGGAGAGCTGATCGACGTCAAAAAGGTCGATGTCGACAAAGTCCTGGAGCCATAGGTAACTGATTTTCATAAGTGAAAACGGCCTCCCCGCGCTAGCTGCTTGAGATCCTTTAGATCAAAACTGGCCTAGAAATCGGATATCGTTCTCGAAGAAAAGACGTAGATCGTTGACCTGGTACTTCAGTATTGCGATCCTATCGATTCCCATTCCCCAGGCAAAACCCGTATATCGCTCCGTGTCATAGCCGACCATCTCAAAAACGCGCGGGTGTACCATGCCGGCTCCCATGATCTCGATCCAACCGGTCTTCTTGCACACTCTACAGCCTTGGCCGGAACAGAAAATACAACTGATGTCCACCTCGGCACCGGGTTCGACAAACGGGAAATAGCTCGGTCTAAAGCGCACTCCCAAATCCGGGGAAAACAGCTCCCGGAGAAACCGCTCAAGTGTACCCTTCAAGTCAGCCATCGTAATTCCCTCACCCACAACGAGGCCTTCCATCTGGTGAAACATGGGACTGTGAGTGGCATCCACTGAATCCCGACGGTAAACCCGGCCGGGCACCACGATACGGATTGGAGGCTGATGCCCCTCCATGGTTCGGATCTGCACCGGTGACGTGTGAGTTCTCAGCAGAAGGTTCTCGGTGATGTAGAGGGTGTCCTGGGCATCCCTGGCCGGATGTCCCTTGGGGAGATTCAAGGCTTCAAAGTTGTAATAGTCCGACTCCAGCTCTGGTCCCGTTAGAACGCTGAAACCCATTCGTACGGAGATTTCTTCCATTTCCTGCTGTACCCGCCGCAAGGGATGCGGACGCCCCTGAGGGAAAATATAGCCGGGCAGAGTGACGTCGATTGCTTCCCCACCCAACTCTGACAGTTGCGCCTTCTCTGTGAGCTCCTCCTGAAACCGCTCCAAAGCTTCCTCAACCCGAATCTTGAGAAGGTTCAGATCTTTTCCGGATTGAGGGCGCTCCTCGGCTGGTAAGGAGCCTAACTTACGCAGTTGCAGGGTGAGCAAACCACGCTGGCGACTCAGGTACTTATCCCTGACCTGGGCCAGCTCGGCAGCAGAGCCCACCATTCCCAGTTCCTTTTGGAACTCCTCCCAGAGAGGAGCTACGAGATCTCCGGCTGCGTTCATGCTTTCCTCAGCAACGTGCGACTGCTCAGAGATTCGGACGAATTCTATGAAGTTTCAAGTCCGTCTCGCTCCCAACCACGCTGGCCCCATTCGAGCGCTGGCCCCATTCGAGAAAAGAAACTTCCGTCAGAGCCAGGATGTAGGTCAACAGGCCTTTCCTTCGGCGTTCGCTTGTTCGATATCCTGCGGCTTTTCATTGAACGGTTGCCGCCTTCAAAGGGTTGACAGCTCAATTTCGAATGCCAGAACAGCGAACAGTTAAAGGTCAGGAAATTCTCGGATCGAAATTCGCCGTTTGATATTCTACGGTTCGACGTTTAGCGGTTACCCTCTCCAGAAAAACGGGAGAACTCCGAAGTATCTTGTCGCGGGCCAATGACGTCTTGACGAACAGACCTCAACCTTCCCGCAGGACTCGTGAGGACGGCATCGAAGAGGGAGTGCTAAGAGAGGCAATCTACTGGAGGGCGTTTCGAGCGACCTCGGCAACCTTTGCAAAGGCTTGCGGTTCCCGCACAGCCAGGTCCGCCAGCGTTTTCCGACTCAGTTCCAGCCCCGCTTTCCGTAGGCCATGGATAAACTGGCTGTACGAAAGATCGTGGGTTCGCGCCGCCGCGTTGACGCGAATAATCCAGAGACTTCGAAAATCACGCTTCCTCTGACGGCGATCTCGGTAGGCATAGGAGAGAGACTTCATCACCTGCTCCTTGGCAGAGCGGTGAAGCTTACTCTTGGTTCCCCAGTAGCCCTTTGCCAAGCGAAGAATCTTCTTGCGCCTCTTAAGTCTCCGATTTCCTCTCTTTACTCTCGGCATTTCGCGTCTTCCTTATTCGCGTCTTCCTTAGAGGTTAAGCATCTTCCGCACGCGCGGGGTATCCGCTGAGGACACCTCTGACCACTTGTTCAGATTTCGCTTTCTCTTGCGGCTCTTCTTGGTAAGAATATGGCTATGGTGGCTGCCTCTCCTTGCAATCTTGCCAGTCCCCGTAATCTTGAAGCGCTTCGCGGCAGCCCGGTTTGTCTTTAGTTTCATTTCGTCACACTCCGAGTATGATTCTAACAGATCTCGTCCCGTCTTACGTCCGAGGGGTTAAGGGTTCAGCTTCCGGTGGCCCCGGGCTGCTTCTTCGGGGTAAGGATCATGGTCATGGTATGTCCTTCGAGCCTCGGGTGTCCTTCCGCATCCGCGATCTCGCTTAGCTCGCCCTGAAGCCGCTTCAATATCTCTCGTCCCAGCTCCGAATGGGTGATTTCGCGGCCTCGAAAAATCACAGTCGCCTTGACCCGGGCTTCATCCTTCAAGAAACGGATAATGTGGTTTCGCTTGAATTCGTAGTCATGGCGATCAATCTTGGGTCGAAACTTGACCTCCTTCACCTGAATGATCTTCTGGTGCTTTCTCGCCTCCTGGGCCTTCTTCCCCTGCTGGTATAGATATTTCCCATAATCCATGATCCGGCAGACTGGAGGTCGAGCCGTCGGTGCAACTTCCACCAGATCCAGGCCTTTATCCTGTGCTAGCTGACGTGCTTCCGGCGGGCCCATGACACCCAATTGAGCGCCGTCCTCGTCGATGACTCGAATTTCCCGTGCCCTGACTCTGAAATTAACCCGTACCCGTTGTTGGATAAGTCAGCCTCCTGAGTGTTCGTACCCGTCCCAATTCTTCTTCTACAAGGAACAGATGGTCCCCAACTATGCTTGGGTTGCCTTCTCTCTTATCAAGTCTTGAACCATCGCAACAAAACTGTCAAGTCCCGAACTTCCCTGATCTCCTCCGAGTCGACTCCTTACAGACACTGTGCCTAACTCCACTTCCCGATCGCCAACGATCAGCATGTAGGGAATCTTGTTCACTTGAGCTGACCGAATCTTGTAGCCAAGCTTCTCGTTTCTCAGGTCCGCATCGACCCGCAGAGATTCCAATCTAAGCTTATCGCGGACTTCCTCGGCGTAAGCCTGATGCCTTTCGCTCACAGGGAGAACCAGAGCTTGTACTGGCGCCAGCCATAGCGGAAAGGCACCTCCGTAGTGCTCTATCAAAATCCCCACAAAGCGCTCCATCGATCCCAGAAGGGCCCGATGAAGCATGATCACCTGCTGCTCCTTGGAATCAGGCCCCACGTAGGTAATGTTGAAGCGCTCTGGCAGATTAAAATCGAATTGAAGCGTCGTCACCTGCCAGGATCGGCCCAAGGCGTCGATCAGACTGATGTCGATCTTGGGGCCGTAGAAGGCGGCCTCCCCTTCATGCCGCTCGTAGTCCCAACCCTTTTCAGTCAGCGCCCGCAGCAACACTGATTCAGCGCGTTCCCAGTCCTCCGGAGCGCCTGCGTAATGGCCTGGATCGTTCGGATCCCACACCGACAGCATCACCTGCTGCCGCTCGAAACCGAAACTCTGGAGAATGTGCTCCGCCAGATTCAAAGTCTCCACTACCTCGGTGAAGACGTGATCGGGATGGCAAAAGATGTGGGCGTCGTCCTGGGTAAAACCACGTACCCGCAACATGCCGTGAAGAGTGCCGGATTTCTCGTAGCGATAAACGGTCCCGAACTCAGCCAGTCGGACCGGCAGCTCTCGATAGCTCCGCTTAGTCGACTGATAGATCAGGATGTGACCCGGACAATTCATCGGCTTGAGTACGTATTCCTGCTTATCCACCGGGAAGGTGTACATGTTCTCAAGGAAGTAGTCGTAATGTCCCGAAGTCTTCCAGAGATCACTCTTGGCGATATGGGGCGTATAGACGAAGCTGTAACCACGGTCCTCGTGCTCGGTGCGCAGGAATTCCTCGATTAGGGCACGAACCTTGGCCCCTTTCGGATGCCAGAAGATAAGCCCTGGCGCCACGTGATCCTGGATCGTATACAGATCCAGGTCTTTTCCCAGACGTCGGTGATCGCGCTTCTTCGCCTCCTCCCTTCTGCTCAGATAATCGTCCAGTTCCTCCTGGGTGAAAAAAGAGGTCCCGTAGATGCGCTGCAACTGCTCCCGGCGTTCGTCGCCCTTCCAATAGGATCCCGCGATGGACAGTAGCTTGAAGGCCCCTAGCTGAGAAGTGGAAACCACATGCGGACCAGTGCAAAAATCTTCCAACTGTCCCAATCGAAAGTGCGAAAGAACCTCTCCCGCTCGGTCTTGCACCAGTTCCACCTTCAATCGCTCCCTTTTACCCTGAAAAAACGCAAGCGACTTTGCTTGTTCGACAATTTCGGGCTCGAAGGCAAGATCCTGCTGTCTCAAGACCTCCATTTTCTCTTCAATTTTCGCAAGATCGTCCTCGGCGAGACGATCAGACATCTCGAAATCATAGTAGAAGCCCTCACTCGTGGGAGGGCCTATGCCAAGATGCACTTCGGGGTAAAGCTCTATCACAGCCAGAGCCAGCAAGTGGGAGGTGGAATGACGGAGGATTGTCAAGGCCTCGTCAGGGTCCGGAACTTCTTGAATCGTTCCGTCCCTCCTGACGGTTCGGAGACTTCTTACCGGGACCACTGTGATCTAAATTCCTGGTCTTTCATCGCCGTAGCAGTGCTTTCGACGCTCTCGCAACTCGCATTTCCGGGAGGCAAAAATGGTAGGTGCGAGCGGATTTGAACCGCTGACCCCTTCCGTGTCAGGGAAGTGCTCTCCCCCTGAGCTACGCACCTACATAAAAAAAACATCGACAGAATCAGTTCCCCCGTCTCAGAGTCTCGAAAAACCAGCAGGGCGACGACTCGGCGGTGATTCGCCCCTTTCGGATCATCGAAACAATCGAGATCTACTGCACTCCATCCTTCAGAGATTTTCCGGCCGCGAACTTCACTACCTTCTTGGCTGCAATCTGGATAGAGGCGCCTGTCTGAGGGTTGCGCCCGACCCTCGCTTCTCTATTGCTCGTCGAAAATGCACCGAAACCTACAACAGTGACCTTATCCCCTCCCTTTAACGCACTCTGCACGTTGTCTACAAAAGAATCCAGCGCACTCTGAGCCTGAGTCTTGGTAATAACAGCATCGCGGGCGATCACATCGATCAAGTCCCCTTTGTTCATCTCTTTCCTCCTGCGGATTAGAAAGCGTTCAATTGGTTTACGCCGCCTTTTTCAGAAGGAGGCTTCGCAGCTGCTCAATTCCCCGATCAAACTGCTGGGATCGAGTCGCCTGGGTCAACCGTCTATAGAAGTCGGAGCCTAGCACTGCATCAGGATCATCGGAGACATTCTCAGATAAAAATTTGGTGACGAACTCCGCACTGGGTGATTGAACATCGGGAACGATCCCGGAGTTTCTGAGCGTCCGAGCCTGGATCGGCTTGCCATTCGGCCGAAGATAGAGTTGCGTTGAGACGAAGACAACCGAACCTCCTTCTAGCTTGAAGAGCTCCTGCAGCGACCCTCGCCCATCCGTCTTGCTCCCCACAACCTCCGCGACTTCATTATCCCGCAAAGCGGCCGTAAAGATCTCCGCAGCCCCACTGGTCCCGCCGTCTGTCAACACCACGATAGGAATCTGAGAGACAATTGGCTCCTCTGCTGATCGATGTTCGGTGGATTCACTCTTCCGGTCCTTCAGCGTCGTAAGGATCTTGTCCTTCGCTACCAGCAGATCTGAAACCTGAATCGCTTCCTCAATCTCTCCTTGCGCCGTGTTTCTGACATCGATCAGAAGGCCCTTGATCCCAGATGAGGCCAACATTCGGAGCTTTGACTCGACGAAGTTGCTGATCCCCGGCCCAAAGTGGGGTACGCGGACCACTCCGATTCCGGGCTCATGGATTCGGGCTTGAACCTCGCTCAGCGCCAGCTCCTGGCGCACCAACTCAAGCGCCGCGGGCGACTTTCTGGCGCGAATGACTCTCAGCTCCACCGACGTATCCGGTGTCCCTAGAAGCATCCGTCTGGCCTCCCACTGACTCATCTGAGTCGTGAGCCGCCCATCGATCGACTCGATCATATCCCCCGATCGTAGTCCGACCTGGTCGGCCGGACCACCAGGCTGGCTGGAGACAATGTACACGTAGCTATAGCGCTTGGACACCTCCAGGCCGACCGACCCAGCCTCGTCGCGAGTGCTCAGCTTTTCGTACTCTTCCTTGGAAACGAAACTGGAATAGGGATCAAGCGCCTCCATCATTCCATGCAAAGCACCCAACATGGCCATCTCCATGCTGGGCGGCTCCACGTAATCTTCGCTGACCTTGCTCAAAACGCTAGTAAAAATCGCAAGGTTTTTATAGGCCCCATCTTTGGCCGAAACCTTGTCCATGATTCCACCCACGAGGCCGTAGACCACCACCAGAGCGGATAGAAACAGGATCGTCAGCTTACCCTTGGCAAACACAACCATAGCCGATACTCTCAAGTTCTAAGTGCGCTAAGATTATAACCTAGGCGCAAGAGCGCTGGAAAGAAGAAATATGGGCTCGGAGCCTGCGCGGCAACAATTGACCTACTGCGAAAACGGTAGATTTGGCGCATAGTGCCCAGATTTTTCGGCTATAGAATAATAATGCACCTCGAAACCGAGAACACTTGCCTTGATTCCCCGCTTTCCCGCTGTGGTCAGCTCTATCGTGCGGACTCCCAGCGCGATCTCCAGGCTGATCTTTGATGAAACGATGGATGGCGCTCGATGTGGGATCCAGGAACGTTGGCGTCGCCGTCTCGGATCCACTCAAACTTACCGCCCGCCCCCTGACGACCCTGAAGAGAAGGGATCTCGAGACGGATGTAGAGGCTCTTCGCGACCTTATGCAGCGGCACGCGGTAGAACGCCTGATCGTGGGCTTACCTCTCCGTCTCAGCGGGGACCGCAGCTCGACTCTGGACAAAATAGAACCGCTCGTGAAACGTATACAAGAGACCACTTCGATCCTTGTCGAGTGGAAGGACGAGCGCTTATCCACCAAAGAAGCAGAACAGCTGATGAAGGAGCTGGGGCTATCGCAATCGGAACGCCGCCGGAAGAGAAATGAGTTCGCGGCAGCTTTGATCCTGAAATGGTATCTGGAGGAAGAAACCTCACAAAGGAGCCCCGTCGTCCCAGGCTGAAGCTCGCCGTTTCCGGCCTCACCTTGAGCCTGGCATTGGGCCTGGGTCTGGGCTGGGTTCGCTTTCAGCTCTTCCAACCTTATCGTGGCTATGACACTTCGGAGAGCCTCATCCTGATTCCCCGCGGCTCGACCGGTTCGACTATCGGAAGGTTGCTTCAGTCGCGTGGGATCATTCGCTCGCAGCCACTTTTCGGCGCCTATGTGAGCTTCCACTATCCAACCTCGCTGAAGGCTGGCGAATACCTCTTCAGCCAACCGATGAGTCTGGTTGATGTCGCCGATAGGCTTTACCAGGGAGAGACTCACCAATACAGGGTCACGGTGCCTGAAGGTGAGACGATGAAGGAAGTTCTGGGGCGATTCGCAGAGAGGGGTTTCGGGCAGAGAGCACGTTTGTGGAAAGCAGGACGCCGCACAGATCTCGTGTCAGATCTGGATCCTCTAGCAGACAACCTGGAAGGCTACCTTTTCCCCGACACCTACTATGTCACCCAGGCGATGGACGAGGACCAGATCGTCCAGACCATGGTGCACACCTTTCGCAGTAAATGGACGGCCGAACGGAGAGCGCGGGCTGAGGAGCTCCACATGACTACTCGAGAGGTCATCACATTGGCTTCCCTGATTGAAGAAGAAGCCCGTCTTGCCGAAGAACGTCCGTTGGTATCAGCCGTTTTTCACAACCGCCTTGACAAGAAGGTGAAGCTGGCCTGCGATCCCACAGTGATCTATGCCGTCCAGTTGGTGAAGGAATACGATGGAATCATTCATCGTAGTGATCTTCAGTTGGACTCTCCCTATAACACCTATCTGTATCCCGGTCTACCACCGGGACCCATCGCTAATCCTGGGCTGGCCTCGATTGACGCGGCCCTCTATCCGGCCCCTGTGGAGTATCTGTACTTCGTCTCCAGAAACGACGGCAGTCATGTTTTCTCGACTCATTACAGAGATCATTCGCGCGCAGTTCTCCGCTACCAGCGATAATCGTCAGCACTCCTTTGCCTCTGCCTTTGCTTTGGACCTAGAAGCGGACATTCAAGTTTTCCTCGGCACGTCGAGTAATACGTCCAAGTGACCGTGGCCTGAATAGCTCGGTAGCACCGACGCTTAGCACTTATGGTAGATGATTCGTGCAGGCCTTCCGTACATCAAGTGAGGTTAGCGAGGCCAGCCAATCGAAATCGGTATTGGTATTGGTATCGGTATCGGTATCGGTATCGGTATCGGTATCGGTATCGGTATCGGTATCGGTATCGGTATCGGTATCGGTATCGGTATCGGTATCGGTATCGGTATCGAAATAGACCACCATGAGTTTTGGACATGCGAAACTTGATGTCTACCGCCTCTCGATAGGCTACGTGGCATGGGTCTATAAGAAGGCTGGAAGCCTGACTGGAGTCCATCGATCTGCGCGGGATCAGTGGCTTCGCTCCAGTCAGTCGATCCCGCTGAACATCGCGGAAGGCATCGGGAAGACGGCGGCGGTATTTCGAGATCGCGCGTGGCTCCGTTTTCGAATATGCGGCGATCCAGGATGTTCTGGTGGTCGGGAAGGCGCTGAATGAACGAGAGAGCACTGAGCGGAAAGTCGAACTGGATCGGATGGCCGCTATGCTGATTCGATTGGGCGGAAGAGGATACTGTATCGAGGAAACTCCGCTGATTTATGGAGATTCGGATTTCGATACCGATACCGATAGGAGACAGTAGAGCCCAGGCGCTAAACAAAAGTTAGCGGGTCCACGTCATCGAAATCGGGATCGGTATCGAAATCGAACCGCCATGGGCTTAGGACACGGTAAAACTTGAACGTCCGTTTCTCGAAAGCGGTCAGCACTGGCCTGATTTCAATCCGTGTCTTGCTATAGATTGCCATCCGGTGTCCCATTCAAAACGCCCGCGGGCAAAGGCAAGCGCACGGGCAAGGGGGAGAGAGCAGAGCCCACTGAATAGGCACACAATGGACTAGAACCGAAAATGCGAGCTAGAGACGAATGTTTTACACTAGGAGTCTGCCCGCCATCCCTGAAGGTTTGCGCGGCTTACAATGATTGTCGTGAAGAGGGCCACTTGCCGTTGAAAAGAAGCTCTGAGTGGAAGTCAGCCCTCCGTTTTGCCATCCCTCGCCGCGGCTGGCTTGCGGTAGCCGTGCTCTCGATCCTCTGGGGAAACCTCCTCTGCCTCAGCCCCGCCGGCAAGCAGGAGAAGCGATTTATTCCTCCCTTACGGGTGCACAGTCCCTTCGAAGCTACCTGGGAGGGGATGCTCCGGATCCTGAAAGAAGAGGGGTGGACGGTCACCCGGGAGGCACGAGCCAAGGGTAAAATCCGCACCGGCCCCCGAAAATACATTTCGGGGCCATTGACCGACGATCACATGGATAAGATTGGCAAGCGGCCTCGTCTGTCCGGTGCCCAGTGGAAGCAGGTGAACTATGACTACGAAATCTCGATCCAACTCGTCTCCGCCCGGGAAACGCTGATCACGGTGGACACCAACATTACGGCTTTGAAGAGAGGCTTTCTGGGAGAGGAAAGTTGGGTCGCAATCCCATCCAACGGACGTTTGGAGGAGGGCCTTCTCACACGCTTTGGACAATCCCTTTTCGGACAGACCTTTTCCCTAACCAAATCGAAGAAGGGACTCTGGGGCTGGTTGCCCGAGATCAGGGGAGGACGATCCCCCTCCACCGATCCGACTCGGACCGATAGCGACTAGATGCCAAATCCTAACGCCACATTTCGCACAAATCTCAGGTCAGTACCGCCCCCACTGTGCTGGGTCATTCCGGGGGAGACTTCCAAGGCGGAGCTGCCAGGTTCGGCCCCTGATCAGGGCCCGCTCCCTCACGGTCACAGCTCTGTCAACTGGCGATTCTTCATGATTGCCTCGCCATTCGAAGTTCCCGTTGGAACCGTTCGCCGGACTTTCCCGGGAGCAGAGACGTGCGACGTTCAGACGTGCAGACGTTCCGACGAATCACTCAAGTTTCAGCTTAGGGAGCAGGGAACATTGAGTAGGAGACGAGTTTGACAATGGACGCAGCGATCCTGGAAATCATGGAACGATCCCTTGAGTATTCTCTCTGGGCCTTTTCGGCTGTTTTTCTCCTATCCCTGCTGCTGATCCGACAGCGCCTGCGCTCAAGGATGAAGGGGCTTCAGGACCTGCGCGCGGATCTAGATCGCGAATACCAGCAGAAATGGACAGGTCTCGTCCAGACAACTCCACGCAGCGAGCGCTTCGTCCCTTCCAAGGATGAGTCACGAATGGCCTTCCATGCGCTATTGCTTTCCACCTGTCTTGCCACCGTTTGCTTCCTGGCTCTCACCCTGATTCCGCTTCCCTTCCTGGATAACCTTACAACCTTGGATCCCCGTAGCACCGTGCCACTGCGGGTGACCGCCCTCAACTATGACCGATTTCATGAAGGCTTTTCCCTGAAGGGAGAAATTTGGAATCAGGAGGAGGAACCCCTCGGAGAGCTGACAGCCGTCGTCAAAATCTGGGGATCCGATGAGGAACTCCTGGACGAGCTTTCGGTCGACGTCAAACCCAAGACTTTGAAGCCCAAGTCCCCAGGAAACTTTAGTCTGAGGTACGCCAAGAATTCGCCTTTCCTGTTTGGCTACGAGATCCATTTTCTCGACCAGACGGGCGACGAAGTCCCTCACGTCAAGGGTTTCGATGTTCAGTGAAACTAGCAGGTTGAATCCCCGAAAGTGGTCTCTGATCACTCTGCTTCCCTACCTGAAAAGATACCGAAACAGAATCCTGCTGGGAGCCCTGATGGTGCTCCTCACCAATCTGGCGGTCGTCACCCTTCCGACCGTCCTGGGAAGAGCGATTGATGGCCTTTCAAGTGCGACTCGATCTGATCTCGTTCTGTTTGCGGCCTTGATTCTGGCTGTCGGCGTCGTTGAGGGCTTCTTTCGCTTCTGGATGAGGCGTGTTCTGATCGGGGTTTCACGACACATCGAGTACGACCTACGCAACGATCTGTTCCGTCACCTTCAGCGCCTTACTCCGCGCTTTTACCAAGAACATTCAACCGGCGACGTCATGTCACGGTCTACCAACGACCTGAGCGCGGTCCGGATGGTCCTTGGCCCCGGCATCATGTATTCCTTCAACACCATCTCCATGACAGTGTTGACCATTGGAATTCTGCTCCAGATTGATCCCAAGCTGGCCGCCCTTACCCTGGTCCCCCTGTTACTGGTGTCCTACAGCGCCACCTATTTCGGAAGAAAGATTCACCAGAGATTCGAGAGAATCCAGGAACAGTTCTCCGCGATTACGACCCTTGCCCAGGAGAACGTGTCCGGAATCCGAGTCGTAAAAGCCTACGGCCAGGAGAAAGCCTCCGTCCGTCGCTTTCAGGAAGCCAACCAGGAATACATCAAAAGAAGCCTTGCGCTGGTCAGAATCTGGGGAGTCTTTTACCCCCTCCTCACCTTCCTGCTGGGTCTCTCTGGGATCTGCCTTCTGTGGTATGGAGGTCGCAGGGTTGTCTCCGGTTCAATCTCCATGGGTGAGCTCGTCGCGTTCATGGTCTATGTAACCAGGCTTACCTGGCCCACGATCGCCCTGGGATGGGTCATCAACGTCGTGGAGAGAGGCTCTGCCTCCATGGCTCGCATTAATCGCATCCTGGCACAGAAGCCCGATATTCTGGACGAACAGACACTTCCCATTGAGAAGCTGAAAGGCAAGCTTGAGGTCCGGAATCTAAGCTTTTCCTACGGTGAGATCAATGCGCTGAAGGATGTGAGTTTCAAGGTCGATCCGGGACAGACGGTCGCAATTGTGGGGAGAACGGGAAGCGGAAAATCGACCCTTGTGAACCTGTTGTGTCGGCTTTATCCGATTCCGCGGGAGACGATGTTCATTGACGACATGGACATCAACGATCTTCCCCTGTTGAAACTTCGCTCCCGCATCGGCTCTGTCCCGCAGGACAGCTTTCTGTTTTCCGAGACGATTCGCCAAAACATATCCTTTGGCCGGCCCGACTCGGATCTGGAACTGGTCCGCGAGGCAGCCTGGACCAGCAATATCCTCGATGACATCGATGAGTTCCCAGAGCAGATGTCGACGTTTGTCGGCGAGCGGGGCATCACATTGTCCGGAGGCCAGAAACAGCGCATCGCGATCAGCCGGGCACTGCTGCTGGACCCGGACATTCTCGTCCTCGACGATTCCCTCTCCAGCGTAGACACCTACACCGAGGAGCGCATTCTGGAAAGACTTTCGCAGAAACTATCAGACCGGACTTCGATTCTGATCTCTCACCGGATTTCAACCGTCCAGAAATCTGATCTGATTCTGGTGTTAGAAGACGGCCAGATCATAGAACGAGGCACCCATAGGGAGCTCCTTGAAGCGGGAGGTTCCTACGCCGATCTCTACCAGAAGCAGCTGCTGAGGGAAGAGCTGGAAAGCGAATGAGCGACTACCACGAAGAAGAGGTTCTAGGAAAGGCATACGACAGCCGACTGGCGCGACGGCTTTTAAGCTATCTTCGCCCCTATTGGTTGATCGTGACGATTTCCGTCTTCTTGCTGCTGCTGATCGCCGGTCTCCAGCTGGTGGGGCCGCTGCTTACAGAGATCGCCATCGACGAGCATATTCGAAACGGTGACGTGGACGGACTGGACCGGATCGCCCTGATCTTTCTGAGCGTTCTCGTGCTGCAGTTCTTTCTCTCCTTTGCCCAGACCTATCTGATGAACTGGACCGGCCAGAGAATCATGCACGACCTGCGACTCCAGATTTTCTCGCATATCCAGACCCTGCACGTGGGCTATTTCGATAAGAACCCGGTAGGGCGCATCATCACCCGAATAACCAGCGACGTCGATGTGTTGAACGAGCTGTTCACGGCTGGAGTCGTGAGCATCTTTGGAGACATCTTCGTGCTGACCGGCATCGTTGGTGCCATGCTCTGGCTGGATTGGAAGCTGGCCCTGGTCTGTTTCTCGGTGCTACCTCTGCTGGCCCTGACTACTGCCGTCTTCAAGGTGAAGGTGCGCGGTTCCTTCCGTTGGGTCCGCACCTGTATTGCCAAGATCAACGCGTTTCTGCAGGAAAACATCACCGGGATGTCCGTGGTTCAACTCTTCGTCCAGGAGGAGCGCAAATACAACGAGTTCGAAGAGCGAAACCGCGAGCACCTCAACGCAAACCTGAAGTCGATCTTCTACTACGCCCTCTTCTACCCAGTCGTCAGCTTCATCGGATCCCTCGCCGTCGGTTTGATTATCTGGTACGGAGGCGGCCAGATCATCCAGAACACACTCACCCTCGGCGTCCTGGTCGCCTTCATCCAATACTCAGATCGTTTCTTCAAACCCATCAGCGACCTGAGTGAGAAGTTTAATATTCTGCTGAACGCCATGGTCAGCTCGGAGCGTATTTTCAGGCTGCTGGACACGCAGCCAGAAATCCAGCCGCCGAGCCATCCGATTGCTTCTTCGTCCATTCAGGGCAGGATCGAATTCAGAAACGTCAGCTTTCACTACAATGAAGGGAATCCGGTTCTGAGCAACGTGAACCTCACCATTGGAGCCGGGGAGAAGGTGGCAATCGTGGGACCGACAGGCTCCGGAAAGTCGACCCTTATCAACCTTCTCTGTCGCTTCTACGATGTCCAGGCCGGCGAAATCCTGATTGACGGGATCGATGTGAGAAGGATGGACCTGGAAGAGCTGAGACAGCTTACCTCAGTGGTTCTTCAGGATGTTTTTCTCTTCAGCGGAACGATCGAAGAAAATATCCGCCTGTGGCAGCGGGACATCAATCGACAACAAGTAGAGTCGGCAGCAAAATTCGTCAATGCAAGCCGCTTTGTGGAGCGAATGCCGAAAGGACTGGATTCCCACGTGGCGGAACGAGGCAGTTCACTCTCAGTGGGTCAGCGGCAATTGCTGGCCTTTGCGCGTGCGGTGGCCCATGACCCCCAGATCCTGGTCCTGGATGAGGCCACATCCTCAGTCGACACAGATACTGAGCTGCTGATCCAGGACGCCCTGGATAAGCTCCTCAAGAACCGAACCGCCCTGATCATTGCCCACCGCCTTTCCACGATACAGAACTGCGATCGCATCGTGGTGCTGTCGAAGGGGAAAATCAGGGAAGAAGGCTCTCACGATGAGCTGTTGAAACACCGCGGGATCTACTACAAGCTCTACCAGCTCCAGTACAAGGAGCAGCTGGGACATCTGGCCCTCGCCCAGGGCGGAAATACCGAATCCAAAGCACCAGAATACAAGTGAGTCGTCACTGATCTTCTGCGACGCTACCTTCGGCTGTTTCCGGACTGCTCACTATTCAAGGTCTGTCAGCTCGCCCCTCTTCCCTTCAGAACAGCGGGTATGGTCTTCAACAGGATCACTAGATCCAATCCCAGAGACCACTGGTCGATATAGCGCAAGTCCAGGTCCATCCAGCGTTGGAAGTCGATTTCGTTGCGTCCGGAGACCTGCCAGAGACAGGTTATTCCGGGCTTTACACTGAGGCGGCGTCTCTGCTTTAGGGAGTAGTACTTTACCTCCTCGGGAAGGGGCGCGCGTGGCCCCACGAGACTCATCTCTCCCTTGAGCACGTTGGCAAGTTGAGGCAGCTCATCGATACTGAATTTACGAAGGATTCGACCCAGCGGAGTCACCCGTGGATCGTTACGCATTTTGAAGACGGGTCCATCCATCTCATTGAGGTGCTTGATCTCCCAGAGCTTATCTTCGGCCCCCTCAATCATCGTCCTGAACTTGGTCAAGGTGAACCGTCGACCGTAGAGGCCGCAACGGATCTGGTGGTAGAAGATGGAGCCGGGCGAGGTGAACTTGATCAGCAGCATGACCACCAGCATGATCGGAGTCGTGAGCACCAGAAGACATGCTGCGGCTGAGCAATCCAGCAGCCGTTTCGCCACCAGCGACAGGCTGTGGTCCGGAACCGTCGAGTAGGTGATCAGAGGCAAGCCCTCCAGAAACTCCAGGGAAGGTTTGGCACCAGCTTTGGGGAATCCATCCAACGCCAGCCGCGTCTTGATCCCCAGATCCTCACACAGGCTCATCAACTCCTCGATATTCTCCTGGCGGCACCCCTGCTCTTCTACGAAGATAATTTCGTCGACTACCACTTCGTCCAACAGAAGCCGGGGAAGATCCCTCAGACTACCGAGAACGTTCAAACTCGAATCGGCAACCGATTCAGCTCCACAGCTCACATGCCCCACCACGTAATATCCATATTTCTGGGAGTTCTCCAAGACCTCCCCCACCCTTGTAGAACGGCTGTCCGTCCCCACGACGACGATCTTGATCTGATTATGCTCGTTGATGTTCCTGCTTCTGAGCACCCATTGGATAAGAACACGGTTAAGAGCAACAAAACTGCTGCAGATCACTACAAAGCCAAAAAGGATGGGACGGCTCACCACCAACTTCAGGGAAAAAGTGAAGAAGCTGGTGATCACGCAGCCGGCCAGAGCAAAATGGGAAGCACGGATAAGCTGCTGCCGAAGAGGGAGATATACCAGTTCGGAGTACCTTTGAGTAATCAGGAGCAGAAGCACCCATAAGGGGAGCAGGGCCAGGAAATAGAGCAGGTACTGGCGAAAAGGAAGCAGCTCCGGGTTGAAGAGGCCCGCGGCGCCAAAAGGAATCAACTCGTCAGCATGGCTACGCAAGAAGTAGGCAAGGAACAGCGCCGGCACTCCCACTGCCAGATCAGCGACTAGAAGAAGATGGGAGTACACCCGATACTGACGATCAAACACCGGTTAGCAATCTAACCAATCCGAGGTCTCAAAGTCCAGTCGTTGTGAGCAGTGAGCAGTGAGCAGTGAGCAGTAGTGAAGTGAGCAGTAGTGAAGTGAGCAGTAGTGGAGTGAGTAGTAGTGAAGTGAGCAGTAGTGGAGTGAGTAGTAGTGGAGTGAGTGGTCTTTTGATGTAATTAGCGGTTCTGGAAAGAGTCCCACCGATTTAATGGCCTCGCCACGGTAAAGGGCGGTAGTCTCGGGGTAGGTATCGTCCTCCATGGTTCGGAATGGATTCGCCACAACGCTAATCTTTCCGAAGGTACTGCAGAACGACTGATAAGTTACGTTTGGCTTCCACGAAATCGGGACGAATTTCGAGGGCAGCGGAATAATGATCGATTGACTCCTCGAGCTTGCCTTGTTCCACCAGAGCGTTAGCCCAATTATTGTGAGCGTCGGCGTTATCTGGATGAGCTTGCAGGGCCTTGAAATAGTGTTCAATCGCTTCATCCAGCCTCTTTTGCTTGGCTAGAACATTACCCAGATTATTGTGGGCCTCAGCGAAGCTTGGCCGAATTCGCAGAACCTCCGAGAAGTGTTGAATTGCTTCCTGTAACTGGTTTTGCTGGGCCAGGGCCGTTGCCATATTGTAGTGAGCATCCGCGTATCCTGGATTGAGCTGCAGGGCCTTGGAAAAATAAGGCAGTGACTCTGCCACACGTCCCGACTTCAAGAGGGCATCGCCCAGGTTGTTGTGGGCTGTGGTGTAACCGGGACGGATCCGCAAAACCTCGGTGTAGTGTTTGATGGCCTGCTCGAACTCACTCCGGCGAACCAAGGCCGAACCCATATCAAAATGGGCGTTTACGGAGCCGGGATTGGTTTTCAGCCACTGCCGGCTGAAGCTGGCGTCATCGCGAAAATAACTGGCTCGATGGTGGCTTATGGCAGCAGAGCAGGCTACCAGCACCAGTCCCGAGATCAGAAGCAATCGAGCTGCCGGCTCTCTACTCCAGAACCCCGAGGCGATCGATGCTGTCATCGCGAACACCGAAAGCGAGGCCAGGAAAACGTAGCGATCGTCGAAGGGTGCCTCCTGCTTGAGCAAATTGGCGGTAGGCAGAAGGTTCACCACAAACCAACCCAGCCAAAACCAAGCGACACGATGGATGGATGGCCACAGCCGAATCGCCAGGAGAATCATGAGGATCAACAAGCTCAAGGAGACCGCAAGCCGGGGCCAGGATAGCCAGATCGCGGTCGTTGGCTCATAGTGCAGTTCTACGAAGGGCAGGAAAATGTCCTGCAGGGCATAGGCAATTGAGAGAAACGGCCCGCCCAGGCTGCCGAAGGTGAACTCCGTGCCTTCGAAAAGCAGGCGGCGAACCCCGATGTAGATCAACATGATGGGTGTGATTGGCAGGTACCGCAGCATCCACTGGCTAAGTACACTGGAACGTAAATACGGCAACGTTTGCAGATGGGGCTTGCGAGGCGAGATCAAGGCAGGAGGAGGAAGACGATGCTTGGCCATCTTCGACGACGACCAACGCAGAGATCGTCCGCAAGCCCCATCTGCCCTCCGGGTGGCGACGGGACGCGCCGATTTCTTTGTCGCGCCTCCTCCAAGATTCGGGGCATCGAGTTCGTCGTCGCTTCGCGAACTCGACCCGCCCCGCTCGCCACAAACGTTGCCGTATTTACGTTCCAGTGTACTAAGAGTCCGCCCCGGTGGCTCGCCAGACAGACCCAGCAGATCGGCCAGGAGGAACAGCGCGGGAACGATCACCGCCTGCTCCTTGCTGAACAGAGCGGCCGCAAATGCAAACAAAGCCAGGCCGTACCACTTCCTGCCCGGACGCAGGTAGGCATAGACCGCCAGCAGAGTCAAAGCAGAAGGCAGGAGAGTCTCTCGCCCTGAAGACGCGGGGTAGACCACCGACGAAGCAATTGGGTGCAGGCAGAACAAGGCTGACGCAAGCAGCGCGGGAATCTTCTCAACGTTAAAGGCCGGCAGGCGCAAAAGAGCATAGGTGAGCAGGGCAGCTACCCCGATCAACAGGATATTGAATAGGTGGTAGGGCGCCGGATTGTCTCCGTGAACGGCTCTTTGCAGCATCAACGTGGTGGTCGTTACGGGGCGGTAGTAGGGAAGATTGGGAAAGGATGGCTCAGCAAATAGGCCGGCCACGTCAGCTACGGAACTAGCCCCTTTGCGGCTCAGGATCATCTGAAAATCGTCATAGACGAAACCGTTCTCCAGGGATGATGTGGCGTATGTTGCCGCGACCAGGAAGAGCAGCAGAAGGATCACCCATAGCTGCCGGCCTGACTTATTGCTGCTCGGTCTAGATTGCGGCTTGCTCGTCGTAGATTTTCGGAAAGCAGACCTGGTCTTTTTCACAGCAGAACCACGGGCTCGAGAGTGAGCGAAGCCGATTCTAACACGGGGTTCTCCGCGGCAATTAGTTCGGTGCCCAGAATCCCCATGTCTGACCCCGCTGTTTCAACGGCCGTCATAGAGGGCCCCCAGTATCTCGGAGATCTTGCGATGCGCCTGGAGCTGTCGTGCCGTGCCCTCTCGGCTCTATCGCGGTATCTGGGCTCGCTCCCTGGATGCAAGCACGTGCTCTATTTCTCGCGGGGTTATCCGCTGAACGCGGCTCAAGGGAAGTCGGATTGAGCATGACAGGGCGGGTATTGAACGCATCGAGCAAGCCTATGCGCGACAGCAAGCATCCGCTCAGTTCAGCTACTTCATCGAGCCCGATACGGGGCACGTCCTGTCCGACGAAATGTGCCGTCGCATTCGAGACTTTTTTTCCCGGAATCTGTAAGCCAGCGGCTGTTTTGTGGATCTTGACCAACTTGAGGCTGGAGCACGGTTCCGCCCAAGAATCTATTCGGGATTGGCCGGCACCATCTCAAAGCGATTCACCATCGATCCTTCGTGGTAGCGCATGTAGCCGCCGATTCGAGCCATCGGGCGAGTGTGCCCCAGGCCAGCCACATCGTGAAACATCGTCCGTGATGCTTGATGTCGAGGAATACACCTCGGGGATTCGTCGTCGGGAGACGTGGCGCGGTTCTATCTCGGCTATGAAGCAGTCGAAATGCGTCGGGCGGCGAGCGGCCCGACTCTTGCCAGATTGTCGAAATCGCGATCGTGATGAAGTACCGTCAGGTCGTTGCGGATCGCGCACGCAGCGATCAGACAGTCGACTCAGGACCGACACTCGAGTCGCTGTTTTTCCACGGAGAACAGCGACGCTCTGAGGGTCGAAGCCATAGTCAGAGACCAGAATATCGCGGATATCGCGGGCGTCAGTTTCGGCAAATCTTAGAGGAGGCCACTCTCTATACCCGTCAATACCAATAATCAGCGCATAGTAGTTACCCAGAGAGGCGGTAGATCGCGGGCCCTCATGCTGCTGCGTACTACCAGCGCCGCGCTGGCTGGAAGCTACCTGCACCGACAGAATCGCGCACATCGAAGCGGCTAGAAGGGCTCTCAAGGCCCTTGAACCTGCGATACTCAGCCACATAGTTAAGTTCCCCATCTTCTAGGATAGACAACTCCCCAAAACTCCCTATTTGAATCTCTCCAACTTGTGGTTCAATGAGGGATCGAGTTGGACCGCCCTCTTCATGTGCCTTGACGCTTCTTGCTTCTCTCCGGTGCTTAGGAGTATTTCAGCAAGGGTGTCCAAGAAGTTGGCCTCGTCGGATAGCAGTTACACTGCCAATCGAGAGAGCGGTAAGGCTTCCTCTACCTTTCCTTTACCTTTCCTTGTTGTAGATAGAGCCAAGCCAGATGGTTCATCGGTGCTGCCATCGCTGTCACCGCCTCTCGGTAGGCAGCGATGGCCCGATCCGTTTCCTCACTGCCCATATAGTAGTCGCCTTGTTGAGTCATGGCCTTCAGCGAATCGGAGTCTCCACCTCTAAGCCCCAACCTCTTCACGACCGACTCATCTGGGCCTTCCACCTCACCTGATTTTCCCAGCATATCTAGCGTCAATTCGGGACTACCTGAGGCGAACATGACAACAATGATAACCACTCCAAAAAGGGAAAAACACGTGCCAGGGGCCGCATTCTTGACCGTAAGACTGGAGCCAGCAATCTTGGCGTCAACGTCGGTCCCTTGGCCACCAACGATATCGGGCCAGACTCCCTTAACGAAAAGACGGTAGCCCAGGAAGATGCTGACGATCCCGGCCCCAATAATCTCTAGACGGAAAAGGGTCACGTAAATCAGGAATGCTGACGTGACTTCCATTGTCGCCTCCTTTGGTGTTTGAAGTGTGCTCGGAAGCCGAAAGAATCGTGGCTCTGAGTGTATCAAACCCTCTTTCGCGCAAGCTATGGCGGAGATCAGATTGCAAACAATCTCGCAGATTTGCAGCCTGGATCGTCATTAGTAGAAGAGGTCAAGCACTTTCGAGTGTCAGCGGAAAAGGTCGATTGAATTCCGCTTATCCTTCCAATTTCTATATATGTCGTCCCCTGTTTCTATATATGTCGTCCCCTGAGATTGCCCTTCCAGACCCAAAGATCTAGTATTCTCCAACAGCGTGTGCAGTCTGGAGACGGGCCAGAGAGAACTGAATTTTGAACGATCGAGGACTTTATCGAGGTTAACCTGGACCATCTTTTCCAGTCGAAGCAGGAGCCGTCCCACTTAGTACACTGGAACATAAATACGGCAACGTTTGCAGATGGGACTTGCGAGGCGCGATCAAGGCAGGAGGAGGAAGACGATGTTTGGCCATCTTCGACGACCACCAACGCAGAGATCGTCCGCAACCGCCGTCTGCCCTACGGGTGGCGACGGTACGCGCCGATTTCTTTGTCGCGCCTTCTCCACTATGGCAAGGCATGGCGTTCGGCGGCGCTTCGCGAACTCGACCCGTCGCGCTCGCCACAAGCGTTGCCGTATTTACGTTCCAGTGTACTTAGTTACTGCTGACACCGCTGACCTCAAACTAGAGGCTTTCCGGTAGCACCATGGACCATCGAGCCTCGGCCAAGCTCACAGTAACGGCAGTGCTGACCCTGCTTGCCCTTTCGATCGTGTCGGATCCAGCAGGAGCAGCGGATATCAGGTCCTGGACTACGTCGAGCTTCTTGGACCTGGTCGACGGAAGCTTCAGTGACGGGGGCGCCAACACCTATGTCACCGTAACCGGCGAAGTGGTACTGATCAATCGCACGGACTTGAACGGCGATGGTAGTATCGACCTCGTGCTTCCCAACGAACACGATTCCGACGAGAGGCCGGACCTGTTGATCTACTGGGGAGGCGACCGATTCTCGTCCCAGCGTCGGCTGCAGCTCCCGACAAATGGCGGGAACGACGGAGCCGTGGCCGACCTCAACCAGGACGGCCTCCCCGATCTGATCGTCGCCAACAACTTCAATGGCACCCGGACCGACCTGGACTCCTACATCTATTGGGGAGGCAAAGCGGGTCTGGACGCCTCCAGGCGGAGCGGACTTCCCACCGTCGGCGCCCAGGCCGTGGCCGTAGGGGATTTGAACCAGGACGGCCATCCCGACGTCGTATTCGCCAACAGCGGCCTTGGCTATCACGTCACAGTAGATCGCGCCAATGAGTCCTTCGTTTATTGGGGATCCTCCGAAGGCTACTCGGCCGACCGCAGGATGGTGCTCAGGACCATCAATGCTAAAGACGTCAGAACAGCGGACTTGAACGGAGACGGGTATCCCGAGGTGATCTTCGCCAACGAGGGGAACAGCGATGAGGAGGCAGGGGCGCTTATCTACTGGGGTGGGGCCTCCGGAGACCATACCGAGCGCTCCAGTACCCACCTGCCTGGGGAGCGGACGTCAGCCTTGACCGTGGCCGACCTGAATGGGGACGCCTATCCGGAGATCGTACTGGCCAATGCCTACCGCTTGAAGATCAGAGAACTGGGCATGTACAACACTGTCGACACGGTGTCCGTGAACTCCTACGTCTACTGGGGATCCAGACAGGGTTACTCGGTCGAAGCGAGGACCTCGCTCCCCACCGTTGGAGCCTCCGACGTCGAGACTTCCGACCTCAACCGGGATGGGAAACCCGACCTCGTTTTTGCCAACCGCTCAGGCAACGTATCCTATATCTATTGGGCCACGACCGAAGGCTACCGTCCCTACAAGCGTACTGCCTTACCTACCCACAACCCTACCAGCTGCACTGTCGAGGACCTGGATCAGGATGGGTACCCGGACCTGGTCTTTGCCCAACGATGGGCGGCCCAATACCAGAGGCCAAAGGCCTATCTCTACTGGGGAGGAGAGGACGGTTTCAGCACCGAAAGGCGATCTGAGCTACCCACCTCGGACGCCACCGGGGTCCAGACGGGTGACTTGAATGGAGACGGGGCCACGGATCTGGTCTTCATCCATGCTGCCGACACCAACCTTCCCACCCCGAGCTATATCTACTGGGGCGATCAGAACGGTGGGTTCGAAGTCGGCCGACGCAAGGCCTTGCCCAGCGGCTACGGCTTCTGCTCCAGCGCCGATCTCAACCAGGACGGTCACGTGGACCTGCTCTTTGGAGCAATTCCTGACGACCGAAACGGCGCCGGAATCTACTGGGGCTATCGTGGGAGCTATTCATCGCGCAACCGCAGCAGTCTAGGGGACGTGCCGGTTTTCGGGACCCGGGCCGCCGATTTCAACCGGGACGGCTACCTGGACGTTTCCCTGGGCCTGTTTGCACCCGGCAGGGCCTCATCGACCGAGATCTACTGGGGTGGCCCCTCGGGCTTCTCGAGCGAGAACCGGTTCGTGTCCCAGGTTGGAGGTATCCGCGGTCACGCCCTCGGAGATCTGAACCGCGACGATTGGCTGGATATCATCTTCAGCACTACCGACAACCAGGTCGTCATCTACTGGAACAGCGCCTTGGGTTTTGACAAAGACCACACCACTGCTCTGCCTGCAAGAGCCTCCGTTTCCGTCGAAGTGGCAGATCTCGATGGAGACGGTTTCCTGGAGGTCATCGTCCCCAACCTCTTCGACGCTGATCCAGCCCCTGACAAGGCCCAATCTTTCGGGGGATCTCCTCAAGGAGACACGTTTGTCTACTGGGGCGGAAGCAAGGGATACGACGTGTCCCGTAGGACGGTCCTTCCTTCGGTGGGAAACGCCGATGTGGCAGTGGCAGACTTGAACAACAACGGTCTGCTCGACATGGTCCTCAGCAGCTACCACGCCGGCTACACCCGGAGCCATCCTTCTACCATCTACTGGAACAGTAGCTCCGGGTTCGATATCTCTCGGGCTACCCAGTTGCCCACCAACTCGGCCTCAGGCGTCTACGTCAGCGACTTCGACCGGGACGGTCACGCCGACATCTTCTTTGCTTGTCACTCCAGAGAGGGCAAGCACCGCAACGATTCCTTCTTGTATTGGGGAGGCGACGCTGGATTCTCGACTGAGCGCAGGACCCACCTGCCGGGTCTGGGCCCCCATCAGCTGACCTCCGACGCAGGCCATCTCTACGATCGGGGAGATCGCTACGACTACGTTTCACCCCCCTTCGATGCGGGATCCAAGGCTCGCTTGGATAGTATCAACTGGGAGGGCGACACACCCTTCGAGACCGGGCTGGAGTTTCAGGTCCGCTGGGCCGACTCGAAGGAAGCACTGGCCTCGGTTCCCTGGATGGGACCGAGCGGGCTCCAGAGCTTCTATACCGTCTCCGGGAGCAGTCTGGCCCGGGAAGAAGGGGAGGCGCGCTGGATCCAGTACAAGGCGACTCTCGTCAGCCCTGGCTCGGCCAGCTCGCCGGTTCTTCGATCGGTGTCCATCCATTACTTCCCTGCCGGGGGTAGTTCCAACTCTTACTAGTCGTCGATCCTCCACAACCCCCTATCGGCCCTTCAGGTGGCGACGGCCGGGCCAATGGCTTTGTCAGGTGGTTGTCCTGATTCTCTTTTAGTCGCCCCAGGACCTCCGATCTCGCTGCAGGAGTTGTCAAGATCTGCTATCGGAAGGATGATCGATGTCAAGGTCAAGAAAGCTCACTCGCCGAGAATTCGAAAAGCAGGCTGGTAGTGCCCTCACGGGTTCTGTCCTTCTTGTTTCCTCGATCGCCCGGGGCGAGCTTGTGACACCTGGATTGACCCCTCCCCAGAAGCGGTTGGATTCTCCCTCCCTCCTTTTAAGGGCGACCCAGGGTAGGGGGCAGACCTGGTGATCCCACCCAGCATGCCTCCCAACGAGATCTGGCGTTACGGAGTGGCCTATCCTTTTCAACTGGCAGCCGGGAAAGCGGCCCCCTTCTGAAACATCCGGGGACTGGGAAGACACGATTTCTCGATGGGCAGCGACCTGGTCCTTTTTGACGATCTGAATAGGGTTGGGGCGGGGGAGATCATGGTGCGCCCACGCCTTGTGCGACGGACGCCTGCGCTGCTCCTTCGGCCGGGACCGGAGTTACCGGTAGCGTCGTGAACTCTCCGGCGTCACCCAGCTCCAAGGCCAGGGCACTGATGGAATTCGCACTCTCCAGGGACACCGTCCCTTGAAATCCTTCTGTATTGCGTCTGGGAAGATCTCATTGATAAATTGGGAGTTGCGTGCGTTGGGATCCAGGGTAACCGCGGCCTGGCCTGCGAGGACTCCGCTCCCCTGCAGATTGCGCAAAGTCATGTTCACCACGGCCTGCTCGTCGGAGCTGGTGTTGCGAGCGGCGATCCCGGTGTTGATGGATCCCATCCTATGCACCGGTACGATGGCCTTTTTGAACGGGGTCCCGGGACCGACTCCGGCCACACCGGTTCCGGCGATCTCGAAACGGATCACGCCTCCCACGGCACCCGAAGTCACCACCAACACCGATCCGACGCTGAGGGGACCTAGGCCGTCGGTCTCGATCCGAACCGAGCCCAAGGGAGGGATGCTGAAGAGGGGCATCACCTTCGTCACATCCACGCCCGCCGTCCCAGAGAGGTTGTTCCGCAGATCCAGAACCGGTCCACCCGCATCGAACAGGGTAACCTCGCCGGTGACCGTTTGAATCGGGTGAGGATTGGTGAGAACGATTTCCAATTTCAGGCCGCTGCCATTGCCGAATTGAGCGAAATGGAGGGCAAAAGCAAAGACGAGCCTCTGACCGAAGATCTCAAACTCGTCGTCAACGATCTCGGTTGTATCCGGGTCGTCCGCCTGCCACGCCACCAGATACTGGTTGTTGATCGAGCTATAGCCTACCCTCGGACGGAAAATGCGGACAGACGCATCGCCCGTTCCCCCAACGTCGCTGATGCGAAAGTCGTCCCCGATCTCGCCGCCTGTGGTGGCCTCCAGCCGTTGCCCGAAAACCTCAAACTCCTCATCGACGATCCTAGGCGTGTCAGTGTCGTCTGCTTGCCAGACCACCAGGTACTCGTTGTTGGTCGAGTTGTAGGCGACGGCCGGAGCGAACGTTTCAACGGACGCATCCCCCGTTCCCCCGGTGTCGCTGATACGGAAGTCGTTGGCTCCGATCTCCTAGCCGACTGCATTGGTGAGAAGGATCAGGGCAAGCTGGCGGAAAGCAGAAGTCGAAACATACACAACTCCGGGAAGAAAGCAGCGATTCTATCGATTCAGGTTGCTTGCGGCTAGACGTGGATCCGAATTAGACGTCTCCGGGCCCAAAGATACGGGCGCTGTTCTGACACTGGAGAATGCTCCTGCACCGGAGCAAGGAGACCGACAACAAAAAGACATGAGCGGCTTGGTACCAGCGGGGGAACAATTTCTACAGCAGCGGACGTTTGGCCTGGCGAGAGCTCATGCTCGGCAAGGCCTGCCCAATCGTCGGTTCGCTCCCTGCCTGTTACCTAGCCTTCCTCGGATATCTGGCGATAGTTATGGGACTCGCCTTACTGGGCAGGACAAACTCGGCGCCACGCCTGTTCTATACGGGCGTCGCAACTGCAGGCGAATTGGCTCCAGGGGGGGAATATCTGCCCACGAGCCGGAGGCGTGCCAATGTGCGACGTGTCGCTCGCCATGAGCATTGTGATTGGCGCGCTGTTTCGGAACAGGTTGATTGCCGCTGCTTCCGGTGCTGCTCGCTGATCACTATCTGCTCTTAGGGTTCTGTCAAGAATAACTTCGCAGAGTTGGCCGCGAACGATTGAGCGAAACCGCAGGCGTAGCGGGGTCTACGTTGAGGATTTAGCGATTGAGGAGCGGCCGAAGATGGTGTGAAGATGAGATGCCAGAGTGTGAAGTTATTCTTGACAGAGCTCTAAAGTCTCAGCCCAGGCCCTACAGATTCAGCAGCCGCTTGGCGTTGAGGCCGAGGATCTTCTGCTTTTCCTCCGCAGAGATGCCGGCAATCACGATCTTGGCGATCTGCTGCGCACCGTCCAG
>CAUZIZ010000025.1:0-44343 GCA_963579905.1 Acidobacteria bacterium UBA6911 | reverse complement strand
AGGTTGTTGGCGGTGCCTGGGATGCGCTTATCGGCCGCCGTCTTCCCGGATCGGAAGATATCGAGTGGAGAGGGGTCGACAAGACCAACCGCGGCGACTTCCTGGAATTCACGGGTCTTCTCCGGTTCAGCAAAGAGGGTGAGGAGATCCCGGTGGTGCGCGCCTACCCCAGGACCAAGGAGTGGAACGGAATGGTCGTCCTCTGGATCGCCGGGGAGGGTAAGCGCGGCATCTACGAGACTGGTGGCAATCTGCGTCGTCCGATTCGGCGCCTCCTTCAAGCAGGAGTGGCGGTCTTCGGCGTCGACCTCATCTACCAGGGCGAGTTTCTGGGGGAGAATAGCCCGCCGGAGCAAACCCGTAAAGTCCTTAATCCAAGGCCTTTTGCAGGCTATACCTTCACTTATAATCACACACTCTTTGCGCAGCGAGTCCACGATGTTCTGACGCTCATTGCCTATGCGTCCAGCGACGAGCGTACGCGGCGTATTGATCTGGTTGGCGTCAATGGAGCTGCCCCCTGGACGGCGGCAGCGAGTGCGCTGGCTGGCGGTCTCGTGGATCGGCTTGCTGTGGACACGCGATCCTTTCGCTTCATAGAGCTTGAATCTTATCGCGATCCCAATTTTCTTCCGGGCGCGGTGAAGTACGGAGACCTTCCCGGGCTTTTGTCCCTCACAGCGCCCCGACCAATATGGGTCGCGGGCGAAGCCAAGGTTCCGGACACGCTTTCGGCCGTCTACCAGGCCAGCGGAAAGAAGGGTGCCGTCGCCTTATTTGATGGTAGCGGTGAAGCTGCGATCCAGGAACTCGTCGATTGGTTACTGCGTTGAGTGTCGAGCATCAAGAGAACTCAATCCCCGCTAGACTGTAGTCCGGTAGTGTTCAGAATGTCTTTGAAACGAAACTTGTAATCTACGGAATCCTGGATGGGCTTGCCGTCCGCTTCGACATAGGGATAAACGAAATAGTTGAGCGGACTGCCTTGTTGCCGCGGTCGCAGCACAATGTCACGGCCAACAGAGAACTGGACGCGGTTCTCGTCGTGACCGCCGAAAAAGTAGTCCCTTTTTTCAAGATGTTTCCAGGCCTCACTGGCGTCGACCGGCACCCAGCCATATCCTCTCAAATAGAATTCGGCCCAGCAGTGATAGCCGGGAATCTTCCCTTGCCCCCGCTTTGAAGGAAGAGGCAGGCCAATGGAAAAGCGGGCGGGTATTCCCACGGCTCTACAGAAACCGGTGAAAAGTGCATGGAAGTCAGTGCAGTTTCCCCGCTTCTCGTCGCAGGCGTAGAGAAGGTCTCCTCGACCCCATCCCTGACCACTCTTGTCATATTTCAAAATGGATATTGCGTAATCATAAATTGCTCGAGCTTTTTCCTGGTCGGTGCTCTTTCCATTTGTGACCTCCTGCGCCCATTTTCGAATTTCATCGGTTATTGGCACCAGTCTTTCTGGCATCAAAAACTTCGCCACCTCTGGATCCCAGGAGAGGGGACCGTCTCCTTCGGTCTGGTGGAAATCTCTTCGCAAGTACTCACGCCGTTGTACTTTAAATTTCAGCTGAATGTGGAAGGGAGGCGATTGGAGGTTATCAATGGACAGGTGGAGAATAGAGTTCTCGTAAACTGGTTCTGTATACACAGTTGCCCTGGCCGGACCATCCACTTGTATATCAAATATTTCCTGGTTTTCATCAGACTTGGGATAAGGGATCCATACCTCCAGCCGTTTTGTCCCGATTGGAGCCTCCCCAATTGTGGCCTGAAGAGTTAGCTGGAACGTCCGCGTGCGAAGCTGGTCGCTTGTATCTTTTCCGCCAAAGAGTTCGGAGCCTTCGTTGGGAACTGAGGTAGAAAAGGTCAGTATCCAGAAAACTAGTGTCATACGAGACAGGTTGTGAACAGCTACTGAGGGCATCGGGATCCTCCTCACTCCAATCAGTGTCTTACCTTACTGGACTGAAGAGGAGTATTTCCAATAGCTATTTCCGATGAGGACGCGCTGAAAGTATTGAAGAAATAGGAGTTTTCGTTTTGGTCGTGGCGCGTCCGGAGAGGGACCTGGGTCAGAATGCTCCCGACAACCAAAGGATCGTAAATACGGTTCCGCCGATGAACAAGAGGGCGCCGGCGACGATCATGAGGATGAGCAGCGGCATCGCCGCTCCGTAGGGACGCGTGAAGACGAGGGCACAGTCATCGGTCTTCACCTCTGGAGCCAGGTTTCCGATAGTGAGCGTCAACTTCGCGGGCCGATCTAGCTGGAACCTCCTGATTAGAATCCGCGTCTTCCGAAAACTTGAGGTAGCCACTTTAGCGAGGACGCGATGGAGGGGCACCTCGGTGCCGCTCTCGGCGTGGCGTAGTGTGTATTCGAGGCCTCGGAAGGCGGGAGGGACCTGGAAGGCTGATGCGAGGAGAGGGGCCTCGGTGTTCAAGAGCAGGCTTCCTGGTTTATCGAACTCAAGAGTCTGCTCCGCCAGCAGCGGAGAACGCAAGAAAACGCTGTCCCTAACCAGACGGAAAAGCCGGGAGATGGCGATAGCAAGCACCAATGCTCCAAACAAGGCGGCAAGGATAAATAAAATGACTAGCATCGCTTGGCCTCCCTCTTCACTCTGCCCGTATGAATCATAATCTCTCTGCTGCGCCGCCGCCATCATCCGCTTTGGCTGCCCCTAAGGGTCTGCGCAAAAATAACTTGGCATTTTGGCATCTCATCTTCACACCATCTTCGGCCGCTCCTCAATCGAGAAATCCTCAACGTAGACCCGGCTACGCCTGCGGTTTCGCTCAATCGTTCGCGGCCAAATCTGGTGCAAATCTGAGCGCTAATTCGACCAAGTTATTCTTGCGCAGACCCTTAGCACACCACAACTTCGGCGTGCGAAAACCTCCTCCTGAATAGCTAAACAGCTACAGAGCTGAAGTCCTAAAAAGGTCCGGGTGCGAGGGTCGAATCGACCCGACAGCCACGTGTTACTCTCAACGGACCCTGGACGGGACTCCGGAGGCTGGCTCTGTCGCCTGGCGTCCCCATTGATCGGAGCGGTGCTTGATCACATCCAGCCAGCGCGCGTTTTCCTTGCTGCGCCGTAGGTTTCCATCGGGATCTGGCCGAGTGAAGGTGTAGGAGTAGAGTTTGGCCTGCCTTAGATAGAGCTTGAGGCAGACACCTCCAAGATACTCTTTTCTCGAGTCGTAGAGGGTCTTCCCACTCTTCCACGAAAGTTGCTGGTCCGGCCCGTTGGATTTGATCGGAATGCTTTTCTCGCGGCTAAAGCCTGGAATGACGTCTCCGTATGGAGTCACCAACTCCCCGACGACCGAACCGCCTTCGGCGTCGGCATTGACGAAGATTCCATGAGGGGGTCCCCAGGGTTTCGTCATCAGCCAGCCTTCCTCGGCACCTGCATCCAAGGACATCCAGTGATCCTCGGGCATTACCGCTAGCATCAGGACCGCCAGATCCCTCATGTCTTTAGAAGGATCGTAGCTGAGCCAGTCCCACCATGCATGATTCACGCGGCTGGCGGTGAAGTAGATCCAGGTCTCCCCGTCCCTCACCAAAGGATTCTCGGCCGGGTAGAGCATGCCTCCATCATGGGCGCCCACCTTGCCAAGCTCGACGACCGGAGACCGATCGTCGGGACGCTCCCATTTTCGTCCATCCCGGCTGTAGGCCAAGGCAATGTCCAACTGACCAACTTTTCCCTTTGGGTAGTCTGCGAGCTTGTGATACGAGGCATAGGTGGGGGCGAAAGGATGAGTATAGAAGGGGTTGATGATTCCCAGAAAGAAGCCTTCATAGCGAAAAACCGGCATGTCGTAGATGTTGGTGAGTTCGGGAGGATCCAGTTCATCGCCCGCGACCAGGACCCGACCCTTGTCCTCCCAGTTGACCAGATCGTAGCTTTCATACTGGGAGAGGTCCCGGGGTGCATTGGGGACCCGTCGTGTTATCAGGACGTACTTGCGGCGATCCCCGTCATAGAACAAGGTGAAGTTATCATCGCTGATACCGCGGAGCACCGGGTTAACGTGCTGGGGACGTTCCCAATGGAGACCGTCGTGGGAGTAGGCCAGGTTCAAGGCCGAGTGGTGTCGGGCCCAAAGTGACTCTTCGCCGAAGGCATCGAAAATCATCTTATAGCGCCGCGCAGGGACGTCGCTGGGATCCTTGATGATGGAGTAGGCGAACTGACGCATGAAGGGGATGACCAGGTTGTTCTCGCGCGATCCGTTATCTTCGATGAGTCCTAGCACTGGTTTCTTCCAGTGCACACCATCCTCACTGGTCGCATAGGCCACGCCTCGAGGACCGTCAGAGGTCTCACCCTGCCAGCGCATGAGGGTGTACCACATCTTGTAGATCCTCTCGTCCTCGTCGTAGATGATGGTGACAATGTTGAGCAGGTCCCGATCTGTGTCCCAGGGAGCGTCCAGGGTCATCACGGGTTGGGGTCTCTTTGTGGCCTGGTTGACCCTGCGTGTCAAATTGTGGCTTTTCACCAGGGACTGATCGTCTATGAGCAGGAACTTTTGGAAGACAAAGTGGTCAGCTCCAGTTTCGCTGGCTTTCGAAGCCTGCGCCCGAAGTGAAGTACCGACTCCCCCGATCAGGAGCAGGATTAACAGGAATGTACCTGCGCGTTTGAGTGTCGAATGGGGCATCAAAGATTCCTCCGATTTCTTTTCGGTTGTCCTGGGTCGGATGGTATTTCAAGGTCGCCGCGTTACCGGAACTGCTCACCATCAAACTACCTACCGACGCATTCTGAAGCGAACGGAGCGGTACATCTGCAGGGCCAGTTCGGACGAGGGGACCGTTCGATGTCGTTCCCGTAGCGCGGTAATGAAGTGTCCCACCACCAGATAGGCCAGAGCGCAGTAGGTGAAGTAGATCGCGTAGTAAGCGTAGGGAGCCTCCGGGTTCATCTTATCGGCAATCCAGTCCAGCAGGAACCCTCCCACTATAGAACCCAGGAACATTCCAGTTCCGTTGACGAAGCTGGTGGCGGCCACGTAAACGTTGGTCTTCTTCTCGTCGCTAAGAGACAGGTTCAGATACTGCTGTCCCGCGACCAGACCGATGCCGAACACACCTTCGTTGGTATTCCAGGCCAGTGCCGCGAAGATCAAGACAGCTACGATGCCCTCTCCGGTCAGAATGAAGAGTCCCAAAGCCACTCCCACTACTGAGAGTCTCAGCAC
Organism: Acidobacteria bacterium UBA6911; assembly: GCA_963579905.1. GTDB lineage: Bacteria > Acidobacteriota > UBA6911 > RPQK01 > JAJDTT01 > CAUZIZ01. The sequence continues at coordinate 39,126 of CAUZIZ010000025.1, read as the reverse complement.
GTTCTTTCCCCCGTAGCGGTCGCACATGCTGCCCCAGATGCGCCTCAGAGCGACACCCAGGATGGCAACGCTGACGCCGATCAGGCTCACCTCGAACATGCTCAGTCCCTGCGCATTCAACAGGTAGGGATTGATGAAGGAAATGATCATGCTGCTGACCAGGCTCAGCATGAAGGAGGCATGGAGGTAGACCCGGTAGGCCCGGTTCTGGAAAGGCTCCCGAATATCCCTGAAGCCCGGTCTCGGTCGTCGGCTATCTGCCGGTGTGATCGGACTGATCTTGAGCATGAACCAGCCTGCCACCAACACGAACACTGTAGTGACCAGCAACACGTGCAGAAAGGCCACGTAGAACTCGCCGTCATCCCCTCCGGAGTGACGGTCTATGTACCAACTGCAGGGAATCGCTAGAAAGAAGGCAGGCACCAGCCAGAGCGACAGGATATTGCCCATGTGTCTGCCCAGATCTGCTTGAGGGATGTGAAATCTGATCAAGGCCGAGACGCTGTTTCGGCCCATCATGGGGAAAAGCATTGTGGTCAAGAAGACGACGGTCGAGCCCGCCGTCAGCAGGGCCGTTTCCTCCCAGAGCCAGGGAAGAAGTAGGAAGAGAAAGGGGACGCTCACTCGCATCAGATAGCAGATGGCCACGATCTCCCGGTCTCGGCCCAGCCTGGCCAGATAGGGGGCCAACAACAGGTTCAAGCTCACGGGAACCAGGAAGGCCAGCCCCTTGATGATCCCAAACTGGGACATGCTGAGGCCCATCCGAAGGAACAGCTGGTCAATGAAGAGGAAGGAAGAGACCGCGGTCAGGGAGATGGAGAGGAAGAAATGGAAGAAGTAGAGCCTCTTGATATCCGGTTTCATTTTCGGCCAACACCTAGATTACGGCGCGTGTATAGCGGATACAAGCGCTGCGATGCCCATCATTGCACTGTTTTCCATCCGAGATACTTGAACTATAACGTTATGCGTTATATTCTGTGTTCTTGATTCGGACGTTCAAGTCCCGAGACACCGAGCGGCTCTTCGAGCGGTTTTGTCCAAGACGGTTTCCGGCGGATATCCATCGCGCAGCGTTTCGCAAGCTCAGGATGCTGAATCGTGCCCAAGCGCTGCAGGATTTAACAGTGCCGCCATCGAATCGTCTCGAGGCTCTCAAGGGTGATCGTAAGGGACAATACAGTGTCCGCGTCAACGATCAGTGGCGGATCTGCTTCAGGTGGGAGCGAGGGGATGTCTATGAGGTCGAGCTCGTTGACTATCATTAGGAGGACTCGAGGATGACAGAAGAAAAGCTGGAACCAGTTCATCCTGGCGAGATCTTGATCGAGGAATTCTTGAAACCCATGGGACTCAGCCAGAATCGCATTGCCTCAGAGATCGGAGTGCCACCCCGGCGAATTAATGAGATCGTTCTTGGCAAGCGGCGGGTCACGGCGAACACAGCCCTTCGGCTGGCGAAGTACTTCGCCATGTCCCCTCATTTTTGGCTGGGACTTCAGATGGACTTCGATCTCGACCTGGAAACGGATCGTCTCGAAGACCGCCTCGGTCGCGAAGTGGGTCGCTACTCGAGAGCGGGTTAGCGTGAGGAGCGGTTGTCCCTGAAGAGCCGGAGAAAGTTTGCCCCCAGAATCTTTCTAATGTCTTCGCCGCTGTATTCCCTTTCCACGAGTCCCTGGGTTAACTCCCCAAACAGCTGGACATAGCCCGGGGCCCGCATGTCGGCGTCAACGCCGATTCCTACGTGATCGACACCGATGAGCTTTACCAGGTAGTCGATGTGGTCCAGCGTCGAGGTAACAGTGGCGCCTGATCCAGTGGGGAAGGGGAGATCGGATGGGGGGATTTCATCGAGCGGAAGCCCCAGCTCTCTCCGGACCGCCTCCATTCGCTGCGGGTTGCGCAGTGTGAATGCCAGCTGGAATGGGTCTGGGTACTTGGGCACCAGCTGACGGACCATCTGAAGACGGCGTTGGTAGTAGCCCGTGGCGGCAAAGTTCTCAGTCACTTTCCGATCCAGAAAGCCTCCTACGCCGATCACGCCTCCACGCTCGGCCAGCGTCTTGAGGATGGCGTTCGGAATGTTGCGGCTCACGTCGGAGAGCTCTCGTGCGCCCGAATGGGAGGCCAGGACGGGTTTGTTGGAAGCGTCGATCGTCTCTCTCGCCGCTTCGTCAGAGGTGTGCGAGATGTCCAGCACGATGCCCAGGCGGTTGCATTCTCGTACTACCTTCCGACCGAAGGCGGAGAGTCCGAGATCGCCGTCGTCGAGAATTCCGGTGCAGGAGTCGGCCCAGGAGGAGGGAGTCTCATGGGTCAGTGACAACTTGCGCACTCCCAGGCGGGAGTACATTCTCAAGACTGACAGATCCTCGTCGATCTGGATGCCGGCGTCCAGTCCGACGACTAGGGCGAGCTTTCCCTCATTGTTGATCCGGTCAATATCGCTCCCAGTGAGAGCGATCTCGACTCCTTCATCGCCATCGATCGCCTGATGCAGAGCATCCAGCTCCTGCAGGATTCGCCGGATCACGGCGGGTCCTTCGAAGACCGACCGAAAGGTAGGCTGTCCTGGTTGCGGACCCTCGAAGAGAGGCTTTGTCACATCGCCAATGTCCACCTCTTCGGACAGGGTGCCTGCCCCCAAGACGACGGCGCTAATGCCCGATTCGAATAGGGCCTTCGGGTCGAAGAGCTTCTCCGCCTCACCTTTGAAGCGGAAAAAGCGAGTGGTGACGGCCGTATCGATGACCGCCGCCTGCTCGAGCAGCTGAAATGTAGGGCCTTTGGAGGAAGATTCCCTTCTCGGATCGCCACTGCAAGCGACTGCCAGCAGGAGAACAAGGCATGCGATCCCGCTCCAGTATCCTGGTGTCTCCTTTCTCCCCAGGCGGGGCCCCATTCGAAGTTTGTGAAGGGTTTTCTCCATTCGAACGCACCTCTTTGGCATAACCCGCAGACCCGGAAGAAAAGCGGTGTCCATGGTAAACGATCGGCAGTGCTGATGCTATACTTCCGCACCCAAGCAAAGGAGTCCGAATGCGATCTCTCTGGACCCCGATTACAATCGGAGCACTAACCGTCCTGGTCCTTCTCTTTAGTTATCTAGGCTGTTCCAGCGCTCCTTCCTCGTCACTCCAGGCCGATCCTGTGGCAGAGATCCTGAAGCGGTATATGGTTGTCGATCCTGCGGTGACGACCCGCTTTTTCCGCTTTCCCGAGGAGCCGGAGACGCCCTTTGACCCTTCAGCTCTGGTGGAGGCGGGCTTTGATGTAGCGGGACTGGGCGTGGGAACCATTACCGAACCCGTCGTGGTGCGGGATTTTAGCCCCTACCTCTATACCTCCCCGGAGCCGGGTAAGCCGCTCGCTCTCAGCGTCTTCAGCGGAGCGGCGGCCACCAAGCGCTTTCTCTGGGAAATAGACGCCGTGCACGAGGTCGTGGCCAGGAATAGCGATCGGGTAGGATTCGCCCGTTCGGCCGGCGATCTGGAGAGGTTGCGCTCGGAAGGCAGACTGGCCCTTCTACTCGGTGTGGACAGCGGCGCGGTTGTCGATGATCTGGCAACCTTGCGTATTTACCACCGGCTGGGCCTCCGAAGGCTGGAATTGGCGCACGGCTTCGCCACCCCCTGGGCCGATTCGTGCTCGGCGATTCTGGATGATGAGGACCTCGGACTGGAAGACTTTGGCATTGAGGTCGTGCGTGAATGCAACCGTTTGGGGATTCTGGTGGATGTGTCCCATGCCTCGGACCAGACTTTCTGGGATACCATCGAGGCGTCCAGCAAGCCCATCATCGCCTCCCACTCAGGAGCCAGGTCGGTGGTGGACGCGGTCCGAAATCTTACCGATGACATGCTCAGGGCCCTGGCCAAGAACGGAGGGATGATTGGCGTAGGGGCCTACTATGACCCTAAGCTCATGGAACCGATCCGAGCTACCGGCGCCTGGACGACGACGATGCAGATCCACAAGTATTTCTTGGAAAAGTACACCGATCCTTTCCAACTTGCGGCTATTCTCCGCAGCCAGACGGCCAACCTGGAGGCCCGCAAGGTCCTGGGACTAGATCCTCCTTCCCCCCTCCTGAAGATCGAGTCCCGATCGGGCATGATGTCATCGGTCTCTAACGTGGAAGGTACGCTGGAGCATCTCGACTACATCGTCGGGGTGATCGGCATCGACCACGTGGGCATTGGCACAGACATCGACATGAACAGAGAAGACTATATCTGGATCTATCATGAGCTGGTCAGTGGGATGCTGGAGCGAGGGTACACCGAGGAGCAGATCGGAAAGATCCTGGGTGCCAACTTCCTTCGGGTCTTTCAGGCCAACGAAAGCTAGTGAGTTGGTCCGTAGCCGAGTGACGTTTGTAGGACGGGTACTCCTGCCCGTCGGTGTCCTCGACGGGCAGGAGCCCATCGTACGGGTGAGTGCTCCATTAGCTGGGAGCCGGATCCTTTACAAGGAAACTTTGGGTCAGGCGTAGCGCAGGTCTCCTGCCAGCCGTTCGAGCCATAGAAGCCTGAAGTTACGCTCTTGTCGTCCCCCAACGGCCTGCGCCTTGACAAGAGTTTTTTTGTTGCCTAGCTTTGTTGGTCTGGGCAGCCTGTTCCCGGACGAGTCGGGATTGGGTTAGATAGGACACCCGGTTGCTCTTCTTGTCCAGAATCCCAGGCAGGTGTGGAGCATCTCATGAAGAATTCTAATTCTCCCCGGATCCATCCGCCGTGCTCTGCTGCCATCAGTCGGAGGGATTTCGGCCTCGCTGTCTCTTCCGCTGTTCTGGTGAACCAGCCTGCCCTCGGTGTCAATTGGCGAGTCAAGCGAGTGGGTTCTACCGCTCAGAGGCGCCGGGAGAAGCCCTACGAGAGACGCCTGGTCCGGTTAGAAAATTATCTGAGCTGTGTCCAGCCTCAGTATCCACCGGTTGGGATGTCGGTAGAGCAGTATGCAGATCTGCTTCACCAGGCTGGAGTCGAGATGCAGGTGGTGGCCGCTAGCTAGAATCGAGGAACTCCTCGTTACCCATCGAAGATGCTGCCGCCTCACCCGGATGTCCACCGGGACCGGCTACCGCGCTTCCTGGAGCTGTGCCACGAGCGGGGAATCCTGGTTCTGACCTACTATCCCATCAGCTTCAACAAACCCTTGAAGAAGCTTCGTCCGGAGTGGCTCATCCGGATGTTGGACAATGGTCAGACCCTCCTGAAAACCAGGGATGGTTTTGCTTCAATTCGCCCTTCCGCGATTGGCTGCCCCATTATCTGACCGAGTTTTTGGACTATCTGGATCTAGACGGGTTCTATTTCGACGACACCAACTGGGGACCGCACGACAGCCGTCCCTTCCATCCCTCTTGCTGCTGCGACTACTGTAAGGCTCTCTTTGGAGAAGAAACCGGACTTAAGATCCCGACCAAGGTAGACTTCGACTCACTTACTTTCCGCCGTTTTGTCAACTGGCGCGCGGAGAAGCTGCGGGCCTTTTTCACCATCTGACCCTGACCATCAGGTCCAGGTATCCCGAATCGGTCCTGGATTTTCACTATTACGCGCGACCCACCAGCGACTGGACCGACGGGCACCCCTTGAACCCCCTGGGCCTGGAGAAGGTAGGGGCGTACTTCTTCATTGAGACCCACCGTTCGGTGAGGGAATCGGGTTTTCTGGCCAAATTGGGCCGCGCCCATGGCTCTCCCTTTTGCGTCTGGAGGCATGTGCTCCAGGAGCTGGCCGAGTGTGTGACCTCCTCTGCTCCCTACCCGGAGCGTTTTACCCCGACGCTTCATGGCTTGGCCGGACTCGCCAAGGGGGGAGCTGCGGTCTACGGAATGTTCGACGGCCCGATGTCGCTGAGGGCTCAGCTGCTCAAGGACATCAGCAGGGAGATCCGGCGCCGCGAGGAGTACATGGGAGGAGAGACGGTCAAATACGCAGCGCTCCACTGTTCCCAGCAGACCCGGGACTTCTACCGTCCCGCCCGCTTCGTGCCCGACTACAGAGAGGTTCGGCTCAAGCCTGCGATGGGCGCCTACCAGATGCTCAACCAGTCCCATTTCCTGGTTGATGTGCTCTTCGACAGCCAACTGGATCAAGAGCACCCGAGCTCATACCGGACTTTGGTCCTATCCAACAGCACCTGTCTCTCCCAGGAGCAGTGTGATGCCGTGGGGTACTTCGTCGAGGAAGGTGTTCTGCCGATCGCCACCCATGAGACCTCCCCCTACGACGAGCTAGGGGGGAAGCGGGAGAACCTGAGGCTGTCCCGTGTCCTGGGGGTCGAGTATCGAGGATCCGGAAAGGGCAGGGAAGCTGGCTGCGTCAACTACGTTCCCCACGATTCTTCCCTCGAGAGGTTGGGATACCTGGTTAGCTGTGTGGCCGAAGAATCGGCGATAAAGACCACGACGGCTCAAGTCCTCGCCACGCGCTCCAGCCTCGGAGGTGAGCGTCCGCTGGACCGCTTTGATTTAGAGGCCGAGTACGATTTCGGAGAGCCGGCAGTGACTATCAACCAGCATGGCAAGGGAAAGGCCATCTACATCAGCGCCGATGTGGGCAGCGGCTATCTCCACAATCCGCACCCGATGCTGAAGCGGTTCGTAGCGGACCTGGCCGCCCGAGCTTGGCTCCCGCTGGAGCTGGAGGCGCCTCGAGCCATCGAGATGACGGCCTTTCTTCCTGAACCTGGTCATCTTTATGTGCACCTCCTAAATAATCCCACGCCCAACCTCCCGCTCTCCCTCAGCAGGCAGCAGCTTCGTGCTTTCTTCTACCTGGAGGAGGTATTACCCATCCACGATGTGATGATTCGCTGCAACGACTTCAAGCCGCGTTCGGCAAGAATGCCCCTGAGCGGACAGAGTTTGGAGGTGAAGGGCAACTCCGTCAGGGTTCCCAGGGTGGAGTTGCACTAGGTGGTCGTCCTGGAAGTCTAGAGTTCCTAGGTCGATGAAAAGTGCACAGGCTGGTCAAGTTGTGGAATACAAGAGAAAGTCTCGGGACCTTGGGAGAACAAGGGTAGAGGTCGTGCTGACGCCTGGGGCTGAAAGTATACCCCGGCTCATCGCACCCCGTTGGGGTTGACCTCTGATGTCCGCGGTATGAGGTCGCTTGCTATATGTAGCGAGCGACCTCATACCGCCGAGGAACGCTGACCTTCGGGGGATGTGTCCCGTTCAAGGAGGCCGCTTCAGCGGCCTGGAGCGAAGCGTAATAGACCAGTTCTTTCAGGGCCGGGTGGGCGAGAAAGCAGATGCCGGAGCCTGCTTTAGCGGGCTTCTCGAGTACAGGCTTCAGCCAGGCTCCGGGTCGACGATGGCTAAAGCCGCGGTTCGAGAAGGACCTTGAAAGCCCTCCGGAGGGATGGCGTCGCAGCTGACCTCGGCCTGAAGGCCGGGTTCTAATACGCATTCGCGCCAGACCCCTGAAGCGGTCTCTTTGGAAACTACACCACGCCGAGGCAGGAAACTTGATCAGTCTGTGAATTTTTTCTTGACCAAGGGGTCGCTAGTTCAGAGCCAAGCGAGTAGGGTTCACTACTCGAATCAAGGAGACTAAGCATGGAAAGAAGAAGCTTTCTTCGAACGCTACGATCCGCCTTTGCGGGTGCGGCAGCCTATCTTCTGGCGTCTCGGAATACCAAGGGCCAACCGGCGGCTGGCGTTAGAATTCGGGTAAATGAGCCTGTGCCAGCCGGATCGGTCAACGATAGCTATCGCTTCAAGTTGGGTATGTATCTGCCAGAGCTTCAGCTACCCTTCGACCAGGCCCTGGCCAAGGCTAAGGAGATCGGAGTCGAGTCGGTCTGGGTCAATCGGCTCTACCAGGAGGCGGAGATTGCCGAATTGAGCGACGCCGAGGCCGATCGAATGGCCCAGCGGGTTCAGAGGCAAGGTCTAGAGATCTTCCTCTTGAGTGCAGGATCCAGCTTCAAACACATCCACCTCACCGAATTGGATAAGGATAATCCTACTGCCAACGAGCGGTTTCAAAAGGATCTGGCTGAATTGGTTCGCTGCATGAAGATTGCTTCCCGCATCGGAGTCGGAGCGGTAGGGGCGTTTACCTTCGCTTGGCCCGGAGAGTACTCAGCTGGCAAGCCTACCTGGGGCATGCGCTGGTTGACGCGAGGCGGCTACATCGCCGAGGTGGACATGAAGAAGTGGGTTGCCGCCTTCACCCTGGTCGCAGAAGAGGCGGAGAAGCATAAGGTGGACGTGGCCCTCTCCATGATGCCCTGGAACTATACCAACACTACGGGTAACTTTCGGCGGCTGGTGGAAGCCGTCGGTTCCCGGAGACTCAAGGTCATGTGGGGTCCGGCCGACAACTTCAATTCGGGTGAATGGGACGTCTCCACGGCCGGGTTCAACAACGTCCGGCCTCATTTGCACGGCCTTCATCTCAAGGATCTCCATGTCAGCGACGGCCTGCGTCTCAAGTTCGAGTACCGACCGCTGGGTACGGGTGACGTGGACTATCCAGGAGTGCTCCGCAATCTACGGGCGCATCGCTCCGATGCCGTTCTGTCGCTTTCTACCCACTTCACCCCGGTTGGTGGAACCAAGGAAGATGCCATGCGGACCAACTACGCGAACCTCCAGAGGCTGATCCAGGAGGTAGAGTCTGAGGCAGAGGACAGGAGGCGATCCGCGGGGAGAGAAAGAGCATGAAGGGACTATCCCGCCGTCATTTTATCCTGGGATCTTCCCTGGGTACTGGTGGAGTGTGTCCTCGTCCCAGCTACGCTCGTACGGTCTCGGCGAACGACCGCGTCGCGGTGGCTGTAGTGGGGTTGAGAGGCATGGGCCGCGGGCACGTTGATCGACTCCTGGGCGCACCGGGCGCTAGGTGCGTCGCCCTCTGTGATATCGACCAGAGCATGCTGGATAGGGAGCAGGAAAGGGTATTCCAGGCTACGGGCAAGCGTCCCCGAGGCGTGAAGGACTTCCGGCAGATTCTGGACGACCCGTCCGTCGACGCTGTGATAGTCGCGACGCCGCATCACTGGCACGTTCACATGGCTGTCCCAGCGCTTCGTGCCGGCAAGGATGTCTATCTTGAGAAGCCGGGTTCCCATGTGTTCAGGGAGGGAAGGTTGTTGGTGGAGGTGGCCAAGGAGACCAATCGAATCGTCCAGCACGGGACCCAGATGCGCTCCAGTCAGGTCACGGCTCGGGCCCGGGAGGTTCTGGATTCGGGTGTCATCGGCGAGATCAAGATGGCAAAGGCCTGGAATTTGCAGCAGCACCGCCATAGGCAGTCCGTCCCTGACGCTCCCGAGCCCCCCGGTGTCGACTACGATTTCTGGCTGGGTCCGGCGCCCAAGCGGCCCTTCAACCCCAACCGATTTCATGGGAATTGGAACTGGTACCGCGACTACGGCAACGGCGACATCGGCGGGGACTGGGGTCCACGCCCTGGACCTGGCGCACTTTGGATTGAGTCCGGAGACCCACCCGGTGCGGATCACGGCTCATGGAAGCAGCGTCCATCTGGAAGGCGTCGAGCGCGAGTTCCCGGACAACATGATGGTGGCGTATCACTTTCGGGAAGGGAAAGTTCTTCTCTATGAGGATCGAGCCTGGACCCCCTATGGAAGCTACGGTGTGGACAGCGGTAACGCCTTCTATGGAACCGAGGGTTTCATGGTCTTCTCCCGACGGGGCTTCTTTCAGGTCTACCTGGGCAGGAAGGAAGAGAAGGGGCCGGGAATGCGGGGAGACCGGAGACATCGGGGACACCCCAACACCTGTTGAACTTTCTGGATTGTGTTCGGACACGAAAACAGCCGAGCGCGCCGGCACAGCAAGTCCACAGCACCTGTGCCCTGGTCCACCTGGGCGAGGCGGCCTACCGAGCGGGAGGGGTGCTGGAATTCGATCCCGAGAGCGAGACCATCACCAATTATTCCGATGCCAACCGGTTCCTGACCAAGGAATACCGGGAACCCTGGTCGTTGTAAAGGCGAGCATTGGACAGATCGAAACAGATATCAGGCCTATCCCTCATCCGACCTTCGAATTCAAGCTGGCCTAATTCGTCTCTCTGACTTCAAGCAACCCGTACTCCAGCATCTCGCGCACCAGCCGAAGTGTGTCCAAAATACAATCGTCCTGGCTCACCTCATATGCAGCGACGATTGACGAACATACATCCGTCAGCCTGGTCGGCTGCTACGACGCTGTTCCATATGCGGCTCGCAACGTCGTTGAGTAGATAATAGTTTCCATTCTCGATACTCAAGATGGCAATTTCACCGTCGACGTTTGCAGACACGTGGCTGTTTGTCTGACAGATGACTGTTTCCATCGTAATGGCACCGGTTCTTTCGGTTGTCATTTAGAAGTATAGGGGAACCCCACGGCATTGGCCGATTCAGATGGGAATCCTATTATAGGTGAGGGTATCGTGAACTATCGAGCTGGCTCCAGATGTTTTATTCACCTTTTTCACCATGAGCGCGATTTTTGGAATTCTCGATATGAGCGGGGCCGATGTCGAGCCGCAGTCGTTGAACTCGATGCGCCAGGAGATGGCGACGTGGGGCCCGGATCGGTCGGCTATCTGGATTGACCGTGGCATTGGCCTTGGACAATTGCTGCTCTTTAACACCCCCGAGGCTGTAAGGGAGAAGTTGCCGCGCGAGGGATCCGACGGCAGTTTTATGCTGACCGCGGAGGCGCGGATCAATAATCGAGAAGATCTCTTTCGTGAGTTAAATGTTGACCCCGGCGAGCGCTCTGAGCTGACGGACAGTCAGCTGATTGAGCGGGCTTATCTTCGTTGGGGCTGCACTTGTCCCGACCATTTTCCGGGCGATTGGTCGTTTGCGATCTGGGATCGTCGCGATCAGAAACTGTTCCTTGCACGGGACCACCATGGCAACACTTCATTTTACTACTACCAGGATGCCGATTACTTTGCCTTTGCCTCGTCGAAGGCAGCACTTCTCGCCTTGCCCCGCGTCCCTCGACGATTGAACGAGCTGCGAATTTCCCAGACACTCGTGAGCTGGTCGGCGCATGGGCCAGAGACCGAGTACTCAGGGGTTATGCGGTTGCCGCCGGCACATGCGATGGTCGTCACGCGGGACAAAGTTGATGTTTGGCGATACTGGTATTTGAAGGAAACTCCGGAAGTCAGATTGAAGTCGGACGATGACTATGTCGAGAGATTCCTGGAGATTTACACCGAGGCGGTACGCTTCCGTCTGCGTAGCCATTTCCCGGTCGCAGCATCGCTAAGCGGCGGATTGGACTCTGGGTCGGTGTGTGCGTTGGCGGCGCGCGAACTCCGAGCGGAGGGTCAGCGTCTAGCGGTCTACAGTTTCGTCCCAATCTTCGACACACGAGAAGTTGTGGGTCCCGGTCGATTTGGTGACGAATCAGCCTACATCAGTGTCACCAGTCGACAAGCTGGGAACATTGACGTCAACTATATCGAGGCTCGCGATGTAACGCCCCTGGACGGGGTTCACGAGATGCTGGCTGCACACGATGCAGCAGGACACGCGGCTGTGAACTATTTTTGGATCGCGGAGATACTGCAGAGCTGCACGGCAACGGGGAGTTGGAACTCTCTTGACCGGTCAGTTTGGGAATGCCAGCGTTTCGTGGACTGGGCTAAGGGCTTCACCCGGTTTCTTCGATCGACTGCGCGACGGTTGTATCTACCTCGCGCTGAGACGCAACCTCCTACTTGCTATTGTCCCCGCATGGCTTCGCCGAGCCGTTCGCGCGAGACGTCTGCAGGCTGCACTCCACAGCAATTCTCCACCATGGCATGCCTATTCGGCCATTCATCCTGATTTTGCGAAGAGATTGGATTTGGCCGCCAGAATGGCGGACGAGGGACACGATCCAACCTGGTCGGGGAATTGGAATGACGGTCGCCAGGCCCGATTCGAGTTTCTAAGACCGGGTCGCAACCTCGTTGGAGATTTGTATGCGGAGCATGGTGGTCTTTACGGAATCGAGATTTTCGATCCTACCATTGATAGGCGGCTGCTTGAGTATTGTATCTCAGTGCCGGATGAACAGTACTCAGGCTACGGGAAAACGGATCGTTGGCTCATACGCCGTGCGATGCGTGGGCTGCTGCGACCAAGGTTCGACTGAACACGCTGCGCGGGAAACAGGCCGCGGATATAGCTCACCGAATAGCTGCAAGCCAGATTGAGTTAGCGATCGCTCTGGAAAAATTTGAACGGTCAGACTTCTTAGCACAGGTGCTCGATGTTGCTCGGATGAAGATGATCCTGTCGAGAACATGTCAGAGAATCGACGGGAAAGTCAGCAGGGAGGCGGCTACGATCTTGCTTCGCGGACTGGGTGTTGGACTGTTCCTATTGCAGTTTGACGGCGTGCAAGCGCCCAAAGTGAAAAGCGGATCGTGAAGCCGCTACGGAAACGGTCCGTTAGGTTTTCTGGCTAGTTTGAGAGCGTTCCGAGGTGAAAACTCACGACGTTTCTGGGTAGCACCAGCCGAATCACAGGTCATTAGCTCCATGCCATCACTCACTGGACCGCTGGCGCGTTGGGTCGCCTCGGCAGCGTCAATAACCCGCAGTCTCGGAGCCTCATAGGCCTTCTTTTTAGCCCCCACTTGCCGTTCATCGGGGACTACTAAGGGGAGGGGAGGGGCCGGATTCTCGATCATTTGTTTTTCTCTCCTTGCGAGTCTACATGTGCCACGAGACGCACTGATTGTACTTCCAATCCGCGAGTATGAGGGTGCATTCTTTGTCTGCCCATCGCAACAGGTGCGTGGGCGCGAATTGTCTGAGTGTTTCTCTTGAGATCTCCATTGTCGCTGCCTCGTTCTGGGGTGGGCTCCGCCGGACCAACCTTCGTCATCATTCATGGATGTGGCCAGCGATCGCAAAGCGCCCGTCGGCAAAGTCTCGTGTACGTAGCACCACTGGTGTCGCGCATGATAGTCGGCACTTGGAAAAAGGACTAAGCTATTGTCAACGGGTTCAATACGGGTAAAATCAGCCACATTGTACTTTCGAAGGAACGTATCCGAATCGCATAGGAGCAAATCGCCGCCCTCGAAGCGCTTCGGAGCACGGTGAAAATAGTACAAGTAGCTTATCCGTCTCACCGTAGGCTGGTTCCGGCCCACATCCTGGTGATGCCGGAAGAAGCAGCCATCTAGATGGTTCGTGAACTTTGTCTCAATCCTGCTGATGTCGAAGTGCTGCAATCCCAGACGCGCAAAGGAGCTCCGCGCGACGTCGGTCAGCCACCCTTCAAGAATCGGCTTAAGGTTGCCAAGGTCGGGCAAGGCCAGGGTGTTTCTTTTTTCTGGATTCTGGCGCTGATCTAGAGAAGGTTCGAAGTAATCTTCTTTCTTGATTACATAATCAAGGACTTCTTGTCGCCTGGACTTAGGCAAGAAGCTCTTGATCTGGACAAACGGTGCCGCGTGTAGACCGGTCTCCCGCAGAAACGGCAGGGGATTTCCCGAGAAGATGGCGCTGGAATAGGCAGCTCTTTGATCGCCATGGGCGAGCGCAGCCCATTTTGCGAAAGCCTCTGCCGCGGCCTCCAGATCGCCTCTCCGGCGGTACAGTTGTCCCAGCTGTCGATACAATTCCGGATCGGTGGGTGCTGCTTGAGTCGCCTGATTGAGTGCTTTCTCCGCCTTCCGAATCAGCGCCGGTGCAGCCACGATATCGGCAATCGAGAATCCACCCTCCTTGTCAACGCTCATCGACCTTTTCTCACGCAGGAATACCTTCGAAATCGTGTTCTAACCAATCCAGGGTTTCGTCGATTCGGCCAAAGTCACGCTGGCGCACGAAACGGTAGATGGAGGTACTGTTTGAGAGAGCGGAACAGGATTCAAAATGTGGCAGTTGCCGGCTCAATTCTTCCATGAAACCAAATCGGTAGGTGCTCATCACCAGAGTTTCGAGTCGTGCTGTTCTGTTAATCCGTTCGATTCCCTCGTGAGCCTGGTTTCTGGTCTCCTGCAAGACATACAGTCGGCGGACAGGAACGGGCTCCTGCGAAGTAATCTGTTCCACTGGCAATTCGTCTTTCTCCATTTCAGTGTGCATCGGAAACACTGAATCTACAGCAATCCCGAGCGACTCCAACGAATCGGCCCACAGCTTGATTCTTGGAAAGCTCGGCCATATGACGGCTTGGCTTTCGGCAAGAACCTCGAAGGGACAGCCGTCATCACAGAGAACCTGGTATCCCCGACGTCGCAGGAACGCGGCCAAAGTTGATTTTCCAGAGCGGGTATCACCTAGAAACGCAACGCAGCCCGTCCCAACTCGAACCGCACTAGCATGCAACGGCACTAAGCCTCGCTGGTGCAAGAGCGCACCAAAAGCCGATCCCTTCAGGAATAAGCGAACCTCCAATCGATTTGCCCCGGGAAGTGGGTCTACGACGATTTCTCGGCCATCGCGAACGAAGTATCGGGCGACCTTGTCAATGGACAGCAAGAACTGTCCGGGACCGGCTTCGCAAGCCGGGCCCAGGTCATCTGGCGCCGGTGTCTCCTCAGGGACGCTCCTTAGCCGGATGATGACTTCAGGCGTTCCCCGGGGCGAAGCCTCTGGAACGCCTGGCAGTTCGATTTCCGAAGCGAATTCGAATCCGAAGGCCCGATAGTGTTTGCTCCAAGCCATTCAATCCCGTCCTGGCGTTTCGGTGACTCCCTTGTCAGCCACGGATGAGAAAGTTCTGCATCATTCCGGTGTCCTTGTGCGGCAGGATGTGGCAGTGGTAGACCGACTTACCGGTCCACTGACGGAACTTCATCCGAATGATCACCTCTGTATTCTTCTGAACCCAAATGGTGTCCTGGATGGTGCCTGGTGGCTGGGCCTTGCCATCGATCGAGATGACCTCGAAGGAGTTAACGTGGACGTGGAAGGGGTGGCCTTCGGATCCGCCGTTCTGCTCGTCGGGAACGCTGATTCGCCATTCTTCTACTGAGCCGAGATCGACGGTCATGTCGATGGCTTCCTCGTCGTAGAGTTGGTTATTCACCATGAAGTCGAGGCCGACGATCTTATTGAGGACAGGGGGAAACCCCATGCTGAAAACGACCTTTCGGGTGCGCTTGACTTCGTCGGTCTTGATGAGTGGATAATGCCGGCGGGGAATCGGCAGCTTGTCTGGAATCTCCATACTCACCGGATCGCCGGCGATTTCGATTTCAGCGAGCACACGCCGGCTGCTGATGAGGAACTGTTGATCCTGCTGCAACTGCACCACCTGGTAGATTCCGGGTTTGTCGTTCGCCTTGAACAGGAATTCGGCCCGGTTGGCTGGGGCCAGCAGCAACTGCTGATCGCCGTATTTGCCTTCGATCCCCTTGACTGGCAGCGTCCGAGGTTCCGAGAAGTTGACGCCGTCGAGGGCGATGAGATGCAACTCGTGGTCCTCGAAGACAATCGGTGTCACGCCATCTGAATTGGCATTGAGCATCCGGAACCGGGCCACCTCACCCGGCTTCATGTTGAAACGCGGCACCGGGAGCTGGGTGCCGACCGGATCCAAAGGGTTGTCCTCGTTGTGGACCTCCTTGTAGAAGGGCTCGCCGTTGATCAGGAAATAGCGCAGCTTGTAATCGCCGGTTGTGAAACCTCCTTGAAGCGTTGGTTCCGCTCTGCCGTTGAGGTAGACCTGGCTCTTGAGGGTATTCCAAATCGCGTTCTGCCGAGGTTCATAGAGCCAGAGGTCCGGCTCGGACTCGCTGGGAAAGAGACCGATATCCTGGATCACGATGGGGATGTCTCGGGCCGCCTTGATCTCGGGGACTTCATCGATGTCGCCTGAAATGATTATCCCCCCGGCCATGCCGCTGACCGCCTGGACCGCCGTCGATCCGTGGTGGTGGGGGTGGTACCAGAACAGGCCGGGCGGCTGATCGTCCGGGATCTGAAAGAAATAGTCCTTATCTTTCCCGGGCGGGATCGCAATCATCTCCGACGTGGTATCCGGAGTGCCGACCGGCTCGAAGAGATGTGGGACGATCTCCAGACCGTGCAGGTGCAGGTTGGTGGTATCCAGCATATGTGGAACGTTGTGGTCTCCGTTCCATCCCGCAGAGTCGTACGCGGTGAGTCGATTGCGAACCCGCACATGAAGTTGTTCGCCGGGCCGAGCCGTGATCACCGGGCCGGGTATCACCTCGTTGTATGCCCTCAGACGGACTTTCGTTCCGTCCAGCGTCTTGTCAATCCACGCTGCTCTCAAGTCCCAGCGTTTGCTATGGGGAGCGGGTTGGTCTTTGGAAACACACGCTGCACCGGTCGAGACGGAACCGCCTGCCAAAACCGCACCCGATCGGGAGAGAAAGTCGCGTCTGTTAAGGTCTCTCATCTGATCCTCCGTAGTCGGTCAAAAGTGGATCGGGTTACCTCCCACTCGCAAATGCAAGGACGGGGACCTTGGTGGTGGCGGCCGATTATATTGGCGATGCGCTTTTCATGTCGAGATATTTCCCGGGCAACTTGTCGAGCCTTCCTTGGTAGAATGGAGGCAGGTCGCCCCGGTATCCGAGATAGAGCTTGCGCCTTTTCTCTCAGGAGCCCGCCATGCCAACAACGAAGTTAGCCGGTTTGACACTTTTTCTGTTTCAGGTTTTCTCAGGGATGCAATCCGTGGAGGGAGCTTCGGTACAAAGACCGCGGGTCGAGCCGTGGAAAGGCCCTGACATCTTGGGGAAGATCGAGGAGATCACCAGGAGTGACTCCGGACCAGGGCCCGATATAGGCACGATTCTGGTCAAGGCGAACGGTCGTCACCGAGCTTACCTGACGATTGACGACAAGAGGATTGTGGCCGCATATCGGAGTGAGCTGAGCTTCATCGATTTGAGAGTGGGACAGCAGGTAGCAGTCTGGTTCCGGTCGGGACCACGCTATCCTGTATTTCCGATTCGAACCTCTGCCGCCCGGGTTGCGGTGATCGAAGACAGTTCTGCTGGCAGCACTATTGAGAAGCCCCCCCCGGCTAGGTGCTATTCGAGTAGGAGGCAATGTCCAGGCAAGGAAGCTGATCCACCAGGTCGAACCCGTTTATCCCCGGGAGGCCGAGAGAGAAGGAGTGCAGGGGATTGTCATCCTCCAAGTCCTCATCAACGAGGAAGGGCAGATCGAGGAGGCCCGCGTCGTCCGAGGTGTACCTCTGCTCCAGCAGGCGGCGGTGGATGCGGTGTTGCAGTGGTGCTATCGTCCGACCTTCTTGGAAGGCTCTCCTGTTGCGGTCATCGCGGCGGTTGTCGTTCCCTTCCGGCTGTTGTCGGATTGATGTAAAACCGGTCCCACAGGTAGCTCAGCCTCCATCCACGCTCATCCACGATTCTTCCAAGTTCGAAATCCGGACAAGCTGTCAGATCTATCTGCAGATCGCCGACTCCCTTGATTATCAGAAGGGATTCGATTCTAATTCAGTCCTCACTGACGATTGCGTCAGGTGCGAGTGGTGCCGACCTACCTTGGGAGGGATTTTCTGAGCGCTGCAGTTTTTTTGAGCGAAGGTTGGACACGATAGATTCCGGAGTGAACGGCGATGAGTCGCGAGCCCGAGATCGCAGGGTCTTTTCTTTCAAGGAGATTACCGAAGATGAAGCAGGGAGTGTTTCTTGTCGCGATACTCGTCATTGGACTGACCAGCCTCGCAGCCGAGCCGATCAACATCGGATCACGCCTGGAAGTGTTCGTAGATCATCACGTCGTCAATAGGATCACGGGCGATGTGGAACTGTACGTTCACAGACCGAAGCCGGAGGAAGTGGTCCTAGTCACCGATAAGCCCTGGGAGGGGAATACCAGCGCCTACTACACCCTTTTCCAGGACGACGATCGATACCGTATCTACTATCGGGGGTCGCACTCTGATCTGGCCACCCAGAAGCCAGCTCATCCCGAGGTGACGTGTTATGCCGAGAGCCGCGATGGCATCCACTGGACTCGTCCGGAGCTGGGATTGTTTGAGTTCAATGGGTCCAAGAAAAACAACATTGTCTGGGACGGGATCGGCACCCACTGCTTCGTGGTATTCAAGGATGGCAATCCAGGGGCTCCACCGGAGGCGCGTTACAAGGCGATCTCTCGGGGCCGGCCTCGGGGTGAAAAGGGCCTCTACATCTACCAGTCTCCCGACGGAATCCACTGGTCCATGATCCGGGACTACCCGGTAATTACCGAGGGCGCCTTCGATTCTCAGAACCTGGCCTTCTGGGACCCTGAGATCGGCCTCTATCGAGAGTATCACCGCATCTTTGCGGACGGAGTGCGTGCCATCATGACGGGGACATCCAGGGACTTTGTCAACTGGACCGATCCCGTGCTGCTCGAGTACCCTGGATCCCTGAACGAGCATCTCTATACGAACACCGTACAGCCCTACTTCCGTGCCCCTCACATACTGCTGGGATTTCCGACACGTTACCTGCCGGAAGAGGGAAGTCGGGTCGAGCCCGTCTTGATGGCTAGTCACGATGGGAAAAGTTTTCATCGTTGGCCCAAAGCGCTGATACCTGAAGATGCGCCCAAGGATCGTGGCGGTAACCGCAGCAATTACATGACCTGGGGAATCCTTTCACTTCCTGGCAAGCCCAAGGAGCTCTCGATGTATGCCAGCGAAGCCTACTATGAAGGTCCGGACAGTCGCCTCCGCCGATTCACCTACCGTGTGGACGGCTTCGTCTCGGCTCGGGCTGGATCCGACGGGGGAAACTTGATTACCAAGGTCCTGGTTTTCTCTGGGAAGCGGCTCGAGGTCAATTTCACCACCAGGCCAGGAGGCAGTATTAGGGTAGAGTTACAGAATGAGAGGGGCAGGCCTATCGAGAGCTTTTCCCTGGACGATTCCAAGCCGCTCCAGGGGGATTCGCTGCAGCAGACCGTGTCCTGGAAGGGGGGACAAGACGTCGGCCAGGCGCCTTTGAAGGGGTTGAAGGTACGCTTCGAGATCAAGAACGCGGACCTGTACTCATTCCGGTTTCGGGACTGAGATTTCAAGAATTCGTCGCACGTCTGAACGTCGCATGTCTCCTGTACTCCGAAGGTGCCGCCAACGGGTGAACTACCAGCGTTACGAAGCCAAGTCCGACAGAGCCGCGAACGACTTGAGCCGTTAGCAACATGAGGCCAAGTTCCGAGGAGAGCGCTGGACAACTCTTCCCCACGGAGTGACGCACGATGTCGTCTATCCTCGACCGAAGTTTCGTTCTCGAATGGCGCCAGCACGTCTGAGGTAGGATTAAGATCCTGCTTGCCTTAGTCTTGAGGCTCCTCGTCGACAATCGGCGGTGCCGCATGAAGTGCCTGGATCCGCTCCCGGGTTGCCCCAACCTCTTCGGAGGAGAGATGGGCGATGATGTCGACGCTGGCGTGGTAGCGTTCTCCTCCCTGGAGAAGAGGCACCCTGCCATGCTTCCTCTCGGTGCTGCGCAGGTTGGGATAATTCGTTGCTGGTTCAAGCCCGGTGACATAGCCATCCACCTCAGCGGTGGTATTCTTCCACAGCGTCATGTAGGGAAGCTGCTTCAGGGAAAACTGCAGTGACGCTCCCCGGCTCCCGTCGGCATTCTGAAGAAGAGCCTCGGTTTGTCCCTCAGCGTCAGCTGCCAGATCTAGAAAATAGACCTGCTCGACGTAGCCTGGCTGTGGGGCACTGTAGTGGTTCCAGCTGCTCATCCCGCCGTCGGTAGCCCGCTGGTCACGGGGTGTGACTCGTTTGGCCGGCACCACCAGACGGGCCCCTTTTTCCAGCAGAGGGCGGCCGAAATTACAATGGTACAAGAGCTGAATTTCCTGGGGCGTCGCGGCCAGGTTCTGGACCTCGTCCCGAATCGTCAATCTGGTCGAACCCACTTCAGTCGAAATTTCAGTGATAAGTCGCAGGCGCGGGCCGAACATCATGGTCTCATCTACCACAGCCCGGACCCGGATCATTCTGGAAGGGGGCGGATCGATTACCACTTCCAGTCTGCGTGCTGGGATATAGCTGACCTTCCCGTGAAGGGTGAGGTCAACGCTAATGGTCTCGCCGGTGTTGTTGACAACCTCGTCCCTGCCGGGTACGCCGTTGGATTCGAGGCCACAGCGACTGATCCATTCGCCGAACCCCTCAAGCCATCCCAGGCCACCTCTAGCTTTCAGATTCACGAACTGCGGATGGACAACCTCTTTGACTGGAGAATCCCATCCCAATCGCAGGCCTGCGCACTCCGCCTGCCACAGATTCATGCCGCGGGTGGGAACGACCTTGAAGGAGAGGCGTCCATTGTCCACCAGGAGCATGTCGACACCCTCCTGGCGGCCACCATGCAACACATATTTGTGGACTCGCCAGCGGTGCGAGGTCTCGAGGTTGATACTTTCGGAATCCACACTCCAGGTTGGGATTCTTAGATTGTGATCGACGTCAATCAGGGTCTGCTGAACCACGGTCGACTCCCTTGTTTCGCTGGCCTGTGAAGAGCTGCACGATGTCAGGTACAGGAGGCACAAAAACAGAAAACTCGCTCCACCATCGCTCCCCCTCGCGTTGTCCGTTGCTGTCGCGCCAGAGGAGCCTTTGCTAGTCCTCGATCTTGAACGGCGTGGTGACCGACACGTCCAGGCCCCGCCCGACGTGTACGATCTCGACCTTGTAATCGGCCGGAGGCAGCACATCCCCCTCGTTGTTTCTGAGCTCGATTTCGTCTCCCACCCGGATTCGCTCCCCGGGTAGCAGCTGCTTTTGGATGACCGGCAGGATGAACGCTTTGCCGAAGCTCCAGCGGTAGACCTCGGTCCCCTCTGAGTCGGTTATGATGATATCGAATGTCTGGCCGCTGAAATACGTGTAGTCAATTGCGTTGTCCGTCCCGTTGACGATCTCCAACTGGATTGACATCGTATCGGGTTGGATCGTGCCGTCCGTCGTCGGACCCACCGTATAGACCGCCTTGTCGAGTGTGGCCGAGCTCCTAAGCCCTCCCCTGAATGGGTCGGCGTTGTATTCCCGTCCATCGACGACGGCGTGCTGGATCACCCAACGGCGCGGGCCACCGATCGACTGGGTCTCATACTCGACAATCCCGAAGTTCGGAGAGAAGACCACCCTGGTAACACCGGCGTCGGCACAATTCTGGTTTACCAGAGTAATCTCCAAGGCCTGGTTGAAGGTCCCGACGGGAGTGTCCGCAGTGAAGTCCTCGTTGCTGATCATGTAGGTGGCTCCGTCCCAGCAACCCATTCCAGCATCCTGATCGACCGTAAAACTCCCACCTTGTCCTACCCCAAGGTCCGCCCAGAAGGCGAAGGTCCGACGGTTGGGATTCCAGACCCAGGCGCGGGCGTTGATGCCGCTTTCCCAGATCCAGCCGTCTCCCCAGCCAGGCACTCCCTCGAAGTAAACCCAGCCGCCGCTTCGTCGGACCGCAAAAATTTCGCGCCGAGTTCCATCGACTGCAAAGCCCGAACCCTCGTAAGTCCAATTATTGCCAACGTGATTGGGCAGGAGATCCTGAAACGTGTGCCCATTCGAAGTCTGGGCGGCCACAGGGGTGACGGTCCCCAAGAGGAGGAGGAATGCAACCGTAGAGATCTGTCTCGTGGTCATTTTCGTCTTGTTTCTTTTCCCTCGGCCGAGCCTCGCACGATGAAGCAGTTTGGTGCTGGGTCGGCTCGATGCCCTCCCCATCGCTTCAGCCGCAGCTATTCCCCTGGCAGGCGGGAGCAGCGAACACAATTTGTTCCATACTATCGCATCCAGCTGGACCCGCGGAAGTTTCTTCCCACCCCAAGAGGCGCTGACCCCACGCAGAAAGGAACCTCAGTATCCTCACAGTGGCACGGGCATCCCTGCCGTGATGGCCAGCCCGTCGAGCCAGAGGCTCGACAATCACGGCAGGGATGCCCGTGCCACTGGTTCGGAAACCTGAAACGTTTAAACTGGAACCCAGGGAAATGTCGGCTTGGTCGATCTTGCTTACCAGCCTTTCCAGCTGCCGTCCTCGTGTCGATACTGGCGATAGCTCATGCTCTGGTCTTTGGGCAGCTTCGCGATGTCGGCCTCTTTGACTTCTATTCCCAGACCCGGCCGATCTTCGAGGTTGATGTGTCCTCCGTCGAGCCTGAAACCAGGATCTACGTAGGTGTCGAAGCTCTCCAGATTCCAGGCTTCCTGGATCAAGAAATTACTGATAGTGGCATCGGCTTGGAGCAAGGCGGCAAAGTGCACGGGTCCTGAGGCGTTGTGGGGCGCCATAAGCATCTGAGCTTCCTCGGCCAGCCGGGCAATGGCGAGGAATGTGCTGATTCCGAAGCTGTGGCTCAGGTCCGGCTGCAGGAAGGCGCAGGCGCGCCGGTCGATTATTTCCTTGAACTCGCCGAAGGAGAAGAGTTTTTCCCCGGTGGCTATAGGGACTGGGCTTCGGGCTGAGATCTCTTGGAGAGCCGCTACCGAGCCCACCTTGCAGGGCTCTTCGAGAAACAGCGGACGATAGGGCTCCAGCGCTCGGGCAAAGGTGATGGCGAGGGCAGGGGTGGGGCTGCCGTGGGTGTCCAGCATGAGATCCACATGGGGCCCTACTTCGTCCCGCACGGCTGCCACGACCTCGACGCAGTGCTCGAGGGCCTGCTGATCCATCGGCCAGGTGCGAGACTCGAGAGGGTTTCCCTTCAGTCCCCTTGCACCGGATGCGACGGCGGCACGGGCCTGGCTGCGAGCCTGATCGACGGACTCGAAGTTGATTCCTCCATTGTAGACCCTCACCCGGTCCCGCTTCTTTCCTCCCAGAATTTGATAGACGGGGACCCCCCATGCCTTGCCCGCGATGTCATACAGGGCCATGTTTATGGCCGCAATAGCGGAGCCCAGAACCGGGCCTCCCTTCCAGGGAAGGCGGTCCGTGATGTCGTCGCAGATGGCAACGACATCCAGCGGGTCGCGGTCGATCAGGAGTTCTTCCCATCCCTGGAGAGTGGCTTCAACCACGGGGGAAAGCCACTCGATGCTTGCTTCGCCCCAGCCCGAGTGCTCTGTGTTGGTCTCGATCTTGAGGAAAATCCAGGTTTTGAAGGAGCTATAGATGGCTTGTCTCGGACCCTTCTTCCGGCTGCTGCTGCCCGTGCTGACATTAAATCTATAGGTCCTCATGCCTGTGATCTTCATTCTTTCTTCCTTTCGCCAGGCCGGCCTAGATCGAGAAGGCGAGCCCAGAGTGAGTGGCGCTGCCATCCCGATTCCCGCGGTACTGGTCAAGAAATCGCGCCGATCTATCTCCAACGGAGCTTTGCCCATAGTGTGAGATGCTCGAAGGTTAGGACCTCGAAAGCTTGTCCCATCATCATCGGCATTGCAAGCTGGAGGCCGTGACCGTTTGCCATGCCCGAAGAGGAAAGTAGGATTGTTGACAGCACGAACTGATTTCTTCGAGAATATCCCCGGGAGTTTCAAAGGAGTGATTTGTGGTAGATCCTTATCTGAGATTTAGGAGCATGAAATGGTTCAACTAGTAGGTCGTCGCGAATTCTTGAGGAGGTCGTCTCTTGCCGCGACGACGCTGGGCTTCCCGGTACCCCTGTTCTCCGCAGTCCGATCAGGGTCGGCGTTGGAGAAGCTCAATATTGCCTCCATCGGCGTCCACAATCAGGCGGCGTCCAACCTGAAGGGCGTTTCGACCGAGAACATCGTGGCTCTTGCCGACATCGATCTCGATCTACTCGAGGGAGCCGGGGCAAAGTATCCAAACGCTCGTCGTTACCGAGACTACCGGGTCATGTTGGAGAAAGAGGCGGAAAACATAGATGCCGTTGTGGTCAGCACTCCGGACCACTCCCACGCTCCGGCGGCAGCGATGGCCTTGAAGCTGAAGAAGCACGTTTACTGCGAGAAGCCCCTGGCGCACACGGTCTACGAAGCCCGAAGGCTGGCCGAACTGGCGGCCAGGGAGGGACTCGTCACCCAGATGGGCACTCAGATTCACGCCGAAGAAAACTATCGGCTGGTAGTCGAGTTGGTTCAGAGCGGGGCGATCGGGGAGGTTCGTGAGGTCCACGTCTGGGTTGGAGTTGACTATTCCGGACGGCGCTTGATTACGGGCAGACAGCAGCCCAGTCATGTCGACTGGGATCTGTGGCTGGGACCATCGCCGTTTCGCCCCTATTGCGAGAGTCTCAAGGAGGACGGCTCGACGATCGTCGTACATCCCTTCAACTGGCGTTGGTTCTGGGACTACGGAACCGGCTCGCTAGGCGACTTCGCCTGCCACTGGATGGATCTTCCGCATTGGGCGCTTAAACTGAGGCACCCGAGTAGAATCGCGGCGGCAGGCCCCCCGCCGCTGCTGGAGAGTACGTCTTCCGGGTTGGTTGTTACCTACGAATATCCGGCCAGGGAAAGCCTGCCTCCGGTGACCTTGAAGTGGTACGACGGGGGAAACAAGCCCGGAATCCTGGCGAAACTCAAGGATGCCAAGGGCGAGGCACTGGACTGGAAGAGCGGCCAGCTGTTCGTCGGAGCCGAGGGAATGATTCTTTCCAACTACACGAAGCACATGTTGCTGCCGGTCGAAAAATTTGCTGGATTCAAGCCCCCAGATCCGTTTATTCCCAGGTCGATCGGTCATCACCAGGAGTGGATTCAGGCGATCAAAACGGGCGGCACCACAACCTGCAACTTCGACTACTCAGGGGCCCTGAGCGAGGCCGTCCTGTTGGGAGTCGTGTCCTACCGGAGTGGCCAAACGCTTCAGTGGGATGCTCCCTCTCTAAGCATCACCAACTCAGCAGCCGCCCAGCAGCTCATCCACAAGGACTACCGCAAGGGCTGGAGCTTATAGCAGCAACGGTCGCGTGTTGGCCCATCGTCGATTCCCAGACGCTGCACCGGATGCGAGATGCCGAGGTGAATTGGCAGGCAGACGCCGGTGGATTACATCTGGCAGGACCAGTCGGCCTCGGATGTTAGCTGTGCTACAGCACTCCTGAGTCGCTCTACGAGGAATGTCCCCTGGTGGATACTGAGAGTCGTCTGGTACTGGTTTCTGGTGCGCGGATCGACAACCGTCTCGAACTGTTCGATCTTCTAGACGTCGCTCATTCGGAGCGTGGCCACACACCGGATGGGGCACTCATCCTGAAGGACTATCAAAAATGGGGCCCGGACTGTTGCGATCGTCTGCTCGGTGATTGGGGCTTCGCCCTCTTGGACCCGCGCCGCCGAACCCTGTGCCTTGCACGTGATCACCACGGGAACACCAGCCTGTACTATCACCAGAACCGGCACTTCGTTGCCTTTGCCTCCTCAATCAAGAGTCTGCTGAACGTATCTGAAGTGCCCCGGAGGCCTGACGAATTGCACCTCGCAATACCTGGTGGCGTGGCCGGTGTACGGCTCACGGACATCCTACGAAGACGTTAAAGGGCTTCCGCCGGCGCATCTCCTGGAGGTAAAACCTGACGGGGCGAACGCCCGCCGCTACTGGTTCCTCTGACACGCACCGGAGGTACGACTGGGAAGAGACCAGGAATATGTCGACCGCTTTTTGGAGATCTACTCTGAGGCTGTCCGCTGTCGTCTACGGAGCTACCGAGAGTCCGCGGTCACCCTGAGCGGCGGCCTCGACTCCGGTTCCGTGGTCGTTCTTGCGTCGCCCGAAATGAAGCGCAAGAGCAGAGCGATTCAAGCCTTTAGCGCCGTACCAAAGTACGCAGTTACCCCCTATATCACGTCAGGAAAGATCGGAGATGAGACGCCCTACATCGAGGCCACGCGGCGTTTCGTTGGAAATATCAATGTCACCTATTTGGATGCGGCTCATGTCACCCCACTGTCGGGCGCTTTGCGCTTTCTTGATCTGTATGGCGATCCCAGCATAAACGCGACCAATGCCCACTGGATAATTGCTCTCCTGGAGGCCGCCCAGGCGCAGGGAATCGGCACGCTGCTAACGGGGCAGTTTGATAATGCCACAGTCTCGTGGAATGGTGACAGCGCTGCCTGTCTGCGAGGGCTGATGAAGGCTCGAAAGTGGCGAGATTGCTGGTTGGAGTTACGAGCGCTACGTGCTTCTAGTGGTCTCTGGCCAGCAATCCGACACGGTATCTTGCGGCCCTGGTATTCGCTTGCCTGGATCCGACGTCTTCGCCAGTTCGAGGGAGGCCGACAGCCCTGGCGCAGTTACTCGCCTATCCTGCCGGACTTTGCGCTGAAGCTGGAGCTGGGACATCGCATGAAAGAAGCAGGATCCGATCCGACATTCAGCGGTTGGACGGATTCCCATGCGCATCGCTACGCCATGCTCGGCCCTGGGCGGACCAAGTCTGGCTCCCGTTGGTTTGACCTGGGAGCAGGTTTTGGGATCGAAGTACGGGATCCCACTGCGGACAAGCGTGTTCTAGAATTCTGTCTGGGGTTTCCGGAGTCTCAATTCTATCGAAAAGGCCAAACGCGCTGGCTCGTCCGGCGCGCATTCGCAAACCGTTTGCCCGCCGAGGTCTTGAACACCTCTTGCCGGAGTCTTCAGTCTGCAGACATCGGTCAGCCGGTGGCCGAAAGCCGTTCGGAGATCGCGGCCTCCCTGGAGAGGATAGGGTCTTCTCCACTGGTGTGGGAGTACCTGAATTTACCTTATATACAAAGTATAGTTGATTCAGTTGGACGGGACGCCGCCCAGGTGCCCACCACCCAGGTTGGTACGGTCTTGCTACGCGGTCTGGTAGTAGGCGTTTTTCTGTCCCAGTTTGAGTCAAAACGAAGTCTTGACAGTGGTCCCGACTCCTGCCTATTCTGATATGGTCGGAATCGGAAGTGGACGCCCGCTAGTCATTGAGGATCTAAGATGGATCAGCCAGAGACTAAATCCAGGCAGGATGAGAAGGAAAAGAAGGTCTACACACCACAGAAACTGGTAATTCACGGGAGTGTGGAGGATCTTACTCGATTGAATCCGGTAGCTGCCAACCCGGATGGTGCCATGGAGTCATCGTGACATATCCAATTCGGAGAGGCGTCACATTTCAGCCCCCCCCGCGACGATCGATCCCTGACGGTGATCTTCCTCGGCTTTCTCTCCTCGTCCAAGTCCCTAGTCCTTGAAGGGTGTTGAGCGGCATCGTCGGTATCCTCCAGCTAGACGGAGCCCCGGTCGATCGGCGGTGGCTGAAACGGCTGACCCAAAGCATGGCGTACCAGGGCCCAGACGGCCAGCAGACCTGGTCGAAGGACTGCATAGGGCTCGGTCACGCTCTGCTCTGTACCACGCCCGAATCCCACAATGAGCGGCAACCCTGTTGCCTGAACGACCGAGTCTGGATCACGGCCGAAGCCCGGATTGACGGGCGCATGGACCTCCTTCGAGAGCTGAAGAGTCGCGGACGCCAGCCAGCCGATACGGCCGCCGACGTCGAGTTGATCTTACACGCCTATCATACCTGGGGACTCTCCTGTGTAGATTATCTGCTCGGTGACTTTGCCTTTGCGATATGGGATCAGCCGCGCAAGCGTCTCCTCTGCGTTCGCGATCATCAGGGCCTGAAGCCTTTCTACTACGCTCACCTTGGATCCAGATTCATCTTCAGCAGCAACTTGTCTTGTCTTCTCCAACATCCCAGCGTCTCCACCGGGCCGAACTCGCTCTCCCTTGCTGATTTTCTCCTTTTCGGAGCTAATTCAGATGGATCCACGACCTTTTTTTCTGACGTCAGGTGCCTGACGGCCGGACACACACTCACGTGTTCCCAGGGAACAGTGACTCTGAAGCGGTACTGGACCTTCCCGGATGATAAAGCCATACGCTATAAGCGCCCCCAAGAATACGTCGAACATTTCAGTGAATTGCTGCGGGTGGCGGTGGCCGATCGGCTACGGACTCCTCGTGTAGGAAGCTTGATGAGCGGGGGACTTGACTCGACAGGAGTCACGGCTGCGGCTCGGGATGTTCTGGCAGAAGGGTCCAATCGATTCGATCTGCATGCCTACACCGTTGGATGGGACAGCGTCACTCAAAGTGATGAGTACAACCACGCGGAGCTGGCGGCGAAGGCACTGGGGATACCCATTCACTACACTCCCCTCGAGGATGACTACGTCTTGTATAGTGACTATCGTCCAGAAGGCCATCCACCGGCAGGGATTGATGGTCCTCTTGGCGCTACCTTCATTCACGAGTGGCAGCGTATGGCGGGGCGCTGTCGCGTCTGTTTGATGGGGAACAACGGCGATCCGATTTTGAGACGCTTGTCACATTCGTATTTCCTGGATCTTCTCCGAGATTTACGTTGGGGGCGCCTGCTGTTGGACGCTGTTCACTTTTCAGTTTCCTATCGGCGCTGGCCCCTGCTTCTCTTTGCCGACGCTCTGCGGCGACGGATATTCAGCTCGCGCTATTCTCCCACCTACCCTACCTGGTTGAATCCCCAGTTCGAGGCCTGGCTGAAACTGCGGGAGCGGCGGGAAAGGCTTCTCTTCGACCCAGGGTCCTCGCCACTCTCCCGCCGGGCGTCCTACGTTCGCAAGAATAGCACCTATCGACCGCATGGCTTCGAGATGGACGATTCAGGAATGACGTTTGCACCGGTCGAAGTGCGCCAACCTCTTTTCGACCTGCGTTTGGTGAGGTATGTCTTTTCCATTCCTCCGGTTCCCTATTTGGTCGACAAGGAAATTCTGTGCCAGGGGCGGTGCGACACCTCCTGCCCGAGGCCGTCCTGCGGCGTCCCAAGACGACCGTTCCGGCAGCTGCAGTGTTCAGACATCACCTGGACCAGGATCTCGAAGGGTGGAAAGCTGCTGCGATCAGCTCCGGGTCTGGGGGAATATGTGGATATCCGCAAGGCAGTAGACGCCATACTGTTTGTTGGCAAGGGGAGCTTTGCGCAGACATATCTCGCGATCGCACCACTCAGCCTGGCGGTCTGGTTGCATCGCCGAGCCGGGTCGCGTGTCTGAAGATCAACATACGAACCGAAGCCCAGAATTGCACACAGACAGGGGAGGGACTTGATGGATTCTGACGACCTGAGAGTACTGGTCGAGTTCAATTACTGGGCCAAGAATCAGATGATGGGTGCGGTCTCCGAGTTGACCGGGGAGCAGTTTCTTCGGGACCTCTCCAGTAGTTTTCCCTCGATCCGCAACACGCTCGTTCATATGATGAGTGCCGAGTGCCGCTGGCTTTCAGTCTGGCAGGGAAGTCCAGTCGCTCCCCTGAAACCGGACGACTTTCCTGACGTTGCCTCAGTGGCCAGTTGCTGGGAGGAAGTGGAGCAAGACATGCGCTCGTTTACCGCTGTGCTGACAGATGTAGACCGCTCGGTGTCGGTGCCTCAACCAGACGGAGGGGTCTCCGCTTTCCCGCTCAAGCAGCTGATGCAGCACGTCGTCAACCACGCTTCCTACCACCGAGGGCAAGTGGCCACCCTCATCAGGCAATTAGGTGCAACGCCAGCCAAGACAGATCTGGTTACCTACTTCGGGACGCTAACCTGAAACTTCAAGAATTCGTCGCACGTCTGAACGTCGCACGTCCTCCGAAGGTGCCGCCAATGGGTGAACTACCAGCGTTACGAAGCCAAGTCCGACAGAGCCGCGAACGACTTGAGCCGTTAGCAAAATGAGCCCAGGTTTCGAGGAGAGAGTCGGAAAACAGCAAAATCTCTGTTAACCAAGTGTTTCTTTCTCGAATGGACCACCGCTTCCCGGTGGCGGGCTAGGCTGAAGAACAGACTTGGGTGGAAGTGCGAGTTTGTTTCGACAAAATCTCTAGCTGAAGATTACCTCACTGAAATTGTATACTTAGCCCATGAATCGAAGGAAGTTTCTAGCACTCTCCAGTACAGCAGTCACAGCAAGCACCTGGCCGATGGGCGCGGGTTCGACTATTTCGCAACAACGCCCGGGCCTATCCAAGGAGTTTCTTCTTGGTGTCGAGTACTACCGGGCGCCGATGCCGCCCCAAGAGTTCTGGGACAAGGACTTCGCAGACATCCGACGTTCGGGCATGCGCATTGTCCGCACCTTTTCCTTCTGGAATTGGATGGAGCCCCAGCCTGGCAAGTACGAGCTGGAGGACTTCGACCGCTTCTTTGAGCTGGCCCATAAACATGATTTGCTGGTCTGGTTCGATATCACCCTTGCTACTCACGGAGCGGCTCCCGAGTGGATGAGGCGTCGGCATCCCGATATGCGCGTGGTCTCGAGCGAGGGGCAGGTCGCGGTATCCAGAGCTGGGAACGCTGCTCCCCAGGGCCGGCAGTGGCATTGCTACGATCATCCCAAGTGGCGTGAGTACGGGGAGGCCCTCCTACGCACCGTAGTTTCCCGCTACAAAGACGCGCCGAATCTCTTCATGTGGAGTGTCTGGGACGGCGTGGCGCCAGCGGCCTTACACTACGGTTTTCCCAAAGGCTGCTACTGCGAGCACTCGATCTCGGCCTATCGCAAGTGGCTGAAGCAGCGTTTCACGCTGGAGCAGTTGAACCAGAAGCTGCATCGGCGCTACCGGGACTGGGAGGATGTCGAGCCGGCTCGCTCGTACTCAGCCATCGTCGAGATGATGTTGTGGCACGAATTTCAAAACCACGACCTTCGGGACCAGGTCCAGTGGCAAGTCGAGGTAGTCCGCAACCTGGATGATCGACACGAGATAAGAGGGCATGGGGCCAATTTTCCCCGAATCTGGGATGAGCTCAGCGCCAGGAAATTTGACTCCTGGGGCTTCTCATCACGCAGCAATGGTGTTCTCACCGGTGACGATCCCTACCGCTTCAGTGACATCTGTTTCGCCACCGACTGGTCGCGGAGCATCGGCGTCGGCGGTCGCTGGTGGTATGAGGAGATCTATGCGGGGATGAATCCCGGGAGCATGCACCACAAGAAACAGACAACGCCCCAGGAGATAAGTATCAACATCTGGATGGCGTTGGCACGAGGCGGCTCGGGCGCCCTTTTCTGGCAGTATCGGCCAGAGTACATGAGCTTTGAGGCTCCCGGCCTGAATCTAGTTTCCCTCGGTGGAGTACGGCTACCCCGTTTGGCAGCGGCGGAAGAAGCGGCCCGTCAGATCGAAAAGCTGAAGCCACATCTTCCCCTCAAGGTATCCAAGGCCGAGGTGGCCATCGTCTATCACGAGAAGAGTGATCTGTTGCATCAGTTCGGGAAAGCGGGGGTGGACTACCGCGACACTCTGAGGGGCACCTACGGGACGCTGTGGAAGCACAATATCCCAGTAGACGTCGTTAGTCCCCGCATGGATTGGAGCCGTTATAAGGTGGTGTACCTTCCCAAGATGGCCGTGCTCGATCAAGAGCTCGTCGAAAAGATAAGAAAGACGGTGAGCTCTGTCCAGGGGCCCCGTCTGGTCGCGGACGGTCCCTTCGGGACCAACAGCGGTAACGGCCGTTTCAGCTACGACCCGCCGGAGGGTCTGTCCGAGTTGTTTGGCGTGAAGACACTGGATCACAGCCGGGTGGATACGAAGGATATCCAGGATGGCTCCAATCGTTTGCGTTTGCAGATGGGTGAGGCCTCGATAACCCAAGAGTGCAACTACATCGGTCTGCAACTCTCAGGGCAGGCTCAGCCGGTGGCCTGGTATGGCGATGAGGTGGTGGGAATGCAGACTCCCGATCGCCGTTTTACCTGGATCACGGTACCTCTGTGGGAGGCTTTCGACAGCGCGGCTCGCGATCAGGTGATGATTCCCCTGATTCGATCCTTGGGTGTCGAGCCACCCGTCGCGACGGAAGGCGATCGAATCATCGTCCAGTTGGCCCAAGGACAAGAGGGCATGCTGATGTTCGTGTTCAACCTAGAGCCCCGAGCTGCCGAAACTGTGCTAGCCCCCCGGTGGAAGTTTTCTGGAGTGCGAGACCTGATTGAAGATCGTGTCTTGGGGACAGAAGGGAACCGGTTCAGGGTGCAGGTCCCGCCTGGTGGAGTCAGAGTCCTACTTGTCAGTTAACCGGTCGGAACGGATACGAGAAGGATGAGGAAAAGAGCCCTTGTTGTCGGGACTGGTTCGATAGGTTTGCGACATCTCAGACTGCTGCGGGAAAAGGAAGATCTATCGGTAGAAGTCTGTGATGCTAGGCCTGAGGGACTAGCCGAGGCGGCGGAGATTGCGCCCGAAGTTCTCCAGTGGAATGATTTCCAGGAAGCAGTCGCCGAGTCGCCCCAGATCGTTGTCATCGCGACACCCCCAACTTCTCACGCCACTCTGGCCTGCGCTGCGCTGGAGGCGGGAGCGCATGTTTTCTGCGAGAAACCGATTTCCGACAGCGGAAAGGGAGCACGCTCCATGATCGCGGCTCAGCTCCAGAGCGGGCGGCTCCTCAACGTCGGATTCGTCCAGCGCTTCATGCCCGAAATGCTTTACGCCAAGAAACTGATCGACGATGGCGTGATCGGCCGAGTCTGTTTCGCGCGTTTCGAGGTGGGTTCCTACGAGACCTTGAGTCTGTCCCGGTCGCGACATCAGAAGACCCTTTTTGGCTCGGCCGCTCTGGACTATGTCTATGGCTTCGATACCTCATTCTGGATATTGGGAGAGCGACCTGAATCTGTTTATGCCCATGGCGTTCTGGTGCCGGGATTTCCCCTGGAAAGTAATCCCAATCTACTCAGCGCCGTAATCCAATATCCCTCCGCCAGACTTGCAGAACTGCACATCGACTACGTGGCCCATCCAGGGCGCTGCTCGTACACCTTCCAGGGAGAGCTGGGCTACCTCCACGTGGATCTGGTTCGTAATACCGTCGAGCATGGCGATCGAGAGTCTGGGAAGCCAAGTGAGCAGACCTTTACCCCTGATCGGCTAGATGTAATGCGGGACCAGCGAGACCATTTTCTGGAGGCCTTGGACGGTAGGCACCCGGTGAGCACGTCCGCGGAAGAGGGGCTTGAGTCTATTCTCGGAGTCGAGGCTCTGATTCGCTCGCTCAAGAGTGCCAAGCCAGAGGCAGTGGAGGCCCTTAAGTAGCTTTCGTCTCCAGGTTTCAAGAAAGAAACTTGGATTGCCTCTGCCATGATCATCTCTAGCAGCGCTGACAGAGCCATGACCGTGAGGGAGTGGGATCCTGTGCTTCAACGAAGCACCTGGGAGTATGGTCCCTGTCGGGCCCCGCTCCCTCCGCTTCCTCGTGGTTGAAGTTTCCGCTTAGTCCCGCCCCCAGGAAGCCCTGGCCCCATTCGAGAAAGAAACTTGGAGTCCCGGCCGAGGCGGCGGTCTCCAGGCCGCCGTGTATCGAGTCAAAGGCTCGAAAAAGAAGAATACTTCGGCCTGGAGACCGAACCCACGTCGACGCACCGGAGCCTATTGAAGTTTCAGGTTAGTGCGGCCTCCGGCTGCGCTGGATCATTCAGGAAGAAACGTCAACATCCCGTAGTGGCACGGGCATCCCTACCCGTGATGGCCGTGCCACGGTTTTCACAGACAAGGGACGTGCGACGTTCAGACGTGCAGACGATTCTTTGAAGTTTCAGGTCAGTGCTTCCTGGGAGTACTAAGCTGTCGCCCTGACCCCCAGATCACGGGCGATCTGGGCGAGCTCCGACCAAGTTATTTCCTCGATCTCAATACCCTGATCCAGTCTCTCTTGCTTGATAGAGCGTTGCCGCTCCCCCGGGATCCGAATTTCATCAACCCCCTGTGCGACAGGTACCGATCTGATTGAATCGACAAGCCCCCGGACGTGGGTGTTGAACTTGTCTCGATCGGTCACGCTATCCACGTCCATCAGAAGCAGGAAGATGCCTTGTGCATCTCTGCCTCCGCTGCCGCTGCATCCCGCTCCGCTCAATGCTCCGGCAAGGATATCGACCATCAGGCTGAGGGCGAAGCCCTTGTGCCCCGCAACTGGCGATCCGAGTGGCAGCACGGCGCCGGGGCGAATGCCGAAGAAATCCTCGGGGTCGTTTGTAGGCCTGCCCTCCGAATCGATGATGACGCCGTCCGGCAGCATCTGTCCCCGTTTCAGGGCGACCTGGATCTTGCCGCCCGAGCAGATGCTGGTGGAGAGATCAATCCCCAGCGGCTCACCGCCTTCCCGTGGAAACGAGGCGGCAATCGGATTCGTGCTCAGCAGCGGGCTTATTCCGCCCCAAGGTGGCACGTGCGGATGGGCACCTCCGTCATTGACCATCATGATTGCGACGAAGCCTTCCCTCGCGGCATTCGTAGTGTATGTGCCGAGACGCCCGACATCGTTGCAGTTGAGTACCCCGGCATAGCACACTCCCTGCCTGGTCGCGCCTTCGATGGCCAGACGCAAGGCTTCGCCCGCCACCACCGGGCCCAGTCCCCAATCCCCATCGATCGTCAGGGAGGACGGGGATTCGCGGGTCACTTTGATGATCGCATTGATATTGATCTTGCCCCCTTCGATGGCTCTGACGTAACGCGGCACGCGAATGACGCCGTGCGAGTCGTATCCGACGAGGTTGGATTCCACGAGCTGATTGGCCACCAGTTCCGCCTCCTCCGGGCGCACCTCCTTGGACTTCAGGATGTCGGCTACCAGCGTACGCAGCTTGTCAGCTTGAATTAGCATTCCGCTAGCTTAGTACACCGTTTCATAAGTACGCTAACGTTTGTGGCGAGCGCGACGGAGTCGAGTTCGCGAAGCATCTGTGGCAGCGGGTAGGAGTCATGTTACGATTGCGTTATCATCAGCTTGTTCCAGCTGCTCGCTCTGACACCTCGTCCTTCTAGAGCTGTAAAATG
Organism: Acidobacteria bacterium UBA6911; assembly: GCA_963579905.1. Taxonomy (GTDB): domain Bacteria; phylum Acidobacteriota; class UBA6911; order RPQK01; family JAJDTT01; genus CAUZIZ01. The sequence goes on along the minus strand of CAUZIZ010000025.1, from coordinate 4,414 downwards.
GATGAGCTGTAAATGAGGTCTAATAGTATGAAGATGGCAGGTTGTCTACCACTCACTGAATCTCTCCTGAAGCGACGTCATTTTCTTCGAGCAGGCTGCCTGAGTCTGTTGGGCATGAATTTGAGTCAATACCTCGAGGCAAAGAGTGTCCTGGGGGCGGCGGGGGTCAATGTCGACAAGATCGCCAAGGCCCAGTCCTGCATCCTGGTTTGGTTGGAGGGAGGCCCGAGTCAGGTCGACACCTGGGATCCCAAGCCGAACAGCAGTTTCAAGGCTATCTCTACCAACGTGCCCGGAATACAGATCTCGGAGCTGCTACCGCGCACTGCCAGGCAAATGGACAAGCTGTCCCTGATCCGTTCCGTCCGGACCGAGGAGAACAACCACGGTGAGGGAACCTATTACGCCTTGACCGGTCACCGTCCTACGGCGGCGATGAAGTTTCCCAGTCTGGGTGCCATCATCACCAAAGAGATGGGACCTCGCGGTCAGGTTCCGCCCCATATGGCCATCCCGGGCTGGAAGCAGGGTTCGTACGGCGACTACCTGAAGGGGGCGTTTTTAGGGTCAACCTACGATCCGATGGTATTGGGGGCCGATCCCAGCCAGAAAGAATTCCAGGTCGAAGATCTCAGTCTCCCCAAGAGTCTCACGTTCGAGCGTCTGCAGGACCGAAGATCGTTTCTCAGTATTGTCGACGACCGCTATCGCCAGCGGATGGAAGCTGCGGAGCGTGCCAAGATGGACGGCTTCACCGAGCAGGCGCTGAAGATGATCATGGCGCCTGAGGTCAGAGACGCCTTCGACCTGAGCCAGGAATCGGAGAAGACCAAGGACGCCTATGGCCGGACCAGCTTCGGTCAGAGTCTGCTCCTGGCACGCCGGCTGGTAGAGGCAGGAAGCCGCTTCATAACAGCCGCAGGTCACGAGCTGAACGGTTGGGATACTCACGCCAACAATGATGAGAGACACTCAAAGAAGCTGACGCCCGGACTGGACGCGAGCCTTCCTGTGTTGCTCGAAGACCTGAAGCAACGAGGACTTCTGGAATCGACCATCGTCATAGTAATGGGTGAATTTGGCCGCACGGCTCACTTCAACACCAAGGGTGGACGAGATCATTGGCCCCAGTGCTGGTCTTTGGCCTTGGGAGGTGGAGGCATTCGCGGCGGTCAGATCGTCGGGGCCAGCGACGAAATCGGAGGCTACGTAGCGGAACGCGAGGTCACGATGGGTGATGTGTTCGCAACCATTTACAAGGCCTTCGGAATCGATTGGCACAAGGAATACATGAGCCCAATCGGACGCCCCATCAAGATTGCGAATTCGATCGGTGACGGAACAGGACAGCCGATTGGAGAGTTGAGCTAACCACAGGGAAAGTAGATCAATGATTGTATGAAAATTCTCGAGAAGCGATCAGGGCCCAGAGAGCAGAGGACCTGACGATGGACTATTTCAACTTGGGGCAGGCTGGGCTGAAGGTCTCGCGCCTATGTCTGGGCATGATGTCATATGGCGACCCAGCCATCCTCAAATGGTCGCTGCCAATAGATCAGGCGCGCCCGATGGTTCAGCACGCTGTCGAATCCGGGATAAACTTCTTCGATACTGCCGATGTCTATTCGCTTGGGGTCAGTGAGGAGATTACCGGGCGCTTGCTCAAGACCCTGTTCAATCGTCGCGATGAATATGTGGTGGCGACCAAGGTGCGCGGTGCGATGGGCGATCAGCCCAATCAAGTGGGGTTGTCGCGCAAACACATCATGGAGAGTATCGATGGCTCACTCAAGCGGCTTGGCCTCGATGACGTTGACCTGTACCAGATTCATCGCTGGGACGACGAGACACCGATTGCGGAAACAATGGAAGCGCTACATGACGTAGTGAAGGCAGGTAAAGCTCGCTATATCGGTGCGTCCAGTATGTGGGCCTGGCAGTTTGCCCAGGCCAACGCGGTTGCCGAGCGCAACGGCTGGACACGTTTCGTCGCCATGCAGAATCACTACAATCTGGCCTACCGGGAAGGAGAACGCGAGATGATTCCGTACTGTATTGACCAGGGTATCGGCATCATCCCCTGGAGTCCGATTGCCCGCGGATTCCTGGCAGGGAACCGGTCGCGCAACGCCGACAATAGCCGGCGCTCCGAGGAAGATCGCAAGTCACACCGACTGTACAACAGCGATGCGGATTGGGAAACACTGGAGCGCGCTGTCAAGTTGGGTGAGAAACTGGGGATATCATCGGCGCAGGTGGCGATTGCGTGGATGCTACACAAGCCGGGTATTACCAGTCCCATCATTGGCGCCACCAAAATGCACCATCTGGAGGAAGCGCTGGCGGCAGTAGCGATCCAACTATCTGCAGATGATGTGGCCTACCTTGAAGCACCTTATGTGCCCAAGATTGTGCAGTGGTAGCACGTATCAGAACAAACCGGCATTGAACCTTTGACCTGGTTCCCTTAGGGTCTGCGCAAGAATAACTTGGTAGAATTTGCGCTCAGATTTGCGCCAGATTTGGCCGCGAACGATTGAGAGGAACCGCAGGCGTAGCCGGGTCTACGTTGAGGATTTCGCGATTGAGGAGCGGCCGAAGATGGTGTGAAGATGAGATGCCAAAATGCCAAGTTATTTTTGCGCAGACCCTTACGACGTCACATCAGGAGTCTCCAGCCTGCCTTCGCTGGCGCAACCACAGGGCGATCAAGCCGACCAGGAGGAGAATGACAACAATGCGAGTCGCCAAGGCTCCGGGGCCCCAGCATCCTCTCCCTCCGAGGGCTTGCACTTACCTCTCGCATCGGCCTCGTAGATTTGGCTAATCGTAACTTGCTCAACGCTTCTGGCGAAGATCTCCACCTCGTCGATTCTGCCATGAAAGAAGTCTTCTCCCGGACTACCCCCAATACTGAGATCACCCGAGTTTACCAGACTGCCGGTACTGAGCGGAAAGGTCTCAGGCTGGCGATCATCTACGTAAACGGTCCCGATGGCGTTCGCTGGGCAATCGCCCGCTTGACTGTCACGGCGATGCAGGTCCATCCCGGCGGCGAAGAGTCGGTCCAGAGCGGGTCGGAAGAGAAATACGCCGGGGCTGAAGCGGCCCCGGCGTTCATGACAAACGCCAGACGGCCGCTTCTCAGGAAAAGTCGATACCCAATCCCAGTCTGGGGGTCCTGCTTTACCACGATGGGCATGGTCCGCTCTAGGAAGGATCTGGGATTGATCCAGGCATCGATGGTGAAGCTCTGGTCGGCGTCAAAGTCCAGTGCACCGCTACTGACAGCCTGTGTTACCTGAACCTGTTGGCTCTGGCCGTCGAAGTCCAGAGCGCCGTCCACCTTACCGAGGGCGGCGGTGGGACCGTTCAGGTGGACGCCATCATTGGCGCCGGCGATGTCAGCCGCCACCGAGCCCTCGATCTCGTCCAGGGGCCACCAGGCCACCGGGAGATCTACCAACTCGACACAGGGCGCGCACTTGTCTCCGCTCAGAGCAGTGTAGAGAAACGCGATCTCCGTAGCTTTCAGGGTACGGCCGAAGATCTCTACCTCGTCGATCAGGCCGAAAAAGAAATTCTTCTCCAGACCCGCGGCGATCAGCAGCGGCTCTGTGTTGTCGGTGCTGCCCGGCGCGGTGTCGCTGGGAGTAAAGGTCCCGTCGGGGACACTGTTTATGTAAACGATCCCCTTGTCCTCTGACCGGTCTACGGTGACGGCGACAAACGACCACGCATCCAAGGGGATTGTCTCAGTGGAGAGATAGCTGGCGGATGAGTTGGAGCCGTCCCCAAGGAAGAAGGCCAGGCGCTTCTCGACGAGTTTCAAGCCGTAGCCCCGACCTTCGGCATCTCTTTTCTCCAGGATCGAGACCGCCTGTTGCGGGTCGTTCGGACGGATCCACACGTCTAGAGTGAAACTTCCCGAATCTCCGAAGTTGAGTTCTGGGTCATCAGGCACCTGGACGAAGCGGCCGTGGCCATCGAATTCGAGGGCTCCGTGGATAATTCCGTCTACCGGGAGCGGATTCTCTGTATGGGTCCCGTCATGGGAGCCTACAGCATCGTGGGCGGTCGACCCAGCAGGCTCGTTCAGAGTCCACCAGGCGATCAAGTCGTCAGGAGGGATTTCGCAGGGGCAGGTGTCCAGTACGTATGCGTGGCCGGATCCAGCATTGAGACCACGGTGTGTGGTCCGGTTTCGGTTCCTACGACTGCAGTGCAGCCGTCCAGGCTTACAAAGTCACCCTGCTTGGTGATGTCCGCGCCGAAACCCGCATTGAGCACGCGGGTAAGAGAGAGGCGGAGTTCCCGCCTGCCCCTCCCCGTTGTCGCAATGAGGTCTATTCCTCATATTTACCGGCGTGAGGGTCGCTCACCGGGCGACCCCAAAGACGTTGCCCCAAGACGG
>CAUZIZ010000024.1:0-44347 GCA_963579905.1 Acidobacteria bacterium UBA6911 | reverse complement strand
CACTGGACGCCAAGTCTCCAATGAAGAAATGAAACGAATCAAGATGCGGCCCAACCCCTTCCATGGCGAATGGAACTATGTGATAGAACCTAGCTCCCCTCAATGGTCACATGCTACCTTTATTCACCTACGATTCCTCAGTATCGGATTTCTGGTTCTGGGAGCACTGGTCCTGTCGTGCATGCCTGGGCTGTTGAGAGCGAGCGTAGCGCTGCCGGGGCCAGAAAAGCGGACCCTCTTGTTGGTGGACGATCACGATGTGCTCTATCGCCCGGGGACGGTGCGGGTGCTGAGGCCCTTAGATCGCGCCGCCGAGAATCCCGTGATCGCCGTAGACAAGCCTTGGGAGACCCTTATTGCCTATTGCAGCGTCTACCGGGATCCTGCTACCGGTCACTACCAGCTCTGGTATCAAGCGTGCCCGGGCTGCTACCTTTGCTATGCCACCTCCCGGGACGGGATCCACTGGACCAAGCCGGACCTGGGCTTGGTCCAGTTCCAAGGCGACAAGCACAACAACATCCTGATGCAGTGGGGCTACGGGGCGTCAGTGCTGGTCGATCGCCACAGTTCTGATCCAGCTCGCCGCTATAAGGCGGCCTTCTGGACCAGAGGCGAGAAGATCGATGGCCGGAGTATTCCCGGCACCGGCGTCGCCTTCTCTCCAGATGGGATCCACTGGTCCGAGCACTCCGGAAACCCCGTTATCAGAGGATCTCAGGGTCATTACATACAGCCCCCCTTTGCCGGCGATCCGAGAATTCGGACCGGCGAGCTGGGAGGACCGCCGCTGTCCACCAGCGACGTGACCGATGCCATCTGGGATCCAAAGCGGGAGACCTTCGCCATCTACGCCAAGACCTGGCTGGATGGACCCGATGGCACCATGCACTGGAAGCGTGCCGTGGTTCGAACTGAGAGCAAGGATTTTCTCAACTGGTCCAGGCCCGAACTCATAATGGCGCCTGACGAGTTCGACGGCTGGGATGGCGATGCCAGAGAAGTCGAACGGGTCTCCGTGGGAGGAGGCAGTGGAGGCGTCCAGCTCCACAGCGGGCCGGCGTTTTTCTACAACGACGTCTACTTTTCGTTACTTCAGATCATGGATGCCCGCCAGACTGGCCTTCAACCCATCGAGCTGGCCCTCAGCCGCGATGGTCTGGACTGGGAACGCCCTTTCAGGAAGGGAGACCCCTTCCTGCCGACCAGTCCTGGAGAAGGTTTTGACGCTGGCCGGATCTGGAGCAATGCGACGCCCGTCATCCTGTCCGATGAGATCCGCTTCTACTACGGCGGCTACCGCGGACGGTGGAACCAGAAAGGGGCCCGGGATCGTCAGCACCGGCCCACGGGCATCGGCCTGGCTCGGATGCCACGAGACCGGTTTGCCGGGGTTCGGCCCTTGGAGAAGATCGGGCAGATCACCCTGAAGGCCATGGAACTGAGCTCGTACAGAGGACTCACCCTGAACGCCGATGCCAGGAAGGGAGTCATCAGAGTTGAGCTCCTCGACGACCGCGGTTACCGCGTGCGTGGCTACTCGAAGGAGGACGCCGTTCGGATCTTTGGAGACCATCTCAGCCATCCCGTTCGCTGGGTGGATAGGGAAATAGCAGATCTGGAGGCGGGTCGCTACCGGCTCCGAATTCATCTCGACCATGCAGTCGTCTACGCCGTCACCCTGACTGGCCGCTGAAGAGACGGGAACGAAGCCTCGACGGTTCCTCTACCCCGAGAGTCGGGTGCTTCTTCAGGCAACTATTGTTGCGTTCTGGCGTCGTTCTTCAGAGACCGGGAATCTACTCAGAATCAAGACAGACAAAGAGAATACAGCCCGAATTGTGAGGACCTCCCGGAAGGACGCCCACCTAAAATCCAGGCGAGCAGGCAGACCGCCCGGACGAGATTGGGCTCGACGACGTGGAGCGGGTTCGGACACGATCGACGGCGCTGGTCAATGACCGCTCTGCGTTCACCCCCCATTACCCCAGTTTTTATCACCCACCAGTATAAGGGTTTGAGCCAAGTATTCATGCCGCTGGCGTCGATTCCCCACTTTCTCGCTACGATCATTTCTACCGCGCAGACTCCTAGCGTGCATTTCCGTCGACAACCTCTTTTGCCACGTTAGCGACGAATTCTACGTCTTCGTCGCTAATCCCGTAGTGCGTGAACTTGACCGCTCGATTGTCGAGGACCATCACGCCGACTCCCCTTTCTTCGACTTGAGCGGCAAAGTCGTATGGCGACATGTTGTCGACTTCGACTCGGACAATGTTCGTTTGGACGGTGGCCATGTCTAACGTAAGACCTGGACTCTGCACAAGCAGCTCAGCGAGCTTTCGCGCGCGCGCATGATCTTCCGGCAACCGGTCAACCATGGTCTCGAGGGCCACGATAGCACCGGCCGCGAGAAAACCCGCTTTGTGGATCGAGTGAGAACCGAGCATCTTGTGGTTGTCTCGCGATTCCGAAATGAAGTTCTTCGACCCGCATAGCATCGCACCGAAAGGTGCTCCCAGCCCCTTGTTCAGCGAAAGGCTCAGCACGTCGACATCCGCTACTATTTCGCCTAGCGCTACGTTGTGTGCAGCGGCAGCATTGAACAGACGCGCCCCGTCAACAAACAGCTTGGCATTATGTTTGTGAGCAACCTCCGCCGTCCGTGAGACGTAGCTGGGAGGCAACGCCACGCCGCCACAAACGTTGTGCGAATTTTCTAGGCACACAACGGCTGTCTTGGGTCTCATGCCGTATCGTTGTTCCTGAATTGCGGTTTCGATTGCTGCGGGGTCCATCTCGCCGAGTTTGTTTCCGGGCAACATTCGCGGCGAGCTGCCCGTCAAGCGCGGGATATGCTGCTCGACCCACCACAAATGACACCGGCTCTCCATGATGACCTGATCGCCACTGTTGCAAAGTCCCATCATCGCCAGCAAGTTGGCGCAGTTAGTCGTGGGAACGAACACGCTCGCCTCTTTTCCCGTCAGATCAGCGACCATCTCCTCAAGCCGATTGACATTCTCGTCTTCGCCAAGAAGCGGCCAGCCAATCACCGCACGGCGCATCGCGTCCCACATCGCATCGGTTGCGATATTTACCCATTCGCTACGTGTGTTCACTCGAAGTGGTTTCGTCATGCTGTGCATCCGAGTTGGAGCTGGGAGACAGACGGAATCAGACGTTCCTTGGCACAATGGAGGTGAGCTGAAAAACGTGGCGCTGTAGAGGCCCGCACGTCTCTCGGTCTTGACGATGGTCCATTCATTTCCCCTGGCTTGGGGACACTCGGGATGACCATCAGGCCCTGAAGCTCTATCTCAAGGAGTCGTGTAGTGAAAGGCCCAGCCCTTTTGAGACCTGTTTCGTTCTCAACCGTCATGGACTGATCATAGCGTGTACGACCAGGGCTGCATCTGTCTGGCGCGATTTCGAGAATGATTTCGGTCGGGATGTACTCGCCCTTCACTATCGGAGGTATGATCACCGAATTCCTGAGGGGCCCACCTATTCGGCCGCACGATGAATCCGCAGGAGCGAATCGAGTCTGATGTCAAGGAAGCCTTGCGCAGTGGCGAAAAGGAGAAGCTTTCCACACTGCGTCTGCTTCTGAGCGAGATCAAGAACGAGTGCATTCGGAGTAGAGAAGAGGTCGACGAAAAGACTTTTCTCCGGCTGGGGCGCAAAGGCATCAAGCAGCGCAAGGATTCGGCTGAACAGTACCGAGAAGGATCCCGGGCTGAATTGGCGGAAGCGGAGGAGCGGGAAGCAGAGTACCTGCTCGCCTATTTGCCTGCCAGGCCAGCGAAGCCGAGCTCAGGGCTGCTATCCAGGGATTTGTTGAGGCAAGGACTATCGGGGCCGGGTGCAATAGGGCCGGTGATGAAGGCCATGGTGGCTCGTTTCTCAGGCCGCTCGGACGGCGGAACCATCAGCCGGATCGCGAGGGAGGTCCTCTCCTAGCCGAGTCTCTCCTTTTCGTGATTGCGGGTGGGAATGATGAGATCGCCCGCATAGGTCGGACGCACAGCAAACGCAGCATGCCGGTGTGACCACAGCGCCTTCGTCTGATTAACCAGGTTTCTAGCGGGAATGTTTCTGGCGGGAATGTCGACCGCCTGTTGAGACTGGAGGTTCGCGGGTGAAGCGTTCAACCCTCCTGCTAAGCGGAAGCTTCAACCACGAGGAAGCGAAGCAACCTTCGCCAGTTGACAGAGCCGTGACTGTCAGGGAGCGGGGCCCGACAGGGGACACACCCCCCCAGGTGCTTCGTTGAAGCACAGGATCCCACTCCCTCACGGTCATGGCTCTGTCAGCGCTGCTAGCGATGATCATGGCAGAGGCAATCCAAGTTTCTTTCTCGAATGGGGCAGCGCAGCAGGGGTGGGACTTACCTAGGACTTACTAACCTGATTCGCTCTTGAAGGATCTCGATTCCTCTCCGATACACTCCCAGAACCGATTCTCGTTCCTGGTCCGCCCTGGTGGATTTCTTTCTACGATCCAAATAGAATAGCGAGTGCAAAGGTGGGGAAGTCACGTGATCATATTCGTAGTCGCCCTCAGCCTGCTCGGAGCTCCCGAGGAACCTGGTAAAGGCCTTATCGACTTCTTCGAGAAGAAGGTCCGCCCGGTGCTGGTGGAGCGGTGCTATCGGTGTCACTCGGCGGAGGCCGCACGCACGGGGACGCTGATGGGGAAACTGCAGCTCGACACGCGGGCGGGTGTCCAGCGAGGTGGGGCGCGAGGGGGCGTCGTCGTGCCCGGGCGACCCGACCAGTCGATGCTGATCGAGGTCCTCAAGTATGCGAACGACAACCTGCGGATGCCGCCCGGCGGCAAACTGCCCGACGAGGTCATCGCTGATTTCGTCAAATGGGTAGCCCTCGGCGCGCCCGATCCGAGAAATTCGCAGGCTGTTGATACGATGGCGATGGATCTCGAATCGGGACGTCGGCACTGGGCCTTCCGCCCACTACATATTGATCCGCCGCCGGTGCCGCCACGGGCGGCAAGTTCGGATGAGGCGGCGTGGAGGCATTCGCCGATTGATCGTTTCATCCTCGCGAAGCTGCGTGAGAAACAGTTTCGCCCAGCGCAGGAGGCAGATCGGCGGACGCTGATTCGCCGCGCCTACTTCGACCTGGTCGGTCTGCCGCCGCCGCCCGACGAAGTCGAGGCGTTCGTCCGAGATTCCTCTGCGGACGCCTATCGCCAGCTCGTTGACTGGTTGCTCGCCAGCCCACACTATGGCGAACGGTGGGCACGGCACTGGTTCGATGTGGCTCGGTTTGGCGAGAGCGTCGGAGCACACGACGGGTATAACGAAATTCGAGTGGACGCGTATCGATTCCGCGACGCCGTGATTCGCGCTTTCAATGACGACCTGCCTTACGACGAGTTCGTTCGCTACCAGGTTGGAGGCGCTCCGAAAGGTTCCCCCGCCGGCAGGCGGGACCTGGGCATGTTCGTGCACCTTGGAACGAACCTGGGCAGCAACTCCAATCCGAACGATCGCAAGTTTCACCGCCTCGACGACATGGTGTCAACGACCGGTCAAGCGTTCCTTGCCCTGACGGTCGGGTGTGCGCGTTGCCACGACCACAAGATCGACCCGATCACGGCCGAAGAGTATTATCAGTTGACGGCTGTGTTCTTCGACGAAGTCGAGGTCAAGCCAAGCGCAGGCGGCAAGCATGTAGCCGTGAAGGTGCCTACACCCCATCTCTTGGCCGGCGGTAGTTGGCAGCGACCCATCAAGCCAGTCGAGCCGGGGTTTCTGCGCGTCTTGATGCGGGGCGGTCGCAGCACGAAGGATTGGCAGCCCGATCGCGAGACCACGGATGGCCCGGACGCGCAGCTCGAGGCGTCGAAACTTCGGACGCTTGCGAACTGGCTGACCGACGTCGAGCATGGCGCCGGTCCGTTGCTGGCTCGGGTGATCGTCAATCGTCTCTGGCAACATCATTTCGGGCGCGGCATCGTCAGCACCCCGAATGATTTCGGCAGACTTGGTACCGAGCCCACGCACCCTGCTCTGTTGGATTGGCTCGCTTCGAAGCTGATCCAGGAGGGCTGGCGCTTGAAATCGATCCACCGGCTGATCATGAACAGCGCCGTGTACAAACAGGCGGCCGGCATGAAGATGGCTCAGGCGCAGCGCGACGCTCACAACGAGTACCTGTGGCACCGCAGGCCCTTGCGCATGGAGGCTGAAGTCATCCGCGATCACATGTTGAGCGTCTCCGGCGCTCTGCGCACGAACATGTACGGACCCAGCATTCCCATTGGCAGCCGCAAGAAACCTTTCAAAGACACGCCGGACACCTGGCGCCGCTCCGTCTACCTCATGTCGCCGCGCCTCATCGTCCATCCGGTCCTCAAGATCTTCGACCTTCCGGACAACTCGCGAAGTGTCGGCGTCCGTGACATCAGCACGACACCAAGCAGCGCGGCGTTCATGCTGAATGCGCCCTTCGTGTGGGAGCAGGCGAAGCGCTTCGCACAACGCGTTCGGGACAGAGTCGGAGGCGACCCCGGCGCGCAGATCGAGTCGGCATACCGGACTGCTCTTTCTCGGCCACCGACCGCGGAAGAACGCGAGATTGGCCTGTCGTTTCTCGGTCAACGGCGCGCTGGCGCGGTGGAGGAAAGAAAGGAGCCGGGGGCTTTGGATGCTCAAAGCCCGCTGGTACAATACTGCCATGCCGTCATGAGCCTGAGCGAGTTCATCTATGTTCACTGATGTAGATTATGAAACTCGACCGGTTGGTTGGGACCGCCGTGGGTTCCTTAAGGAACTCGGCCTGGGCGGCATCGCTCTGGCCAGCCTGCTCGCGGACCCGAAGGCGAGTGGTGCGCAGGCGGTGTCGGCGGCTGCCCTCAGCGCACCACTTGCACCCAGGCAGCCACACTTCGCGCCCAAGGCGAGGAACGTCATCTTCCTGTTCATGGTCGGTGGCGCAAGTCAGCTGGAGACGTTCGATCCGAAGCCGATCCTGAAGAAGCACGCCGGAAAATTGGCACGAGACATATTCTCCATAGAAGACCTGGAAGGCCTGAACCCGGAGAAAAATTACGACAACTCGCGCATCGTTCCGCCGGTGTTCTCCTTCAAGCGCTATGGCCAGAGCGGCGCGTGGGTCAGCGAGATCTTCCCGAACCTGACGAAGGTGGTTGACGACATCGCATTTATCAACTCGATGCACACCGATTCAGCGCTTCACTCCGTCGGCCAGATCCTCATGCACACGGGTTATTTCAGACAGGGCCACCCCAGTCTTGGCTCGTGGGTGACCTACGGGCTGGGGACGGAGAACCGGAACATGCCGGGATTCGTGGTGATGACGGACGGACGACCGTCCGGCGGGCGCGCGCTACACGATGCCGGATTCCTCCCCGGTTTCCACCAAGCCACGCTGGCGGACGTCCAGCCCGGGAATCCACCGGTGCCGCACATCAAGGCGCCGACATTTCTCAGCCGAGGCCAGCATCGCGAGCAGTTAGATCTGGTGCGGAAGTTGAATCGCCTCCATCGCGACAAGCATCGCACGCAGCCCGAGCTCGACGCACGCATCGCTGCCTTCGAGACGGCGTTTCGCATGCAGACGGAGGCGCCGGAGCTCTTCGATATCCGGAGCGAGCCGGACTCGGTGAAGGCGCTTTATGGCGACACCGACTTCGGGAGGAAGTGCCTGACGGCGAGACGACTGGTTGAGAGCGGCGTCCGTTTCGTCGAGATTCTCGACGGCGCCCACGGGCGGAGATGGGACGCGCACGGCAACCGCGGCGGTCTCGTCAACAACCACCGCACGAACGCGGCGCGCACCGATCGCGGCATCACGGCCCTCATCATGGACCTGAAGTCGCGCGGTCTGCTCGACGAAACGCTCGTCGTTTGGGCCACTGAGTTCGGCCGCACGCCGTTTGAGGAGGCGAATAAGGAGGAATCCCTCGGCCGCGGCCATCACCACTACGGCTTCTCCATGTGGATGGCGGGCGGCGGCGTCAAGCCGGGGATCACGCACGGCGCGACCGACGAGCTCGGCATGCACGCTGTCAAGGATCCCGTCTCGCATCACGATCTCCACGCCACCATACTCCACCTATTGGGCCTGGATCACGAGCGGCTCACCTTCCGCCACAATAGCCGCGACTTCCGCCTAACCGATGTCCACGGCAATGTCGTGCATGGGCTCATTGCCTGATGGAGCACTGTCAGGTTGATGTTGTCCAGACGACACCGAGCCAGCATACACTCTAGCCCACGCTTAGCCCGGGCTAGCTCAGCTCCTCCTCAGCAGACACACGTCGCCTCCCTCCAGTCGGCAAGAGCTCGGTCGCCAAGCAGTCGCTGGTGAACTGCCTTGAGATGGTTCCGACCGACCCGACAGGTTCTGAACAGGCCGGTGGACAGAAAGGAATCGTTGAATCTACTCAATTGACTTGAACCCTCTCATCTCCCTCTCTTGCTCTCGGGTGGGTTGGTGCCAAACCTCAGCCCGGTTGTTCTCATACCGAGCGGTTCTATGCTCAACTGAGGGGAAGACTTCGCGACGTGTGGGTGTCCTCGATCCAGACGGCGGCGGCGTCCGTGTCGTTATCGGCGCACGTGACACCGAGTATCATCAGGAATAAGAGGAGGACGACCCGCTGTAATTCGCGTCACAGTGAGTCACAACTTCGGCAGGCCGCGATTCTCGGGATGCCAGTCCGAGTGGCCGTCGTGACCGAACGCGGCGTTGCTCGCCGATACGGGAAAGCAGGCGGGGAAGTTCGAATTCTCGAGAAACTCCTCGAGGCGCTGCGGGTTGCCGAAGAGGGGAACGATCCAGCGATACGGCATCGAGCGTGCCAGGTGGTTCGTCTCGTAGATCTCGATGCCGTCGACACCCGCGGCGAGCAGGCCGCGAGCCCGGTAGAGTGCCGGCACCTGAGCCTTGCCTCCCGAGATCCAGGAGCCGCCGATGCCGCCGAAGACCTTGACGCCATGCTTCTTTCCCAGAGCGACGTAGGGCAGCACGTCGTGGCTGCCCTCGTCGCCGCGTTCGTGCAGGGGATCGAGCTGCAGCTGGTCGACGAGGTCCAGCGCTCGACATCGAGTCCCTCGGCCATGTTGTAGAAGAGACCAGAGGACGGGATGCGCACCGCCACGGGGATCGACCGGCCCGTCTCCTTGCGGATCGGCGCGAGGCCCTTCTTCAGATTACGGAGCACTTGCGTGAAGTGATCGGCGCGCCAGGTGATCCACTTCGTGTACGCCTCTAGATCTCGAATGTCATGGATCTTGCGGGGATCGACGCCGGTTTCCACGAGGTACGCCGCGACCATCTTCGGGTGATAGCGGAGCATCGGCACCTGCCGGCAGGACCCGACGAGGAGGCCGTCGGGTTTCTTGCGCGCGATCTCGAGCAGAATGTCGACGCGCTCCTTGCGCACTTCGGGGAAAAAGTAGGAGACCGTGCTACCTGACTTGTGTCCTTCCTTCGAGTAGGCGTGCCATTCGGGATGGTCCTTGAAGAAGCGCGAGGCGAAGATGCCGCCGTAGTAGAGCAGAACTTTTTCGATACCGATGTTGCGGGTCGTAGGGAACAGCACGAGTTGCTGTGTGCTGTTGTTCAGAATATCGGTGCGCCGAGGGAGCGTGTAGAGGTGGTACTCGAAGAAAGACTTTTCCTGGAATCCAGCGTCCTCTGAAACGGCCATGGCCGTAACCTGTCGCCGGTACGCGACCTGCCGTCCCTGAGGGGTGACTCGCTGTACGTCTCCCGCTATGAGTTTCAGTTGTGCACCCTGAAAACTTGCCCCGGAGAGGTTCATCAGGGACACCCAGGCGCCCAGATCAGCTGCGGTATCCTCTTGGTTTACGATCAGATTGTAGTCGGCACGCCAGGTCATCCCGCCTGTCTGATAGGTGGTGCGTGACCTTGTGCGTCCCCTCTTTTTCTGTCTTTACGAGCCAGCGTAGGGTTGGCTTCGTAATAAGCCCTTCCGGGAGGTCGCCAAGCTCGAGCTCATTCGAGGAACGCGCGATCCTGACGCCCTTTTGGGTATCCAGTACGAGCTGCCCTTCATTGAAGGAAAGAAGTTTCCCTGAAATTCGCTCAGAATCCTGGCCCCGAGACACGATCACAGCAATGCTCTGACCCAGGTACTCCTCCAGCAGTTTGTTGGGACTTACCAGATCGAACTCGAAGCTTTGTTCCAATACCGAGGTTCCATCCTGATCGGTAAGATCGGTAAAACTCGCCGTGGTCGGATCAATGAACTGGGCAACATCGGTAAAGCGGAGCACATTGGTGCCCTTTTCCAGCACCATCTCGCGAATTTCCTTGACCACTCCGAATCCCGGGACCTGCCAGGCGAAGTTGGGGCTGCGCCCCGTTCGTTGTTGGGAAGCGAACTGTTGAGGGTTGAACCCGGCCGGATCTGCAGAAGAATACACGGTAAGCGATGGACCCTCGGCCGCCAAAGTGGCAACAGACGGCATTGCTGCGAGCACAACTACCAGAGCGAAGGGCCAAAAACGTCTTTGGGATGCCATAGCTGGACTCCTTTTTGCTTCTCCCGACCGTCTCACAATTGTTGCCTCGGTGCGGGTCCTACCAGCCGGGCCCCTGCTTCTCGTCTAAGGAACTCGTGCCTCCTTAGTTCTAACGCGCGAGGATGAAGTTTATTAGAACAGATGAAACGGTTACCCTCCAGATCGAAGTGGAGCTCCAGGGTTTCCTAGAACTGGAACTCGACCCATGAGCTCCAACACGGCTCTGGAGTCCTGCCTGAGACACGGAAACGGAAGGGATTCCAGGCCTTCAGACTATTCCACAGCTCCCGGCTGAATGGGCCCAACAGTTGGTGGTTGCCCCGGATCTCGTAGGTCCCTGCTATGGCGTGATCTCCGGTCCCGATGTCGTACTCGATCAGGTAGGTCGTCTCCATGTCTCCACGCCAGTCAAAGAGTATCGCTCCGGTGTAGAGGTCGTAGTCCTGGGTCTGTTTGTTCTGTGGAGACCATACTTGGACGCACTCGTTGGGGGAAGCGGCCGAATAGACCTGGACCTCCCCCTTGAAGATCTGGCTGCGCACCGCTGTCATATCACTCAGCCATTGTTTCAGCTCGGAGCCAAGGTTTCTTGCCTTCTCAGGCTCCTTCTCAGCAAGGTTCTGCTGCTCCAGAGGATCAGTACTCAAATCCAGGAGCTGACCGTCCGAGATGTACTTGTAATGCCCCTTCCTGATCGCCCTGACCCACAGATGTTCCCGTTCCCTGGTGGTCTGATTTCCTGCGATTACTGACTCGAAAAACAGCGTGCGATCATGATCGATCTGCATCAGGTCCAGTCCCTGGATATGACTGGGGATCTCGATCTCCTGCAGTTTGAGAATCGTGGGCAAGACATCGATTTGGCTGGCGAGGTAAGAGACTACTTTTCCGCTTGGAACTTTTCCCGGCCAGCTCATGATCAGAGGAATACGGATGAACTCCTCATACAGCTTGGCTTGGAGAGAAGTCGAGGCGTGACCAATGAAGCCGTGGTCCAGGATCTCCTCACCGTGATCTGCCGTGAGGACGATCAACGTCTTGTCCAAGAGATTCCTGCGTTTGAGGACCTCAAGTGCCTGGGCGAAGAGCTGGTCGACCCGGCGAATTTCGGCATCGTACAACGCATCCAGGACAGGGCGGTCCGATTCAGTAAAGTGGGTCGATCCCAGAGGGACGATGGCTCCCGTCATTGCGGCCTTGATTCCCGGACTCTGGTAGAGCTCAGCTCGGGGCGCGGGCAGATCCTTCTCGGCTGGATTGTAGGGCTGATGGATCATCACGTTGTGATACCAGAGACAGAAAGGCTCGGAGTCCGATTCTCCGGTGTTCTTCTCCAACCAATTGATCAGCTCCTCTCCTTCGTTGGCGCCGAAGTACTGACGTTCGATCTTTCCCAGGCCGAAATTCTGGTAGTAGGGCGCAAACGTAAAGAAGTTCAGATTCGGAACCCGATAACCTCTCTTCATAAAGATCTTTATCAGGGTGGGCAGATCCTTGGAACCCATATGGTCACGGTTGTTGATCCCATGGGTTGGCGGATAGAGACCGGTCAGGACGGAAGCCAGTCCCGGTGCGGTCCAGGAGGCGGTGCTATAGGAGTTCTTGAAAACCGTTCCCGTTCGGGCCCAGGCATCAATGTTGGGAGTGGTCTTGTTGGTATGGCCGTAGCAACCGAATCGATCAGCCCGACAAGAGTCAATGGTAAAGAGGAGGATATTCTGCGCGATTCCAGGGGTGGTGAGCCAAAGCAACAACAGCGGCGAAATAAGATGCTTCATCTCTGGTACTGGTCCCGAAATGCAAGGGCCACGGTAGATGATAACATGTAGCCCTTGGCGGAAAGGGTCGGTTTCTACTTCACAGTCTACGAGCGACTTCCGGAGTTTCTGAAGCGCAGAGTCAATCCTCTTGAGTATTCGATTCGCGCCTTCGTCGAGTCGGCCTCCCAGGGGACGGCGCGTTCGGTGGTCCTGGACGCAGGCTCGGGGGAGAGCCGCTTCGCCGCGAGCTTTCGGCGGCACCTGTATGTCGCGCTGGATCTGGGTGTCGGAGATCCTACCTGGGACTATTCGAAAGTGGGGTTGATAGGTGACCTTTCGGCCATCCCCCTGGCTTCGGAAACCGTAGACATCGTGTTGAACATTCAAGTACTCGAGCACGTCGTGTCGCCTTCCAGGGTTTTCGGCGAGATCCACCGCGTCCTGAAACCCGGAGGAACCCTGTATCTGACCGCCCCCCAGGGTTGGCATGAGCATCAATCGCCTCATGACTATTTCCGCTTTACCCGAGCTGCCCTTCGGCTCCTCTTCCTCGAAGCGGGTTTCCGCGATGCAACGATTGCGCCCCAGGGCGGGTATTTTCACTATCTAGGGCATCGGCTGACGTACATCCCGAAGGTGCTCTTCGCCGGTCGCTCGGGACTGCTTCGTGTGCTGCTCTTTCCTCTCGAGTGTCTGAGTCTGGGGATGTTTTGTTTCTGTCTACCCGTGGTCTGCTACTACCTCGACCGACTGGATTCGAAGCGGGAGTTTACACTGGGCTATAAATGTATGGCCGTAAAAGGCGCCGTGGCTCCTTCCGACTCGTTGCAAACAGGGTGAGGTTTTCGGTACTCTTGGGGGGTAAATGAAAGGGGGGGCGACTGGCTTCGACGGAAGTAGTTGATACGGCAGATGCATGTCGAGGTGCCACCACCTCGTAAACAAGTGGCAAAAAACAATAAGTGCCAACCAACCGTTAGCGCTAGCTGCGTAAACCGTAGCCGTCCAAGCTGTCCAGCCCGCGGGGTAGTCAGGACGTCACTTTAGCGGGCTTTTCAGTTCTTTTCCCTTCCCTCGGAGAAGCGCTGAGAACTTGATGAGGGACGTTCGGTAGATTCGTTTGCCAGTTCCAGTTTTCTACCGGACAGATTTTTGAAACTGGACAAGCATGTAGATTCGGCTGTTGAAGGCTTTCGGACGTGGGTTCGATTCCCACCGCCTCCACCACCGCACGATCGGAGCTCGACAGACCTCTCCCAGCTCGAGCACAAGGCTGCGCGTTGCGAGTATCGCGAGGTTGTCGCACCCAACCTCTCGATCTCCTTGACACCCAAATTATGACTTTCTATACTGAATCGTTTCACGGGTTTTGGCACGCTAGTTAGCACTTAGAGATGTTGGCTATATGACTCGACCAGACCTGACGATAATCCTATCGCGGTCGGCCTCGGCAGGGGCCCGCAAGTACGCAGTCTCCTCGAGACTGCTTTCTGCTTCGGGCCTGCTGGTGCTGATAATGCTGGCCTCATTCGGTCTCTCTGGACTTCACTACTATCACATGTGGAAGAAGACCGGAGATTTCAGCGACCTCAAGGGTGAGGTGGACCGTGTCCGCAGGGAGAACACAAGCCTTCGCGTCGCCTCAGAGCAGTTGAGTGAGAAAATCTCCCTGCTGGAGGTGACGGCCACGAAGTTGAAGTTTTTGTCCGGGGCGGATGAAGAGGCTCTGGCAGGAGTTGGTGGGCCTTCCAAGTCCTCGAGTCTCCTCTACAACTTGAACCACCGAGAGCTTCTGAAGCGCTTTAAATCCCTCGATCGCAGGCGGTTTACGCTAGCTACCGAGCTGAGGAGACTTCACGATATCTACACCTCTCGTGGCCTGTTTCTGGCAGCCATACCCACCATCATGCCGGTTCGTGGCTATCCTTCGGACCGGTTTGGCTACCGCTCGGATCCGTTCAATGGGAAGAGAGATTTGCATCCCGGCATCGACATCGCCGCTCCCTACGGTAACAAAGTCGTCGCAACGGCAGGTGGGCGAGTGACCTTTGCAGGGCGAAAACTCGGCTATGGCAGGCTGGTGACACTGCGGCACTCTTTCGGCATGGCTACCCGTTACGGACACCTTGCAGCGGTAAAGGTGAAGGTGGGGCAGCATGTTAAGAAGGGGGACATCATCGGATATGTGGGGTCGTCTGGGCGCGCCACGGGCCCCCACTTGCACTATGAGGTGCGTTTGAATAACCAGCCCCTGGATCCCCTGCGCTTCTTCCGTGACGCCTCCGAGGGAAGCAGTTAACCCGCATTTTTTGCCCCTGTCCTTACTACCGAGCAGGCTACGAGTGATCTCAGTTCAGGTGGTGAATTGACCCTGTTTTCTGTCGATTTGGGGGTTCATCGCTCTTCTTTGTTCGACTTTCAGGAAGGTTGCTGCATCCTCTATAGGGCAACGAGAGGTATGAAACACAACGACGAATACCTGCTGCAGCTTGCCTTGAACGGAGATGGCGGCTGTTTTGGGGAGTTGGTGACGCGGTGGGAGCTGAAGATATATGGGTTCATCTGCCGCTACGTCGGAAACCGGGAGGAAGCGAAGGATCTGACCCAGGAGACCTTTGCCAAGGCGTTCCGGAATCTGGGCCGGCTGTCCGATCCAAAGCGTTTCAAGCCCTGGCTGTATAAGATTGCACTCAACGAGTGCCGGATGCGTTTCCGGCGCCAGCGTGGCTTCACCCCTACCCCCTTGGAAGCGTATATGGAGTCTCCTCAGGAGGACCTGGATATGGTTACTCCGGAGGCGGTCCTTTCGCAGAAGGAGACTGTTGCAGTCTTGAGAGCGGCGTTGGAGAGGCTGCCAGAGGGTCAGAAGGCGGTGATTCTGATGAAGGAGTATCAGGGATTGAAGTTCCACGAGATCGCCGACACCCTGGATGTCCCCCTATCAACCGTGAAGTCGCGGATGTATCTGGGATTGAAGACGCTCCGAAAGCTTATGGAGAGGGATCTATGAACTGTGAACATAGTCGAGGGAGAATGATTGATTTTCTCTATGGTGAAGAATTAGGTCCGGATCAGTCCTTTGCCTTCTTTCAGCATCTTCAGGAATGTGATGAGTGCAAGCAGGAATATCGGGAGCTGCTTGAAACACGCGAAGTGTTGGCTCAATGGAATGGACCCGATGAAGTTTCGGTCGAGGAGGCGCGGATCGTTCCTGCTGCTTTTCCGACCCGGTCCAGGCCTAGATGGTGGTGGACAATGCTGCCGAAGGTTGCGGCCGGGATTCTGATCGCCCTGGGTGTCGTCTCCCTTGCTCAGACTCTGGGCTGGTGGGAGTGGCGTCAGTGGGGGGTGACGGAGCAGGAGCTGGCGGAGATGCTTCACGATCTGACCGTTTTGCGGCAGACCGAGGACCAAAGGATGATTGGAGCCATGTTGCTGCAGGTCAAAGATGATCTGGAGCAGGCAAGAAGACAGGATCTCGCACTGGTGTACGACTATTTCCTCCAGGAGCTTGAGCGGCAAAGCGTCGTGAATCAGGAGGAAAACCATCGATACCTGAGCTCCCTGGTGACCCGTTGAGGAGGAAAGCTATGTGGTATATTCGCTGGGTTGTGCTGATGTGTCTTCTGTCTTCGGGGACGGGACTGGCTCAGCAGAACCTGAGACTGGACCTGCTCAAGAGAGATACTCAGATTTTCGAGAGCATCGTTCGAGGGGTGCTCAAACAAAGTTTTACCGATCCCTTTGCAGTTACAGCTGAACCTCGGGGCGCGTATCTTCAGGGTTATGGGGTAATCTTCACATTTCAGATCACCGTAGGCCGGACGAAGATAAGGACCCCTTTTGGAGACATTGATCCGCGTCAACTGAGAGGGGCAGCGGGCAATCAGCGCGGAGGGGGCAAGTTAGGGAAAGCTACATCTCGGGTGCGCGACCAGTTGGGTGTCATGAAGGAATCGATGATCCAGACTCTGCAGGACTATGGCAGCACCATCAAGCAATTGGGCGGGCACGATCACATCTCCATTACTGCCTACGTGAAAGACCGCAGCGTGCTGGATGAGATGAAGAGCAGCAAGGTTCTGGTCCTAACGGCTACCAAGGATGATGTCGATCTGGTGGCCATGAAGAAGATCTCACCTGAAAGCTTCAAGGGACGGGTGCATATCGTAGAGTACTAGGAGGCCACGCTTTACGGCTGCGCAATGTGAGCTGCCGACGCGGTCCCGAGTTGAAGAGGCGCCATGATCAAAGCAGCCGATCTGAAGACGAAGAAACTGTTGGGTCAGGAGTTGGTGGAAAGTGGTGTCATCTCCCAGGAGGAGTTGTCCTCCGCATTGGGCCTGCAGAGACAGTCTCACGAGAGGCTGGGAAAGCTCTTGATCGATCTTGGGGCCATCTCGGAAACGGATCTGGTCAAGCAGCTGAGTGAGCACCTGGGGATCCCCTTTGTTACCGCCGAAGATTTTCCGACCGTTCCAGTAGTCGAGAATGCGTTTTCCATAAAGTTCATGCGGGAGTGGAAATTTGCGCCGATTGGGGTTGAAAACGGCGACCTGCGTATTGCCATGGCGGATCCACTCGATCAGGGGACGATGGATGCGATTCGTCTCTATACGCAGTACCGGAAGATAGATGTCGTGTTGGCCCCGGAGAGTGAGATTCTGGACCTCATCGAGAAGTTCTACGGGAACCAGGCATCCACTTTGGGACGGCTCGTTGAAGGTTATGATGACGGCGAGCTGGACTCGCTGGGTGAAGAGAGCGACGACGTTGAGCACCTGAAGGATCTGGCCTCGGAAGCGCCCGTGATTCGGCTGGTCAACTTGATCATCTCGCGCGCGATCGAATCGCGAGCCTCAGATATCCATATTGAGCCCTTCGAAAAAGAACTTAAGGTGCGCTACCGTATCGATGGCGTACTCTTCGATGTCGAATCGCCACCCAAGCGACTGAAGGCCGCCACTATTTCCCGGATCAAGATCATGGCCAAGCTGAATATCGCCGAGCGGCGGCTTCCGCAGGACGGTCGCATCAAGATGCGGGTTCTGGGTAAGGATGTCGACCTACGTGTCTCCACGCTGCCGACAATGTATGGTGAGAGCGTCGTCATGCGTATCCTGGACAAGAGCAACACCCAGATCTACGACTTGGAGAAACTTGGCTTTGCCGAGGGCATGTTCAACACCTTCGAAGATCTTATCAAGCGTCCCTACGGGATTATCCTGGTTACAGGGCCCACCGGCAGCGGGAAGACGACCACCCTCTATGGGGCGCTGAACAGGATCAATCTTCCCGATAAGAAGATCATCACGATCGAGGACCCCGTCGAGTACCAGATTACGGGCGTCAATCAGATTCACGTCAATCCTCAGATAGGCCTGTCGTTCGCCGCCGGTTTGCGATCAATCGTCCGTCAGGATCCAGACGTGATCATGGTGGGTGAGATTCGCGATCTCGAAACGGCGGAGATTGCTATCCGAGCAGCTTTGACGGGACACCTCGTCTTCAGCACGCTGCACACGAACGATGCTCCCAGCGCCATTGCCCGATTAGTAGATATGGGAGCAGAGGACTACCTGTTGGCATCCTCCATCCTGGGGGTTCTGGCGCAGCGCCTGGTACGGGTCATCTGCCCGGAGTGTCGGGAGCCGCAGCCGTTTGAGCCTGGCTCGTTGGGGAATCTCGGATCTGAATTAGGTGACCAGGATCAGGTTTTTCAAGGCAAGGGATGCAAGGACTGTGGCAATACCGGATATCGAGGTCGGCTCGGAATCTTCGAGTTCATGTTGATGGAGGATTCGATTCGCCGTCTGACCCTCACCAATGCTGATGCGACCCAGGTTCGGAGGACCGCCGTAGAAAATGGTATGATCACCCTACGCCAGGACGGTTTCCAGAAGATCAAGCAGGGGGTTACCACCGTCTCTGAGGTCTTGCGCGTGACGCAGGACCTGTAGGAGATCCGGAGAGGACGGGATCGGCCGTCTGTCTGGCCTCAATCTTAGGGAATTCGTAGTCATGGCCTTCTTCGAATACAAGGCAGTCACCGCCGCCGGAAAGATCATAGAGGGAACTCTGGAGGCCGCCGATGAGCGGAGCGCAGCTGCCCGCCTGGGGGAACAGGGTCAGTTCCCGATCAAGTTGGTCTCGCCGGACTCGTCCGCACTATTGGGCCGGGAGATCACGCTTCCCTGGCAGCGCAAGAAGGTCCCCCAAAAAGATCTTCTGGTCTTTACGCAAGAGTTGTCCACCCTGATAAAGGCGGGCCTGCCCCTGGACCGAAGCCTGGCCATCCTGTCCGACTTGACAGAGAATACCTACTTAAAAGAGATCGTTCAGGACCTCCTGAGGGAGATCAAAGGGGGCAAGTCGCTTTCTGAGGCCCTGAGCGCCTATCCTCACGTTTTCCCGAAGATCTTTGTGAACATGATCAAAGCCGGCGAAGCGGGGGGCGCCCTGGACGAAATCTTGGAGCGCTTGCTTGAGTATCTAGAGAATTCGGAGGAGTTGCGGGACTACATCGTTTCCTCACTGATCTATCCCTGCATTCTGGCCCTGGTTGGAGCTTCATCGATCATCGTGATGATTACCTTCGTGATCCCCAAGTTTGCGGTCATCTTCGAGAATGCCGGGGCTCCCATTCCGCTTCCGATGAAGCTGATGTTGGGAGCCAGTGGGATCATTTCCGGCTATTGGTGGTTGATCCTTATGGGGGGCATCGGAGGATGGTTCGGCTGGCGTCGTTATCTGGCTTCCGAGGCCGGAAGGTTGAGTTGGGACCGGACTCTGCTGAAGTTGCCATTATTGGGCAGTGTCGTGCAGAGGATGGAGGTGAGCCGATTCAGTCGAACCCTGGGAACGCTGCTTAAGAGCGCGGTCCCCTTGATACAGTCCATCAATATTGTAAAGGACGTCGTGGGGAATCAGGCTATAGCCGCGGCCATGGAACCCATCAAGTCGGGAGTCAAGAAGGGCGATGGGTTGACCCGGCCTATTCGTGAGGCCGGGATCTTCCCCGACTTTGCTCTACACCTTTTAGCGGTAGGGGAAGAGACGGGACGCCTGGATGTGATGCTGCTGCAGGTCGCAGATACCTACGATCGGGAACTCCGCACTGCAGTCAAGCGATTGGTTGCTATGTTCGAACCGCTCATCATTCTAGCGATGGGCCTGGTGATCGGCACCATGGTGGTTTCGATGCTTCACTCGATTTTCAGCATCAACGATGTGCCGCTGTAACGTTCTCGTCTTCGAATCCGGGCTCGTCGAGCCCGTAGATTATAGAACGGAGGATTAGGGGAGAGTCATGAGGGCAAAAGAAACGAAAAGACCCACAGAGGTGGAAAGAGGATTTTCTCTGATCGAGCTCATCGTGGTCCTGGTCATACTGGGACTGCTGGCGACCGTGGTCGGGCCAAGAGTGATGGATCGGTTGGGGAAGGGAAAAAGTGAGATTGCGAAACTCCAGGTCGACCAGTTGGAGGGGGCTCTAGGCCTTTTTCGATTCGACGTAGGTCGGTATCCGACTACGAACGAGGGTTTGCAAGGGCTTATCGATACGGCCGGAGTACAGAACTGGAGCGGTCCTTACCTCGACAAGAGGACCCTTCCCAAGGATCCATGGGGACGAGAGTACCAGTACCGAGCCCCGGGTCAGAATGGCGATTTTGACCTTTGGAGTTGGGGGGCCGACGGAACCCAAGGTGGAGAAGACGATAATGCCGACGTCACTTCCTGGTGAGTCCCGCGCGGGTTCGGGCTTCACGCTCCTCGAACTGATCGTCGTCTTGATTCTAATGGCGGCGTCCGCGGCCGTGATTCTCCCTTCCTTTACGAGCGGCTTGCAAGGGTTGGAGTTGGAAACCTCGAGCCGGGATCTGGTGACTCGGATGAGGCGGGCGCGGTCTGATGCCATTGGCACCCAGAGGGTCTTCCGTATCATTCTCGATCAAGCTCCTCAAGACTCTGCCTACTATGTGCTGGCCAACGATTACGAGGAAGAGATTGAGCGTTATCCGTTTGCGAAGGGGACCCTGATCGAGATCCCCCCCAGTCAATCTCTCCCGCTGAAGCTGAGTTTCTATCCGAATGGCAGGAGTTCAGGTGGAAAGTTTCTCATCGCCAACCAACAGGGTAAGCGGTTGTACGTGTTGGTAAATCCGATTACCGGGCTTGGCAGGGTCACCCGGGAGCTGGATCCAGGAATGGAATGGCGTTGAAAGATCGGGGGTTTACGCTCCTGGAGATCATCGTAGCAGTTTCGGTTCTTGGAGTCGCAGTTGCAGTGGCCATGCAGATCTTTTCGGGAGGGCTGAATAACCTCCGGCGCATCGATCTGGCGCATCAGGCCATGGAGCACGCCGAGAACGTGATGAGCGAGATCCTGAGCGACGAAGACCTTCGAGAGCCGGCTGAACTCGGAGGCGAGCTGGATGAGGAGTTCAGTTATACCGCCGTTGTCGACTACTGGGAGCCCGCAATACAAGAGGACCTACTGCTGGAAGTAGCGAAGCCGAAAGTAACTTTGATGAAGGTCCACGTCGAGATTCATTTTAAGAATAATCGGCATGGGAAACGCTATCAGGCGGATTGTCTGAAGCTGGTGCCGGACGAGACGGTCGGGGGAGTCGAGGGGGTGGCCGGCAACCCATTACAGCAGCTTCTGGGAAGGTAGCCGTGACTATTCTCAGATCATCCTACGGATCGGCAGCATTAGAAGGTTCTGGTGGATCCAAGCCGACCGCTTTCTCCATACCGGTCGGTGCTGCCACTGCGGTGCGGGGGAGGCTTCGACAGGCGGCGGAGACAGGGAAAAGCGGATTCACGCTGCTGGAATTGGTGATCGCGCTCACCATTATGGGACTCATGGCAGGAATAGTCTTCTCATCGTTTCGGCTTGCAATGAATAGTTATGTGAAGAGTCAGGTTGAGATGGAGCGCGGAGCCTCACGGCGGATTTTGAAAGGACAGATCAGGCGTCAGGTGGGCTCTCTGTTTCCCTTGCGGCCAGTGGCTTCCTTCAATATGGCGGGACCCGACTCCGAGCTGATGGAAGGGGCGGATCCCACGCGAGCCTTCGCCCCTCTATTTTATGGATCGCCCGATTCCGTGGTGTTTATCACCGTGACGCCTCTGGTCGATTTCGACAAACCCGGACTTACGGTAGTCAGGTATGGACCCGCCCAGGACGAGTATGGTGACTCCTATCTGGGTTCTATGGAGGCTCCCTTTGTTGGTCTCGACAGCTTCGTCGAAATGGTGCAGGTTCCCAGGGGCAAACCCCTTCCTCTGATCGAAGATGTCTCCCAGATTGAGTTCGAGTATTACGGCTATGATCCGGAGACACAGATCTTTGATTGGTATAGTGAATGGTTCGGAGAAGAGCGCAGAGCCGTTCCAACGGCGATTCGAATCCTTTATGACAAAGGTGAGGTCCTGGCTATCGTAAACGCAAGCTTCTTTGGAGGCCAGATTCAGTCCGGTGTCAGGAATTTACTTGGACGAACCAACTAGTGCAACAACGCCAGCGGCGACGAGGGGCTGCTGAACACTGGTGCAGAACTTATGGCGCGCTGCACTAGAAGCCCCTGTCGGGCAAGCAAGGTTGTGTCAGGTCCCATCCATGGAGGGCAGCGGCGAAGTGGCTCTCAAGGGGGTTGTAGTTGGTCCGGGTGGGGGGCAAGAAGCCGGCTCCAACCATCGGGGGGCGGTCCTCCTCGTGGTTTTGTGGGTGATGCTGGCCATGAGCTTGCTGGCTCTCAGCTTCTCGGCTTCAATTCGGACTGAGGTCGAGGCCGCCAGGAATGTCGTGACCCAGAAGCAGTGCTTTTATCTGGCGCGCGCCGGAATCGAGTACGCCGTTTACGAGATCCTGGAATCACAGCTGGCTTTTGCCCAGACTCAACAGCTCATCGAAGGAGGACTCGAGTCGATTCCTCAGGTACTGACTGGGAAGGTGAATCTGGAGCTGGAGGGACACAGCGCCGATGTGGAGGTCATCGACGAAACGGGAAAAATCAGTCTCAATTCTGCGCCCTCCCATCTGATCTACAATCTCCTGATTACGGTGGGCGTAGAGGGACGAGAGGCCGACATAATTACAGATTCGATCGAGGACTGGCGCGATCCGGATGACTTCTATCATGACAACGGAGCGGAAAGCGACTGGTATCAAGCGCTACCAAAGCCCTACTGGGCCAAGAACGGCCCCTTCGACGTCCCTGAGGAACTGATGCTTGTCCGGGGCATCACACCGGAGATCTATTACGGACGTAAAGGCCTGACATCGGGTGGGGAGAGGGTCGAGTATTATGGACTGCAGAATTACCTCACGGTTTTCACGAAAGTGAATAGGATCAATGTGAACTCGGCTCCCCTGCCGGTCCTGGCATCTATACCAGGACTGGAATATGAAGATGCCATCCAACTCGTCGCCTTGCGTGACCAGATGCCCATTAGTGACGTCACCGAAATAGTGGAAATGCTCCCAGGCCTATCTACGGACGCGACTAGCTACCTCTCTACGCTGCGGTCAAGTGTGTATACTTTGGTTAGTACAGGACGTATCCGGGACTCTGAAATCGTGAGCCGGATCCGAGCGGTGGTACGGGTAGGTACGGGGTATAAGGGTTATAGAGTGCTCTACTGGAACGAAATGAACTTCGAACTATGAGGTTGTCACGCGTCTCTGGCTGGAGGGCTGCCGTCGGTGCCATGCTCCGGGCGGGCTTCGGAGAAGAGCGTCTCAGGATAGGTCTTTTCTCGAAAGAAGCCAGTCGTCCTTTCGAAAACGGGAATGGAACGCTAAGTCATCTATAAATGGAACTCTAAGTTATCTATAAGAAGATGTTTATACTAGGTTCAGCCCTCGGAGTCGAGTTCCGCGATCGGAACCTGATTCTACTCAACGTCAAGAAGGGAGTTAGAGATTTTTCCCTGCTGGAGCACGGTGTGATCGAGGATTTCCGAGATCTTTCACCGGCGGAGCTTCAGAGCGCGGTCCGTGGCCTTCTGAAGAGCAATGTATCCTCCCGAGACCGCGTTATTCTGGGTATTCCCCGCGAGCAGGCCGTAGTGCGCTGGATCGAACTACCCCTGGATGTCGAAGAGAATCTGGAGCAGGTGGTTCGGTTTCAGGTGGAGCGATTCGAACCGACGGAGGAGGAACAGTCTTACGTTGACCATGTGGTTCTGGGCCGTGACGAGGCGAAAAAGAAACTTCTTCTCCAGGTCACTCTGGTGCCTCGTATCATCCTCGATGACTATTTGCATGTGCTTCGTCAGGCCGACCTCTACCCTGCCGCAGTGCGGCTAGTGAGCCTTGCCTATCATCAGGTCTTTCTGGCTCACGCAGACGGATTTCCTAAGAAGCTACCCTGCCTTGTCCTGGCCGTGAACCCGGGATCTCTGGAGATGTTGTTCATCAACGATTCCAGCAAGTTCTTTTCCCATAAGATTTTGTCAGAGGAGGTCGAGGAACTGGGCATCCTGAAGATTCGCCAGCATATCGATGCCTTTCTTTCCCAGGTAGATCCCCTGGGGCAGGACCTGTCGAAGCTATACCTCACGGGCCTTTCGGCCCAAGGGTATCTTAAGGAGTTCCAGTCTTTTTCAGGGGACTGTGAGCTCCTGCGCCGGAAGCTGAAGTTGATCGGCAAGGATCTTTCAGGAGAGGCCTTGGAAGACTGGATTACCGTGGCGGGACTGGCTATCTCGGGGGTCAGCAACCAGGGGATAGCTCGATCCAATCTGATCCCTCCGGACAAGCGCATCGTCAGAGACCGACCCAATCTTATCCCGACCTTCGTAATGTGTGGCCTTCTCTTCGTCATCACGGTGGCAATGGTTGCCCGAGGCTATATCCAACAGAGTCGGCTCCTGGGCCAGATTGAGACGCATATCACATCGCTGCAGCCCCAGGTCGACGGCGTCATGGAGCTTCGCGAGAAGGTCCAGCAGCAGGAAAAAGACGTGGAAGAGATACGGGATCTGATGATGGGTCGGGAAAAGGTCCTATCGGTGTTGAAGGAATTAACCGAGAAGATTCCTGATAACACCTTTTTGCAGAATCTGAACCTGAAGGGCGAACAGGTGAATATGGTGGGATACTCATCGTCCGCATCAGCACTACTTCCGATACTCGGAGATTTGGAATACCTGGAGGGCGTGGAATCTCGTTATATTACTCCGGATCGGCGCATGGGTAATCGAGAAAAGTTTAACTTTGAGGCCACTGTGAAGCAGAGGAGCGAATGAGGAAAGTCTCGTTTCGAGAAAAGCGAGTTTTGTCAGTAGGTGGTCCTATTGTAATGCTGGTTTTGGTGTTCTTCTATCTGGTTCAGCCTTTTACTGAAGCGCAGGCGGACATCGAGACCCAGCTGGACGTGAAGGCAGATCTTCTGCAGCGCTCGATTCAACTGATTCAGCAGAGGGGCCACTATCTGGAGCGGCTTGATACATTGGACCGTGTCCTACTAGATCACCGCAGCATGCTCCTGGATTCGCTCAATTCGAGCAAGGCCACCAGTGAGTTGGAATTGACCGTTCGGAACCTCGCGTCCGAACAAGGTGTTACCATTGCACGGAGTAATCCTTTGCAGGAGCGCAAGCTAGGAGAGCGCTACTCCAAGATCACGCTGCAGCTCAATCTAACGGCCTCCATGGACCAACTCGTCAACTTCGTCTATGCCCTTTCTAGCTATCCTAAGTTTCTGCTTGTAGAGGACTTCTATCTGAGCGGCTTGCGGGTGAAGAAGAAGATCCGACTTCAACCTCGAATGAATGTGTCGGGACTGATTCGACTTTCTTCGAAGTAGGGCATCAGTACAGGAAGAGTCGAAAATGAGACAGGGAATTCTGGTGCTGAACGTGCTGATGATAATTGGGACGGCTGTTCTCGCAGAACGACTGATCTCAGGCTGGGAGGCGTTTGAAGAAACGAACAGCCTCGAGCGGCTTGTCGGCCATGTCGAGCCTGGTCAACAGACGCCGACGGTTGTGATCGATCTGGAGGAAGAGGCCAGGCCCTTTCCAGAATTTCTGATCATCGCAGAGAGGAATCTTTTTACCCCCCAGCGCGGTCCCGAGTTGGAGGAAGAGGCCGAGCCGGAGGAGGAGAAGCCTCCCGTTCTTCCGATGAAGCCAGCCCTGATCGGGGTGTCGATGATGAATGGGGAAAGACGCGCCTTTCTTACTGTCTACGAGGGAAAGAAGAGCCAGGGGAAATCCCGCTCCGTCGTGATTGGAGATGACGTTCAAGGCTACAAGGTCAGTGAAATCAACGACACGACGGTCTTGTTGACCTGGCGTGACCAGGAAGTCATTATCTTCGATACCAAGGGAGCGCCACAGCCAGCATCCGCAGCATCTAAAGGGATGGCGGTTACCGTGATCACGGTCGGAGCTGCCCCTGCCGCGGTGGAGACAACCACTGCGGCAGCCTCGAAAGACAAGGAGGGACGGGGGCTTGAGGTTGGTGTCGCAGGTGCTGCTGGAGGTCAGGCAGGTTCAGGTGGACGAGCGGCCTCAGTACGGCAGGGAGGCATGGGCCGAGGTGGAAGGGGCCAGGCCGGAGGAGGTCGAGGTGGGTTAGGTCGCGGTGGACGCGGTCGCGGCGGACTCGCAGGAGGGAGAGGGCAGTCCGGATACGGTGGGCAGGGAGGAAGAGGTTTGCCGGGCAATCTTGGCCTTTCTGGAGGCCGGGGCCAATAGGGGTTGCAGAATTCTGGAGGTCGCCGTTACTAGTGCAGCGCGCCATAAGTTCTGAGCCAGGGGGACAGTAGTCAATCGTTGTCGCTGGCTAGGCGTCGCGAGCGAGTGCAACAACGCCAGCGGCGACGAGGGGCTGCTGAACACTGGTTCAGAACTTATGGCGCGCTGCACTAGCCCGTAGCTGCCTCGTAGGGTCGAATCTTGGGTCCGTGACGGAGGAATTTTCCGTCCAGGAGGATGAAATGCGAATCAGGACAGTCTCTCAACCTTCCAACTCTATATTGGCTGAATCAAAATGATGTGGTTCCCAACGTTCATAATTCTAGCGATATTGATGCAAACCGGGATTGCTTCGCCCGCGCTCGCCCTTTTCCAGCGGGCGACGACGACAAAACGGCAAGGTGCGGCCACATCTGATTCCGATCAACTTCCCGGTATTGTCGGGATTCCCACTCCACCGAGTGTCGATCACGAGGCGGAAATGATGGAGAATCGGCGACGTCAGCTGGAGGAACTCTACAGGGAGAGGATAAAGAAGCCCTCCAGCGGGGCGAATGGGGCTCCCAAGGTCCATACCGATGCGCCGGCCACTCCGCCAGCGGCGACTCCCCCTGTCACCACAGCTCCAGCGATCCAGCCATCAGTGCCAAGACCAGACGTTGGCAGGGACAAGGCGGCAGACGGTTCTGGAGTAGAAATGTCCTTTAATAAAGCGCCGATTGAAAATGTGGTCAAGGCCATCATGACCGAACTTGGACACTCCTACGTAATCGACCCCGGGGTATCTGGGTCGGTCAATCTCTTCACCGTGGGAGTGATTCCGAGAGATAAGCTGTTTGGAGTCATGGAGCAGGTTCTCAAGATGAACGGGCACGCGGTCGTTAGGCAAGAAGGCCTGTACGTCGTGCTTCCCATTTCCAAGAGTCCGAAGGTTCCTCATCGGATTCTGGTGAAGCCAGCCCAGCGTAGCAAGCAGACCAGGGTCCCTGCGGCATCCCAGGAAAACAAGCCGGAAGCGAAAGAGTCCCAGCCGGAGGAAACGCAGGAATCAGCCCCTCAGCAGAAGACTGGTCAGGAGGCTGAGACTTCCGAAAGCTCACAACTGGGTTCGCAAGCGGTAGCGCTCAAGCCGGCCGCGACCGAACCCACCCTGACTCCTCAGAATCCTCAGGAAGAGAGTAAGCAAGAGCCCGATAGTCCAGGGCCCACTGTGCTTACCGTGGGGCAGTCCGAAGCCGCGGCCCAGATCGAGCAGGAAGAAGGGGTCTTTACCTACATCATTCCCCTCCACTACCTGCCGTCCTCGGACGTGCTGACCATGGTTCAGGCGTTCATTACCGAGGGTGCTACGGTCATCGACTTTGTCTCCGCCAATATCCTGATCATTACAGACTATCGCAGGAATATTCAGCAGGTTCTCAACCTGGTCAGAGTTCTGGATACCGATTACTTTGATCTGAACACGGTGGAGCTCATCGAGATCCAAAACAATTCGGTGTCGGACGTCGCCGAGGACCTGGGAAAGATCTTCGCTCCCGGCGACAAGGCGGGCGGAGTTCGTATGGTAGCTATAGAACGCTTGAACAGCTTGCTTGTGGTCACCCACTCCCCGGTGGTGTTGGACGAGGTGAAGAAATGGCTGGAGCGGCTGGATGCCCCCTCCACCAACATGAATATGAAGACCTATGTCTATGAGGTCGAAAACAACACCGCGGCAAATATTGGCGCGGTCCTGGCTCAACTCTACGAGGGGGGGGAGGGGCTGCCCACCTCGGCGACGGGCGGCGAGCAAAAAGAAGGTGAACCGCGGAGGCCCACGCAGGAAGCTGGTTTCACAGAGGTAAGGGATCGCAGGCGTGGTGGAGGTCTGGGAGGCGGGGGCATGGGGCCGTCGTTAGCAGGGCGTCCCATGAGCACGCAATCTGATATTCGGGCCGTCAAGGCCGGCAACGTGCGCATTATCGTCAATGAGTTCAACAATTCGCTCATCATCCAGTCCACGGAGGCGGACTATCGGTTTCTGCTACAGACCATCAAGCAATTGGATGTACTGCCCCGGCAGGTTTTGATCGAAGGCAGAATCTATTCGGTGGATCTCACCGATAATCTCAGCTTCGGTGTTGCCGCCTTTCTCCGTTCGAAACAATCTGGGGGGGCAGCTACGACGGGTAGTATTTCGGGTCCGGGCGACGGAGGTTCCGGTGGCACGTTTTCTGCTGTAACGCGAGCCGTCATCGGGGAGTCGCGTGAGCTCGAGGCGACTATCAACGCCCTCCGTTCGCAGACCAACGTCAAGCTCATTGAAGCCCCCCGGTTGATGGCTGTCGACGGGATGCAGGCCTCTATCAACGTAGGAGCTGAGGTCCCGGTTACTACCTCCTCCTATGGCAATCCTCTGGGTGGATTGGGTGGAGCCCAGAATTTTGTCAGTTCGATCCAATTTCGCCCGACTGGAACCACCCTTTTGATCATGCCCCGGATCAGCGCCGGCGGAATCGTCACCATGGATCTAGCGATCGAAGTCAGTTCCGCTAGCGGTGCCGCTCTGACGCCGACCATCAATCGCAGCTACGTGGAAACGTCCCTGATCGTCAGAGATGGACAGACCGTCGCGATCGCAGGAGTAATAAGCGAATCCTTGAGCGAGGGAAAGAGTCGAGTTCCCCTGTTGGGGGATATCCCCATCGTAGGTGCCCTCTTTGGTTATAGGACCAAGGATCGACGTCGATCCGAGCTCGTCGTTTTCATCACGCCCCACGTCATTCCGAATCTCCCCACGGCAGTCGAGCTCACGGTCGATTTTCAGCGCTCTCTCAAGAACGCCTATGGTTTCATCAGAAGAAGCCGCTCTGAGGAGAAGCAATTGAGGCAGAAGCGTCGTGATGAAGAGTTGCGGAGAGAGGCCGAGGGCCGATAAGAGGGGAGAATCAGTCCGGTAACTGTTGAGCCTTTCGGTAGATCTCTATTGCTTCCTGCGTCCTGCCCTGATCCTTGAGATACTTTGCCTTGTACATCAAAAGCGTGTACTTGCTGGTCCGTTCTTGAAGCCCAGAAATGGAGCTGTCGAGAATCTGCTGAGCGATTCCATGCTGACCTGCTCCCGTCATCGATTCAGCAAATGCGAGTGCTGAGACGACTACCAGAGTCTCGTCTCGGCCTTCCAGACCAAGCTCCAGAATCTTGCGAAATTCAGGAAAGGCCGCCGCGTATTTTCCTTCTTCGATCAAGATGGAAATGATTTCATGCGCGGCACCGGCATATTCCAGTTTAGCCTGTGATTCAGCGTCTGCCTGATCGACCTGTCCCAGGATAGCCGGATTCAAAGCTCCCAGATAGAGGAGAAGCAAAGCAATCCTTTTCATTAGTGGATCCTGGACTGTCTAAAAGGATTGTCTCTCGGTTTCTTGGCGTCCTTGATTCCCGCCCAGAAGGGGTTGCCCTCTATTCGGCTCTTGACAGTATATGAGTCGAGATGGGCCAGAATCTGTGGGTCCGGGCCCATCTTGGATCCGGAGTCGACGAAGACAGCCGAAAGCATTAGAAGCAGGGTCAGACTGGCGAAGGCATACCGCAGCTCGTTAACCTGCAAAGCGTCTTGGATCTGTCCCAGGACCCATTGCCAGCGAGGAATCTCCGAACCCTGGATCTGATCTTGGATTCGACTCCAGATGACCGGAGGAGGTTCCAGCTGAAAGTGCTCATCTCCCAACAACTGCACCAGCTCTAGTTCCTGCTTCAGAAACCCCGAACAGCTCGAACAGGAAGCCAGATGCTCCTCTACCTGTGTCCGGTGTTCCGGCTCGAGGTTTTGATCGGCCAGGGCCGAGAGCTGAAGTCGAAAATGCTGGCAGTTGAATTTCATGTCTGTCGCTTCAAGTAAGTCTTTACGTAATCCTTGACGATAAGCCGAGCTCGATAAACGTCTGTTTTCACCGATAGCAGGGAGCGCCCCACGGTTTCGGAAATATCGTCGTATTTCATCTTCTGAAAGACGGCAAGCACGAATACATCCCGGTATTTGGGCGACATCGATTCCAGAGCTCTCTGCACGATCCCGCTGAGCTCGTGTGCCAGGAACCTTCTCTCAGGATCGAGCTCAAGGGCGTCCTCTGCCACCAGGCTGGGAAAGAAGAAATCTTCCTCATCGATTGATACCTCTGTCGCCCGCTGCGACTTTCGCAGCTTCTGATAGACTTCATTTCGAGCGATCCGATAAAGCCAGAACTTGAATTGGTCCGGATCTCGAAGGGTCCTGAGCTCGCTATGAACCTTCAGAAACGTATCCTGAGTGAGATCCTCCGCATCTTCTGTCGAGCCAATCAGCCGCCAGATAAAGTTGTAAATCCGCTTCGAAAAGAGAACGTAAAGCCTCTGAAACGCTTCAGGGGAGCCATCTTGGACACCCCTTATCACTTTCCGCAGCTCTTCGTGGCTGATTTCCTCAGGCATCGTTAGGCGAACAAGCGGTTAAGGCGTGACTTCCCGCTTCCCCTACGAAGCCGTCGAACCTAATCAGCCTCTCTCCTGAAAGCAATGATAGAAGATGATTGGTGGTAGCGAAAGTTGCAAAGGTTGTGGGTGGTCTAATCGACATTTTGAGTCAGAGGTCTCGGTCAGTACGCCTTGGTTTTGCCCTAGCGATTCAGTCGGGTTAAAACCGAGCCGCAATCATAAGGCAGGGGGGGCTCGGTGAATAGATCGGCCAGAACATCAGAGGCTTCAAGCCTGTGTTGGTCCCTTCAACGGTCCATGGCGCTGTTTTTACAGCTTGAGCAGAAAGGGGCTAATGGGTACGGTTTGCCCGCCGATAAAACTATAGTGCTGCTATTGTCTGGTTGCGCCGGTTCTTTCTTCGTTGGGCTGATTCCTACCTTCTCTCTTGGTGTGAGGACCTGGGGCGTAGCCGGACGGTATGCCCCCACCAGTAGGCGCAAAGAATCCGAAACAGATCGAGGTGGAGTCGTTTTTACGCTTTACTTGAGCTTAAGTCATCCTGTATAAAGACTTTTGGAGCAGTAAACTAAGGGAAACGTGTATCCAAGCGACAGTAGTGAAATCACTAAAGGATCTCCCGTGCGATTGAGTGCTGGGGTCTGTGCTTTTGCCTGGTTGCTTTCCATACCGGGACCATCTCAAGTAGCCGAGACGGAGCCCGTTGCACCACCGCATACTGCTTCCTTTGTCACGGCCCTGCCTAGTCATGGGACGTCTTCACCGCTGAGTTTCAGGAGAAGCCTCGATCTAGGCCCGAAGAAGCAGGGCGTACCGTCTCAGACTGAACCGGCTTTTGGAATGGATGGTTCTGAGGTAGGTTCCCTCCACGCCCCTGCCGATGCTACCGAGATTCGGGTACAAGGGGATGAAGGTTGGTTTGGCCGTTCGCCGAATCCCGCTGCTGCCAAAGGTTCCACCTCAGCTGCAGCTCGACTCGGGGCGCCTGTTGGCAGCGGAAGTGGGCATGGAAACCTGGGGGATCTCGCCGGCTCAGATCTCGACTTCGACCGAATTGATCGGGCGCTCTGGGAGTTGGAGCGAGATTACGAAGACGCCGCCCAGAACTTGTTTTCCGACCTCTCCTTCAGGCTAATTCAGCCTGCCGGCAATCCCTTTGATCAAGCCCTGGGGAAGGAACTTTCTCCTCTGCCAGATGACCAGCCTCCAGAGCCGGACCCAGTGGCTGAGTCACCCAGCGAGCCTGTCGATGAGGCCTCCAACGGTCCGCTTCCTGGTCCCGGTCCCGACACAGCTGATGGTGTGTTATCGGGGTCGCCACCCCTAACGGGCAGTACGGAGGTAGAGCCCGAAGATCCAGAATTCGCCTTCCTTGTGATTGGCAACTTTGGCGAGGATCGGTCTGATGCCGGGGTCTTTCGAGCCTTTCGCGACGAGGGAGGGGGATTCGTCCTGGAGAATGAGTTTGTGTTCAATCTGCCTCCGATAGTTACGGACAACAATCTGATCTTCGAAGAGACGGATAGGATTGTCACGGCGGATCTGAATCAGGATGGGGTTCTCGACGTTGTACGAGCGCGCATCGGGGATCTGGGTACGAAGCTTGAATCCTATCTGGGGCGGGCAGTTGGGGGGGTCGAGCGGCAGGCACAAGGGTTTGCCTTTCACCAGACTGTACTGAGCATGGCGGTCTTTGATTTGGATGGCGATGGAGAGAAGGAGTTGGTGCTGGTAACCGACCGAGGGTCGAGGTTGATTGTCTATGAGCGCTCCGCAGACATCCTTCAGTATCGGAAAGAGTTGCTGCTGCCGTTTACTCCGGGACTGGTGGTAGTGTCGAATCCGGACTTTCGTGGGCAGGAGCTTCGCGTATTAGATCGGGAACTGGAGCGTGTCGCCACTCTCTCTCAGGGATTTGGAAACAGTTTCATCAGCCAACGCTTCCTGAAACCTTCGATACGATCCATGACATTGGATAGCCTGGGATACGGCGATCCGGTGGAGGTCTTTGTCTTCGAGGATGGGAAGCACCTTTCGCTGTTCGTTTCAGCAGACGGTGCCCTCGTCTTGCTTGCGAGCCTGGTCCGACGGCCGAAGATGCCCCTGCTTATCGTAGGAGATTATCAGGGATTTAAATCGCGACAGCTGGCGTTCTGGTTTTGACCGGCCTCATGAAAACATGCAACTTTTTTTTCGCATGAGCATCTTTGACTCTCGATTTGTTAGCAGCAGGGAGGATTTGTGTATTATAGTGCCATCTGTAGTCGATCAGGTGAGCACAGAATGCTTGACTTGAGTGTCTGAATATTACATGCCGTGCCATTGGGGTCAGTTGAGCAAGAGTATTCCGCAATTTTGGTAACAGAGTTCAAATAGTTTCGGATCAACCTAAAGTAAGGAGAAAAGGGCATGACAAAACTGAGATCAATCGTATGTTTCTCGTTTCTGGCGATTCTTGCATTCGGCGTCAATGCACAGGCCGGAGGAGACGCGGTGGCATTTGCAATCGGGGACGCGACCACCTCCCAAGCCGCGGTCTACGCAGCTTTTCTGGCTCGGGTTCCCAATGATGATGGCTCGCTCAGTGCGGACACAGCTATTTCCCTGAGCAATATCCTAGGAGCCCCCGCAGGAACTCTGGGTGATTTCTATGATGGATTCGGAGACAGGAGCGGCACCGTCGAGTTTTTTCTTTGGGACTCAGATGGGACCCCGCTGTTTTACGAGACGGCCGCGGATTCGCCCGGGGTTGGTTTGGACGAGATGGGGTATCTCCAGCCCGGCCGAACCTATACAGTCCGTCTGGCTGAGATCCTGAGCCAGATCAAAGGTTTGCCCGAAGATGAAGTC
Source organism: Acidobacteria bacterium UBA6911 (assembly GCA_963579905.1). GTDB lineage: Bacteria > Acidobacteriota > UBA6911 > RPQK01 > JAJDTT01 > CAUZIZ01. The sequence continues at coordinate 11,029 of CAUZIZ010000024.1, read as the reverse complement.
GAGTTCACCGGTTACGGATGGGTTGTCGGTAACTTTGACGCCATCGCTGGGACCTACAGTGTGACCATTTTCGGTCTCGGTTTCACTCAGAATTTTGAGTTCACGCCGGCGGTGGGTCATGGTGGGACCTTGACCGGTCTTCAAATCCACACCAATCCGTAGGCTGTAGCACCGTTGTAGATTGCGCTTTCGGGGGCATTCTGCTTCGCGTTTGTTAACGAGAGAAGAGCGAAAGGGCTGTTCAGATATCTCTGGATGGCCCTTTCGTACTTTGTGATGCCGTCTAAGGGCATCTGAGTCCCGCTCGGCTACTGATTCTGGATCATGAATTTTCCTCTTATCCTTCTCCTTCTTGCAGCATCTCTTCCTCAGCAGGCAGAGCTAGAGAAGAGAATCGGCTCTTACTGGGATTTGTTGTTGGCTCAGGACAAGAATGCTGCCCTTCAGTATGTCGAGCCTGAGTCGCGCAACCGCTTCATCCAGCGCCGCACACCCTACTTTCGATCCTGGGAACCCATGGGGATCGAAGAGCAGTCGGAAACGAAGGCCTTGGTGAGGGTTCGAATCGATAGGCTGATGGAGGCATCCCGATCCTTTTACAAGATGCCGGTGAAGGAAGTCTGGGTCCTCGGTGACGAGGGCTGGCACCTCCAGCTACCACAACTTACATCGAAAGCGCTGGGCGAGCTCTACTCCGGAAGGAAAGAAGAGAAGCCAGCGAAAAAGCTCACGGGGGAGCTTAGGCTTCTTCCGCAGTCGCTAAAGATTCACTTCCTCAATCAGACCAACCGGGGTTCGGTCTTTCTTTTCAACGGTCTGAGTGTTCCTGTTCAGGTCACTCGTATCGAATACGATAAGGAGAAGTTCATACTCGAGGAAAAGGTGGGCGAGGTGGCTTCAGGCGAAAAAGCTAAGATCAGCATCCGCTACCTTGGAGACGAGGAGGACAAAGATCTGACCAGCGAACTGCGAGTGTTCGTGGAGGGTGGCTCAGAGGAAGGTGGGGGAGAGATGTTCGACGTCCCAGTACTTTACAACCATCTGAGTCCTGCCGCCCGCGCTCTGTTTGGCTTGAACGAGGCCAGAGCGAAGGAGTTGGAGCGTGGTGATCCTTTCCGTCCCACAGTCCAGGCACCCGAGCCCCCAAAGGATGGTACTCAGGTGCTACCGCCGATACCGCCGTCACCACCCAAGAAGTCTGTGGCGACCCCTAAGACTCAGGCCGAGTAAGCTACTAAGGGTCTGCGCAAAAATAACTTGGCATTGTGGCATCCCAGCTTCACACCATCTTCGGCCGCTCCTCAATCGAGAAATCCTCAACGTAGACCCGGCTACGCCTGCGGTTTCGCTCAATCGTTCGCGGCCAAATCTGGTGCAAATCTGAGCGCCAACTCTGCCAAGTTATTCTTGCGTAGACCCTTAGCGCGACCCCTGGCTGCAGACCGCCGGATCGTACCGGAAAGAAACTTCTTCTCTCAACGGGAGCCCCTCCCCTACGCCGAAGGCGTCCCTGGGCGTAGCCCAGGGTTGCAATGCGAAGCGAGCTATCCTGGGTTTGGGTCGCCTGTCTTCTCTACGCTGAAGGCGTTTTTGCCAACACGTTTCCGGTCGGCAATAACACCTTCGGTGTAAGAGATATCTCAGATACGCCCATCCATTACCAAATCAATCGTTTACGTCCTTCTTGCCCCCAGATCTGAAGATCAAGTTTCAGGTCAGTCCCGACCCCGCTGCGCTGCCCCATTCGAGAACGAAACTTCGGTTACGTCTGCCATGTTTGTCGCTACCGCCAATGACAGAGCCGTGACTACGAAGGAGCGGTCCCGATCACCGATCGGGACCTGCCACAAAAGGGGATGCAATCGGCCACCGTCTGTTTGGTCGGTTGTTTGCGGCATCCGTATGCCGGGACCGCTCCTTCGCAGTCACGGCTCTGTCATTGGCGACTCTTGGATGATCTCCTACCCAATGAAGTTTCAGCTTAGTCCCGCCCCCAGAGAGCCCTGGCCCCATTCGAGAAAGAAACTTGGAGTCCCGGTCGTGGCGGCGGTCTCCACGCTGCCGTGTATCGAGCCAACTGCTCGAAAAGAAGAATACTTCGGCCTGGAGACCGAATCCACGTCGACCCGCCGGAGCCAATTGAAGTTTCAGGTTAGTGCGGCCTCCGGCTGCGCTGGATCATTCAGGAAGAAACGTCAACATCCCGTAGTGGCACGGGCATTCCTGCCCGTGATGGCCGTGCCACGGTTTTCACAGACAAGGGACGTGCGACGTTCAGACGTTCAGACGATTCTTTGAAGTTTCAGGTCAGTGTACTTAGGTAGTCATCGAACGGTTACTCGATCCTGGATCGGAGGGTTGCTTTGCCTGCAAGCGATCAGTCTCACTCCTCGTGACTCCTCTGCACCCTGATCCCGCTGTAGAATCCCTTTGCCCAGCTGAAAAGACCCGCCAGGATAAGCGGCAGATGCGCCACTGCATTGAGTCCCTGTAGGGGGCTGCTTTGGAACACCCTCCCTACGATCTTCGGAAGCCGGAAACACGGTAAGCCAAAGCTGAGAAGGGGAAGGTGGCGGAGCCAGGAGCCACTGCCACTAAACTTCAGCCGATAGAGGCCGCTCCAATAACCAAGCGACTCCAGATGTGCTCGCACCCCTCGCCAGTCGAGACGAAAATAGTGCATCAGCATGATAGATCCATCGAAATAGAGGCAGTCGGTGAGTCGCTTGGAAAGGGCAAGGTCCTCCGCCATGTCCATGCTTTCGTCGAATCCTCCGGTCGTCTGGAAATCTCGCCGATGGATGAGGAGATTGGAACTTGACAGAGCAGGGCGAAAGCCGGAAGGGAGTCCGAACAGATAGTGGGAGAACTCGATCCAGTGGAGACTTCGGCTGACTACTGTTGGATTGCCGTTGGCGATCGCAGCCGAGACCAACCTGATATTGGAGGAACTGGCCAGCCTGGAGTGAAGTTGTTCCAGCCACTCTGGAGAGGGGACGACATCCGCGTCGAGGAAGGCGAAGTAGCGACCTTGCGCTTGGGCTGTGCCGAGATTCCGAGCAGTGCCTGCATTGGTACGGGAGGAGAGAGCGTGAACGGTGACTCGAGGAAACCGAGTCCGGATGGATTCAGCCGTTCCGTCGCCCGAAGACTCGACTACCAGGATCTCAAAGCTCAGGGAGGTAACCTGCTCAAGGATCGAGTTCAGGGTTCTCTCAACGGTCTCACCGGACCGATAGCAGGGGACGATGAAGCTAACCTCGGGGGGCTTCAGCGCTGGATTCGGATGCGTCCCCTCCGATCCTCGCTCAGCGACCTGGTCTTCTTCCTCGAATGTTGGTGATGAGGTGCTCACGACCCCCATACGGCGATCCTTTATGGCTTCATCCCTGGAAATAGTCCCTCTCGTACACCCTCGAGAATGGTGCGGACACGACGCCACCGAAAAAGGAGAATGTTGTACAAAAGGCTGGCGACGAGTGTTGACCAGAAGAAGACCCACCTCCACGTCCCGACCTCATGTTTCTTGAAGAAGAGGACGGTATTGCGGCGGATCCAGAAAGTTTTTTGTTGGGGTCTTTGCCGTGTCGAGTGGGCTCCGCGGTGGAGGGCCTGAGCGAAAGGACAGTAGTAGATCGGATAGCTCATCCGGGCTGCCCGGTAGAGGAAATCCACCTCTTCGTGGTACATGAAGAACGACTCGTCGAACAAGCCGACCTTTTCAAAGATCTGTCGATGAACCAGCAGGGCACAACCCAGCAGCAGATCGACCGGCTTGACGTGGTTCCAGCGGGGTCCGTCCGATGCCCCCTTTCCCTGATAGGAGCAGAGAACGTGACTCCAGTTCAGGTGGCCCCAGGCGGCGTCCAGGCGCGAGCGATCCTCATGACGCAGGATTTTCGGTCCGTAGATCCCGGCACCCCTCTCTTCGGCAAACTGGACCAACTGGCAAAGCGCATCAGGATCGACCACGATGTCATTGTTCAATAGATAGTAGTACTCTGGAGCGTCGTCTCCCCCGATACCCACGGATTTCTGGCTTTCACGGATGGCGGCGTTGAGGGCAGCGGCGTAGCCCCGATTCTGGTCGAGAGCCAAGACCCGGATCGAAGGGGGGACGAGAGCCAGTGATCCGTCGGTAGAAGCGTTATCCACCACCACTATTTCCAGTGATCTGTAGTGGCTCTGGCTAAGAGCGCTCAACGTTTCTGCGAGCACCTGCTGGCCGTTCCAGTTGACGCAAACGGCTAGCACTTTGCGATCAGTTGACATACCTGGGAAGTCGCCAAAGTTCGTTCAGCCCACACCTTCTTACGTTTCCCTAGTGCCCGCGGGGTCAGTAGGATTCCCGCCACGAGGCCCTTCAGGAAAGCACCGAAGAAACCGGCTTTGAGCAGGTGAAACAAGGCGCTGCGCGCCCATCCCAGTACTAGCCACGGTGCGTTTCGAAGGAGCTGATAGGTGATCATGAGCTGCCAGCGATTACGGGTGATCCAGAAGACGCGATTCTGAGAGTAGTAGGTCCGGGCGCTCTCTGCTGTCCTGGTTTCCGCACCCTTCGCAGAGGGACTGATCGGATTACTATTGGAGCGATCGGGATCAGAAGCCGCCTCCACATGGTAGACGATCGCTTCCGGTAGGTATAGGCACGGTAGACTGGAAAACTGGGCGCGGAGGCTGAGGTCCACATCCTCAAGGTAGAGAAAGAATCCCTCGTCAAACAGACCGATCCGCTCGAACAGGTCTTTGCGGTAGAACGCTGCCCCGGCGCTGGCTCCCATGACCGGAGCGGTCTGGGTGAACTGGTTCGCAGGTTCTCCCAGGCCGCGCTTGCGCGGCAGCCCAGTGCGACCGTAACAATCTCCTGCACTGTCAACCGTGTCCCGGCGCCGAAAATCAAGCATCTTGGAAGCGAAAAACCAGTAGTCAGGGTGGCGCTCGAAGGCTTTCAACCCGGCCTCTACCCAGTGGGGGTTCACCTCGGTGTCGTTGTTCAAAAGGGCAACAAACTCGCTTCGTGCCCTCTGAATACCGAGATTGACGGCTTTGGCGAAGCCGAAGTTTCGCTCGAGAGGAAGGTAGTCTACCTCGGGAAACTCGCTGCACACCAACTCGAGCGTGGAATCGGTGGAGCCGTTATCTACTACCAGGACGCTGCAGCTCACCGTCTGAAGCTGTAGGGATAGCAGACAGGTGCGGAGAAGTTGCTCCCCGTTCCAGGTGGGTACGATGACGGTCAGTTGGCCAGGAATGTCTTTACTCATTTCGCGCCTTCAAAATGCCCCGGTTGTAGTGGTAGCTCATAACGTCAGGGTAGTAACGACTTAGATCGGGCCAGTTCCGCGCCTCGGTGAGTCGGCATAGCCAGCTCAGCGTACCCATCTTCAGCCTCGCGAATCCGGAATAGCGAGGGGTGCTTTGGACATTCAGAAAGGAGTCCAGCTCGGGATGCATCTGATAGAACCTCCAAGCCGAGGAACCCACTTTCCTTTGTCTCTGAACGAACGACCTGAAGGAGGTGGGATGATGGTGGTAGGCGATCGCCTCACGCTGAAAGACCAGGTGCATTCCCAGCTGCTGGAGCCGGTGACCTAGTTCGATATCCTCCCACCCGTATTCCTGAAAACCCTCATCGAACCCTCCTGATTCCCAGAAGAACGACCGGGAAATGGAAAGATTGCTGGTGTAGAAGAAGTTGAACGAGATGTCCTCGGGATCCCGGATCAGTGAAAAACCGAACTGCCAACCCTCCTCAACGATATAATGCATGAAACGGGTTTTCCGGTATTCCTGCGGCCATGGCGTGTAGCCGATCACAACAAGCCGCGAGGAACACGGGTCGATTCTAGGCTTGGTCCGAGCCTTTGCATGTTCTTCTAAGAAGTTGAGTGTTGGAACGGTGTCGTCCCCGAGAAAAACCAGGAAGTCGCCACCCGCCCGGCGGGATCCCAAATTGCGCGCAGACCCCTGTTTTCGGTTAGCCTGCCGGAAGTAGTGGAGAGGGACCGGACAGTCCCGTTGAAATCGCGTGACCAGATCTTCGGTATCATCAGTCGAACCATCATCCACCACGAGAATCTCGAAAGGAGGCTCTTGATCTGCTGGCTGGATTTCTGCGGGCGGGTCCTCTTGAGGAGCTCGCGATGCAGCGAGCCCCGCTGGACCAGGTCGGCAGAGGGTCTGGGAGCTCAGGGCGGAGAGAGTCTTCGCCAGGGCCTCAACTCGATTGTAGGTTGGGATCACGACACTAAACTGCACGGCTGAGGTATTCTACCAACCGCCGGCAGGCGACCTGAAACCCTTGGGTTCTCCAGGAGCTGAAAAAACGCTGGATTCTGCTCTCGGGAGCGGGCGGCCGAAGGAGCGCCTGTGTTCCCAGCCACTGCAGGGCCTTGAGTTCCGACTCCAGGGTACGCACCTTTTCTCGCAGCTCGGAAGGCAGGGTCTCGAGCGTGGCCGCAGAATCGGACAGATCGAAGAGGGAGCCTAGATTGACCATCTCGAGGTACTCTAGTTCCTCTTTGAGATAGAGAGGGTCTTCCACGATCGCCCGAAAGGGATCACCGAAGAGCGTCGCAATTTGGGCATCGGATCGACGCCGCAAGGCCTTGATCTGGCGACGCTTCTCCAGAGTTCGAGGAAGTAGCTGGAGCGCATCATCGAGTGCCACAAGATGATTCAGGGAATCAATCAGCTGAGCCTGCATAGTGGGGTCTTCGGCCCTGAGGCGGTGCCTTGTCTGGGACCAGAGGTAGAAACTTTCTTTTTTGACGCCTGAGGATCGAACCGAGCGCTTCAGGGCAAGTAGGATCGCCAGAGGAAGAACCTTGCGGAAGTTTTCCTCCTCGTAGTTCTTCATTATCGTCAGCAGGGCGTTGCGGTGCATCAGATAGCGGGTTTTCTCATTCGCCTGGGTCTCGAGGGTTGCATGGCCCCGGTGGTAGACGATCGACTCGGGAGCAAGTGCCACAGCGAATCCGGCGATCCACAGGCGCCATCCCAGGTCGACGTCCTCGAATAGGGCAAAGAAGTCGGGATCGAAGCCGCCCAGTTGTAGAAACACTTCACGCTCGATCAGCATGGCTCCGCCGCAGGGGAACAGGATCTGTTCCGAGTGTGACACTTCCTCCAACAGCTTGCCCTGGTCTTTCTGAAGAGCGTATCCCAGGTACTGTAGCGAGGAGCCGTTGAAGTCGACCCGATGCCCCTCCCAATCCAGGATCCTGGATGCGACGCAGGGCACCTCCGGGCTGAGGTGTGTCAAGGCCGCATCTATCCAATTGGCATGGGCACGCATGTCATTGTTGATGAAGGCGACATAGCGGCCTTGGGCCTGGCGGGCTCCTAGGTTACTGGGTTGGGAAAAGCCTCGGTTAACCTGGTTTTCCAAGAGCTGAACCTGGGGGTAATGTCGGCGCACAAAGGACCTGGATCCATCGGTGCTGCCATTGTCGACTACGATTACTTCCCTGACCCCAAGTGTCATCAGGGAGGGAAGGAGCCGGGTCAGATGATCTTGGCCGTTCCAGTTGACGGTAACGACCGAGACCTCAGAGGCGGATCGGGACATCGTTCGATTGTATAATAAGGAATTGCAGTTCCGCGTCCGAGCGCCTGCGGCGATCCTGATTCCACTTTCTCCGTTTCAGGGTATCGGGCAGCTTCCGCAGGTTCCAAAAGAAGTTTCTGCACTGATTCCACTTCCGGAGCGGAGACTGCGGCCTCTTGAGCAGTCCCCACAGCGCGCTTCTCAGGTTGCTGGCTTCGTAGTTCTTGAGCAGCGCTCGGATGTTGTGACGTTCCCCCATAAGCTCCCGCCAGGCCATTCCCTGGTGTGCTTGCGTGGAGGCCCCGAAGTGGTGGTAGGCGACGGCAGCGGGCGCCGTGAGGACGCGAAAACCAAGCATCCAAAAACGCCAGCATAGATCGACATCTTCGTGGTACATGAAGAGTCCCTCGTCGAACCCACCGGACTCTAGAAAGACAGAACGCCGGAACAGGGCCGCACCGGCCGAGGCGAAAAGGACCTCACGGCTCTGGTCATACTGGCCGTCGTCCTCTTCGAACATGCCCAGGTCCCAGGTGTATCCAAGCTGGTTCATGGCGCCGCCGACACCATTGAGGATAGTAGGCTGGTGGTACAGCCGAAGCTTCGAAGCCACGGCTGCGACAGATTCGTCTTGAGTTGCTACCTTTAGAAGCGCCTTCAGCCAGGTAGGCTCGAGCTTGAGATCGGTATTGAGGGTAGCCAGGAACTCGGCCCCGGTTTCCCGCGCTGCCAGATTGACTGCACGGGAGAAACCGAGATTCTGCGGCAGCGAAAGGACTCGGACCCTGGGAAAGTTCTGGCCCACGTATTGGGCGCTCCCGTCCTGGGAGGCATTGTCGACCAGGATGGTTTCGAATCGGGTCTCGCTCTGCGCTCTGAGCGATTCGAGCAATTCATCCAGAAAAGGTCGGCCGTTGTAGTTGATGACCGCGACGCAAACTCGAGGACTGCTCACTACTCACTCCTCCGCCGCCTCTGCCGGAACCGACGAAGGGCCAGTTTCCAGAGCGGAAGGCTCCGCAGTTCTTCTTGGACCCGTGCCAGGTCCTTCTGTAAGAGCTGAACCCACTTCTGCCGTTCGTTGATGAGAAAGCTGACGTCGTCCAGAGCCCGATTCTGCTCATCCTTGAGGTTTTGAAGGCGCTCGTGTAGCTCCAGAAACGAAGGGTTTTCAGCCAGACGCTCGGCCAGCCCCAATTCCCCGGAAGAGGGGCTCAGTAGAGCCTGAAGTTGCTTTCTGATCTGTGGATCCAGTGGTTCCTTGCAGATGAGAAAGACTGTCCGGTAAGCGGGCTCTACCTGGTCGAGCGGATAGCAGATGCGGTTGTACAGTCGATTGAGGTCGTCTATCGCCCTGTAATCGTTGAGTCCAAAGTAATGTTGGGTGAGCACTTGCATCGCCTTCCATCGAGAAAGCAGACCGTTGGAAAAGCGGAGGACCTCGAATTCCCTTTCCTGTCCGAAAAACAGTTCCACCCCCTCGGCTTCTGGTAATCCAAGTTCCCGGTGCTCCCTCAGGAAAGTGGAGGCCTGCATCACGCCTTCACTGAGTTCTTGTTCCACCTCCTGAACTTGGGGCGAGGCAAAAGGAGCGCCTAATAGGATCCAGCGCCGGCTCAGCCGGTCCAGTTCCCTGAGGAAGTCGGAGCGTCTGGACCGCGGTAGGTGCTCCAATACGTCCAGGCAGACCAGCAGGTCGAATGACTCGTCTGCGAATGGCTGGTCCCAGGCAGTCGCAGGGCGATGTCGGGGATGGTCGCAGTGACGGATATCCGTGGTTTGAACCGAGATCCTTCCGTCCCCAGGGCCCGATTGGGAGAAAAAGTCTGCGGAGCTTGCAATGTGGCCTTCCTGATCTCCCAGATACCCTCCGACATCGAGGATACTATGCGGCTTCAGTGCAGAAGCGATCTGTGCAGCCAGGCGGTAGCGCTGGTATAGATCGAAAGGCAGGCCCAATACCAGCTGGCTTCCCGACGAAGTCTCTGCGGTTATCCGGAGATCAGATATCTCAACTCCTGAGACCAGGGGGAAGAGCTCGAAGAAGAGATGGTGTCCCCCGGAAGGAAGCAGCACCGGGGGAAGCTGGACAGACTGCTTGGGACGTTCCGAGGAGAGGAATAGCTCCTTTAAGACATGGCTGTTGAGGCGTATACGCAGCCGGCCGAAGTCTGAGGATGAGACGATCTGGCAGGAGATGCTCAGTTGCAGTGGCCTCTTCCCTGGATTCAGTACGTAGACCGAGGCAGGTGATTGTCTCAGGAGCCGGTTGCTTCCGACCAGAGCACCCCAACCCTCACGGGGTACGGCGTCCAGAAACCCCTCCGTGCTGACAAAGTCAGGTGCCTCCGAGAAGTAATCGTGTGCGAAGAGCCTCAGCCCTGCTGAGCTCGGAGAGTTTTTCGCAACCGCCACGAACTGAAAGTTGTAGGGCTTCTCCGAGAAGCGGAAGCGAACCTGGAAGTTCAGGCCGTCCAAAACGTCCAGCCAGAAGGAGGGTGGACGCTCAAACCAGTGGGTCTCTTCCTCGCGATGAAAAAAGAGTGGGTCGGGGGTGGAGCCTACCAGGACTCCGGCCGGTTTCAGGATACGGGCGGACTCGCGCAGACACCGAATCGGATCGAGGACATGTTCGAGGACATCAAACAGCGTCACGAGGTCAGCGCTCTGGGATCGAAAGGGTAGTTCCTGGAGGTCTCCCTGAACTAGACGGGGTCGGGCAGGAGGGTGCTGATCAAGCGCATAGCTGCTCACGTCCAGACCGAAACTGGTGTATCCGATTTGGCGAAAGGAATCAACCAAATGGCCATAAGCACAGCCCAGGTCGACGAGAACCCCTGTCGGTTTGAGCAGTCGCAAGAAGTCGATCCAGGCCTCCCAATTGGGATGATTGACGCCGTAGCCGGATTCAGGATATCCGCTGGTTTCACCGTGGAAGTAGCCTTCGGAGTAGATCTCCTGGAGTCGTTGGGAGTTGCTAGAGGGCGCCTCTGAATCCAAAGCCGTCATGGTAGTCTTCGATCAAGGTGGTTGAGCCAGCACCATACCATGGAGCTCCCGATCGGAGCCACTCTCTGTCTCGGTTTCGGAGCGCTTGACACCGCCATCTTCTCAACCGATATCGTTGTGATTCCGGAATGGAGCCCGCAGGAACAATCTGAGAAAACTGGGCCCAGGATGTATTTTGTTGTTGCTTCCGGAGTCGTAGCAGTGATAACTTCCATGAGCTTGCTGCTGCGGGGGTATGTCCGCGGGTAAGCTGTTTCTAGGAATAGGCCTGAGAATTTGAAAGAAATTTCGTTTGATTACTTGTATTTTCGAGTTTGGGGCTTTAGAGTACTTTCAAGTTGTTTAACAGTATTAAGGAGGATTTGCAGATGAACAGAGCGTGGAAACTACTGAGCATTCTCAGCCTGGTTCCTATCCTCACAACCTCCGGGATGATGGCAGCGGACGTGAATTTTCGGGATTGGCTCCCGA
>CAUZIZ010000023.1:0-44658 GCA_963579905.1 Acidobacteria bacterium UBA6911 | reverse complement strand
GTCATACAGACCGGAATTTCTCAGTCAATTCGGTCAGCGTATCCATGCACGCGCAGCATAGCATTACAAACTACATATTGATACCTTTATTTATTTACGTATTCTACGTACACTAGAACGTAAATACGGCAACGTTTGCAGATGGGGCTTGCGAGGCGAGATCAAGGCAGGAGGAGGAAGTCGATCCTTGGCCATATTCGACGACGACCAACGCAGAGATCGTCCGCAACCCCCATCTGTCCTCCGGGTGGCGACGGGACGAGCCGATTTCTTTGTCGCGCCTCCTCTAAGATACGGGGCATCGAGTTCGTCTTCGCTTCGCGAACTCGACCCGTCGCGCTCGCCACAAACGTTGCCGTATTTACGTTCCAATGTACTAAGGCTGTTCCCGAGATTCCTCTTCGTGACTGCGACCATGAGTTCGTCTGGCCTCCCTGTGATGAGTACTCAGAATTCTATCACCCTTCTTCCTGACCAAAGACCGTTGTTCGGCGATCTCGCCGACGTCTCAGCAGGATATCGATCACGTCCCGGTCTTGCTCAATCGCGGCCTAAACGTCGCTGGTGGAGACCATTCGAACCGAAAGGATCAGCGCTCACATCTCCATACAGCTCACCCAGCTTGGTCTCGATATCAGCCAGCCGCTCTGTGCTGCCAATTTGCGCCGCAGAAATTTCCCGAGATCGCCTTTTCGGAGAAAGGCGAATGTGGACAAGAAAGACCGTACAAACAGAGTCAGAGTAGATCGCCTCTGATCGACCGCTTTCGCCTGCCTAGAAGCAGACGTTCAAATTCGCATTGATCGAGTGATTTCTGACGACATCTTAAAGCTGGACTGGTCGATAACTGGACGACATTTCCCGCCAGCTAGCCCAGGATTCTGGGCTACAACGGTCGTGTGAGCCCTAAATCTGCCTTTTAGACTGGCCAGCCTTGCCCGTTAGGAAGAGACCCCTATTTCTCTTTGCCAGTTGTTTCTCGTGGAATCATTTATTTTCAATACGATGCAGAATCTCATGGTCGGGAGGATGGTTGGGACCATTCTCCCAGTATCCTCTTCACCCAACCTGTTCTAGCCTAGTTTGAACGAGTTGCCATGACAGATTACGAGAAACGCCGGATAGAAACCATACCGCGACGCGAGTTTCTGGCCCGATCTGCGTTGGGCGGAGCCGCCCTGTTGGGCGCGGACAAACTGGCCTGCGGTGCCGAAGGCGTGGGCGCTGCAAACGTGGCGGAGGAGCAGCTCGGTGAGTTCGATCCTGCGGCGCCCTCCAATGCGCTTGTGACAGGTATCGATCCGGATGAGATGGTGCTGTTCGCCTTTGACGATCACTGGATTTCCCTCCGCGGCGAACTGGATATACGGCTGGAAGAGCCATCGCTTCACGAGAACAATCCGGTCTTGCGCCGTGGCGAGCCGGACGCGCTGTGGGCGGCGTTCTACGGGACTGTGTTCTATCTCGATGGAAAATTCCGCATGTGGTACAGCGCAGTGTTCGATCGGCAGGACATGAAGCGCCGCATCAATATGCGGCTTGCCTATGCCGAGAGCGACGACGGCGTCCACTGGATTAAGCCAAAGCTAGGGCTACGCGAATTTCGCGGAAGCAGTGACAACAATCTCTGTGCCCTGAATCGCGAGTGCTACAACTGCCAGGTGCTGTATGAACCCGAAGAGCCGCGTCCCGAGAGACGCTTCAAGATGATCTACACCGGGTATCATCATCGCGGCCTCGACAAACCACGGTTATGTGTGGCGTACAGCCCCGACGGTTTGCGTTGGGTCGACCACCCAAAAAATCCGGTGGTTCGCACCATCTTCACGGAGACGGGGGGACTCTATCGCTGGAAGGGGATCTATTATGCCAATGGACAGACGCTCTACCCGCAGCAGAACGGCAAGCGAACCATGGTCTCCTTTGCCTCCGCGAATCTGGATTCATGGCAAGAGGCGGGCATCATGAGTTTCCATCGGCCGGAATCTAAGCTGGGCATCCACCGGGGTCGGCAAGTTCACGTCGGGGCGTCCATCTGGCACCGGCGTAACGTCCTGTTGGGACTCTACGGTCAATGGGTGGGTCCCGCGAGAGCAATCTACATCCCGACGTGCGGATGAACCTCGGACTGATCATCTCTAACGACGGGCTGCGCTACCGGGAACCGGTGCCCGACTACCCTTTCATTCGCTGGGGGAGTGCGCAGTCGGACTGGAAGACACTCCGGCTGCTTCAAGGCCAGGGTTTCGTCAACCACGGCGGGCGGACCTACATCTTCTACGGAGCAGCTAGCGGCGAAGAGGTGCCCGTTGCAAACCACTGCATGGTTGGTCTGGCCACGCTGCCTCGAGACCGATTCGGGCATCTGCAGCCCCGCGGCTCCGGTGCTATGTGCATCACCAATACCCTCCCGACAATCTCCGGAGGAGCCCGCTTGGCGGTAAACGCCGACGGGCTGGGGACCGATGCGCGGCTTCGCGTCGAGGCCCTGGATCACCGTTTTCAGCCAATCGTTGGCCACGCGGGAGAGAGCGCGGCATCGGTCCGAAACTCCGGACTGCGGGAATCGATCACCTGGTCTACCGGCGCTGACGGCGGTTATGTTGGCCAGGGCGATGCCCGAGTTGGTTCCACCAAAAACCGGAGCGCATGAACCGGTCAAAGTCCCGTAGCGGACGTGTGGACTCAACGGCCGCCTGGGTCACGAGGCTGCCATCCACCATGATCTCGAAAAGAAGCTGGGCTCCGACGCTACCCGTGGCGGTCAGTCGGGCCTAGCCTGCCTGAGCGTTCGCGAGGACCCGGCCGTTTCGAGCCTCAGAGTCCCGCCAGCGGGCGCCACGAACTTGAAGCTGGAAGCGGTAGTGTCCCCGATCGACAGAGTCAGCGCCGTGCCGTCGTCTCTGAAGAACTCCAGCTCGATGCTGACCTCGCCTGCATTTTGGTTCAGAACCAGAAACACAGATCGGATACCACCCCCGTCCCCCACCTGGGCAAACTCGTGAATGAATTTGGGTGGCCCGGCCTGCAAAGTGGCGGTGAGAGTCAACGCCATCCAACCAAACAGAAAAATGCGAAAGAACATCCTTCTTCCTCCCTTCTTTGAAGCAGTCTTGAACAACTGAGAACCTGTATATTGACCCCTGTAGGACCTGCAGCATGGGGCACGCTGGTCCCTACGCTTTGAAGATATTGGATGTTAGTCACGCCAGACAAGAATTCCAAGCGGGCGCTGCAGATGACGATGGAAAGAAGAAGAGGACCCCTGCAGATCCGACTCTTGGGCTTCTAGAGAGGCCTTCAGGGATACGGGAAGGGCTCTGGAAGGGAAAAGTCAGGGGACGGCATAGATAGGAATCGGAAGGATAGGCTAGGCCATTTGCGGTAGTTCACTCGACGTTTGCGCGGGAAACTTGAACGTCCGCTTTTAAGGCGAACGCGGTCGGTCAGGGGTGATCTACTCTGACACTGTTCGTGCGGTCAGATCTGAGCTATTACACCGACGTTCGATTTCGATCAAGTCGGACGATGTCTGTACGATCGGGCGCCGACTATCACACCTTGAAAAGTACCGACGAGCCACTTCGGCGTTCGCATGTTCGGTGTTCTGCGGTTTGTGATTCGGTCTTTCCTTGCTCTGGAGAAGAGCAAGGAATTCCGCCTGGACAATCCAGTCCGGCTGCCGACTGCACTGACGCGAAATAATAGAGACTCGGCTAGGAGAGGACCTCCTTCGCGATCCGACTGATTGTCCCCCCGTCCGCTTGCCCTGAAAAACGAGCCACCATGGCCTTCATCACCGGCCCTATGGCACCCGGCCCCGACAGTCCTTCGGCCTCAACAAATCCCTGGATAGCAGCCCTGAGTTTGGCTTCGCTGGCCTGGGCAGGCAAATAGGCGAGCAGGTACTCTACTTCCCGCTCCTCTGCCTCCGCCAATTCAGCCCGGGATCCTTCTCGGTACTGTTCAGCCGAATCCTTGCGCTGCTTGATGCCTTTGCGCACCAGCCGGAGAAAAGTCTCCTCGTCGACCTGTTCTCTACTCCGAATGCGCTCGTTCTTGATCTCGCTCAGAAGCAGACGCAGTGTGGAGAGCTTCTCCTTTTCGCCACTTCGCAAGGCCTCCTTGACGTCAGACTCGATTTGCTCCTGCGGATTCATCGTGCGGCCGAATAGGTGGGCCCCTCTGGCATTCGGTGATCGTACTTCCGATAGTGAAGGGCGAGTACATCCCGACCGAAATCGTTCTCGAAATCGCGCCAGACAGAATGGCTGTGATTGCTCAGGTTCTGGGTGTTGTCGTACTCGATGAGAAAGGACGGCGCCTGAATCCGATAGTAATTACCCTTCTCCTCAAGGTTTCCGGTTGTGCGGGAACCGATCGGTACCGCCTTGGGCTTGGGGCGATCCAACTTGCCTGCCCAAGCAAAAAAGAGCTGCTCTCGAGAAGTCTCTCGGGCCACCTTCATTCGCCCGGCCGCGACCGGACCGGGGGTGTTGTTGGCATACTCGGCAATCAGCGCCAGCAGCATCTCGTACTGTTTGTCGTTCATCTTCGACGCAGCCAGGCCCTCGGGAGAACCTTCCATCTTGGCCCTGGTGTCGGCCATGGTAATGATGTCTTCCGGCGCCACATCCTGAAAGATCGCCTTCTTGCGCTGGTCTGGGCCAAGCGCCTTGAGCAGTCCAAGTGCCATGTCCTCCTCTTTCGCCAGAACCCGCAGTCCCTTGTGGGGACCCTGCGCAACCTCATGGGGATTGGCTCCGAAGAAGGTAGGGCTGGAAGACACCAGCTTGCCGTCCTTGATGGTGTAATGCAGAGACAGATGATGTCCTTCGACCCTCCAGCCCCAGGTACCTTCGAGAGAGGGTTTTCCGAAGATGGTAAAGTGGAATCTCTCGGTGTCTCGATGGCCGGTGCTGTCATCTTCGATGATCCGGATGATTTCCTCCAGGCTCATCACTTGGGCTGCCTTGCTGAAACCCTTGCCGCTCAAACCAGAAGCCAGAAGGGCATTGGCTAAATGTTTCTGTCGTGGGTCCATGTCCTTGAAGGTGACCCCATTGCGAACGTATCCATAGATACCCGTGAAGCCTCCTTCTGGAAAATAGTGCCAATCCATTCGATGCTGGGCATCAAAATCGAAGAGGGTATAGGACCTCTGAACCCGGTTGAGCGAGGTCATGAACACCTCCGCGGCCTCGAACATCAGGGTCTCTGTCTTGGAAGTGTGATGAGCTGCCGTTAACAGCAGGCCACAAAACACCAATGCGACAACACGAAATCGAGCTACATTCGCCATTCGGGACCTCCTATGAATCGGGAGAAACCACCGCCTCGATTCTAACCGATAGAAGGATACGCGAACAGGGCTGCTTTGCACCCTTTTTCAGAAAGCACGGTCTTTTCACTACGGCTACCGCTGCCCATACGTAGAAAAGCGAAACAGTTGATCTTGGAATGCGTTTAAGGAATATATGACGATAGGGCTCGCCCTGCGGCTCCCGGATTCGTGACAGGTTGCCTCGGATCCAGCCCCACCTCACGAATAGGAGAAACTTCTATGTTGCCCAAGCCCTCTCGCATCAGCTCAATAACCCTGCTTCTGTGGCTGGCGGTCAGTCTCTTTGTCGGTTCACCGGCGCTGGCTCAGACTGCGGCTAACGCAGACGCACTCCCACTGGATCCAGAGCTGACCAAGGGTCGACTCGACAATGGGATGACCTATCTCATTCGCACCCATCGCAAGCCTGAGAATCGAGCCACGCTATGGCTGGCTGTAAATGCTGGTTCGATGCAGGAGGACGATGACCAGCTGGGCCTCGCACACTTCCTGGAGCACATGGCCTTCAACGGCACCAAGCGATTCAAGAAGCAGGAAATCGTCGACTATCTGGAAGGTATAGGCATGCGGTTTGGACCTGATCTGAACGCCTATACTTCCTTTGATGAAACCGTCTATATGCTGGAAGTGCCTTCGGACGATCCGCAGATTCTGGAAAAGGCGCTTCTGATTCTTCACGAGTGGGCCCAGGGAGTATCCATGGAGCAGGAAGAGGTGGAGAAGGAGCGGGGGGTGGTCCTCGAGGAAAGGCGACAGGGCCTGGGTGCCCGAGCTCGGATCCGGGACAAGCAACTGCCCGTAATTCTACATGGGTCCCGCTACGCGGACCGTCTTCCCATCGGAACCGAAGCGGTTCTCAAGAGTGCGCCTCCTGAGACGATGCGTCGATTCTATGTGGATTGGTATCGTCCCGATCTCATGGCCATCATCGCCGTAGGGGACTTCGACAAGACCACGATCGAAGCCCAGATCAAGGAGCGTTTTTCAGATTTGAAGGGGCCGGCCGCCCCACCGAAACGGCTTCTGCATCCGGTACCAGGACATGAGGAGACCCTGGTCACAATCGCAACCGACCCTGAGCTTCCGGTGACCGCTGTGTCAATCCTCAAGAAGCTCCCAAAGATGCCGCAGGGCACCGCAACCGCCTACCGCGAATACCTGCTACATCAGCTTTATCACTCCATGCTCAATGCGCGCCTGGACGAACTGCGCCAGAAAGCAGACGCTCCCTTCAGATTTGCAGCATCCCAGTCTGACTATTCGAGTGTACGCACCGCCAGTCTCTTGACTCGAATCGTCATGGTCAAACAGAACCAAGTCGATCGGGGTGTGAAGGCCCTGGTCACAGAAGTAGAGCGGGTGGTACAAAATGGCTTTCTGGACTCCGAGTTGGAGCGCGCCAAGAAGGAATTGCTCCGCGCCTATCAAAGCAGTTCCGCGGAAAAGGAAAAGAAACCTTCCAGGGTCTATGCCTCCGAAATGCTACGTCACTTCTTGCAGGGTGAGAGCGTGCCTGGTATCGACTACGAACTTCAGCTTCTGGAACGATTCCTGCCGAACATCTCGACCGGCGATCTGAATACGCTGGCCCAGCAATGGAACCAGAAGGGCAGCCAAGTAATCACGGTCTCGGCTCCTGAAGGCGGCAAGGTGCCCAGCAAGCAAGAGGTGCTGGCTCTAGTGGACCAGAGCCAGATTCAGGAGATCTCAGCTTACGTCGATAGCACCAGAACGGAGCCGCTTATTCCTACACCCCCGAGTCCTGGCAAAATCGTGAAGGAAACTACGATTCCCGAGATCGGCGTGACCCAGTGGGAGCTATCAAACGGGGCAAAGGTCCTGCTCAAGCCGACCGACTTCAAGAACGACGAGATTCTTCTGTCGGGCTTCAGCCCGGGTGGGCACTCGCTCGTCCCCGATGAAGACCTCTGGTCGGCCCAGTTTGCTGACACAGTGGTCGGGGCCGGTGGTATTGGCCAATTCAGCGCCATCGAGTTGAGGAAGGCGCTCGCCGGCAAGCTGGCTAGTGTCTCGGTTTCTATCTCCGAGCTCGAGGAAACCGTGCGAGGAAGTGCTTCTCCTGAAGACATCGAAGCGATGTTTCAACTACTTTATCTCCGCTTCACCTCGCCGCGTAAAGACCCTGATGCCTTCGCCTCCTGGAAAGCCAATATCCAGGAGTGGGTCCTGAACCGACTGAAAACTCCCGAAACAGTCTTCAGAGACAAGCTGCAAAAGGTCTTGACCCTCGAACATCCACGCCGTCTTCCGCCCACCAGGGAGAACCTGGGCAAGGTAGACCTGGATAAGGCTCTGGAGATCTATCGCAATCGCTTCCGTGACGCCAGTGATTTCACGTTCGTACTGGTTGGAAATCTCGACCTGCAACACATCAAGCCATTCGTACTCAAATATCTGGCGGGACTTCCCGGCAGCGATCGCCAGGAGAAATGGCGGGACGTTGGAGTCAAGAGACCCAGTGGCATCACGAAGTTCGAGGTAAAAAAGGGACTCGAGCCCAAGAGCCAGGTCTATATCCGTTTCATGGGCGATGGCGAATGGACCCGTCAGAATCAGCACGATCTAGCCTCCCTTTCCCGAGTACTCGGCATCCGGCTTCGCGAAGTGCTGAGAGAAGACATGGGAGGAACCTACGGCGTGCGGGCGGGCGGAGGACTCAGCCGGAGACCTCGAGAGACCTATTCGTTCACCCTCTCCTTTGGCTGTGCTCCCGAGAACGTCGACACCCTCACCAGTGCCGTGCTTTCAGAAATCGAGACCATCAAGAAGGAAGGTATAGGGGAGGACTACCTTGTAAAGGTCAGGGAAAGTCAAACTCGCAAGCGCGAGCTCGACGTCAAGAGCAACCGATTCTGGAGCGGACAGCTAGCGTCCTACTCCCGTTATGATGGGGACCCTCGGCTGATTCTGGACTACGACGCACTGGTCAAAAGCGTGAGCTCATCTCGGATCCAGGAGGCCGCCAAGCGATACCTCAAGACTGATCGTTACGTTATCGGGGTCCTGTACCCTGAGAAGGTCAGCGAGGACGGCCAGCACAAGGATGATGTTCGGAGACTGGCCGACGTTCCGACGTTTCGGCAAGGGAGATCCCCAGTAAAAAACCCATTTCCAAGGCTAGGCTGGGGAACGTCACATCGAAACAATTGTGGATCACGAACGCCACTAGCAAACCTACGCCACCCAGGGCCCAGGGGCTGCGGCCGTGGTGAAGCATCAGCCTAAAGCCGACGCGGCCCAGGAAATAAAGGAAGGCCAGCAACCCCAGCAGTCCGTACTCGACACCCAGCTGCAGATACAAATTGTGGGTGTGGATCCGGATTTTCTCCTCGACGATCTCGTAGTCACGCACCTTCCCCTTATGCTCCTCCAACACGCCTGAGTAATCATTGACAGCTTCTTGATAGCGCCCGGGCCCGACTCCCAAGAGGAAGTGGTCCTTCCAGACTGCCTTCCCGAGGCGAAAGTAGGGCAGACGAAAGTCAACCACGCTGGCGACGGCTCCTCCCCTGGATCGACCCATGACATTTTCTACTGATCGCAGCACCACCTCGGGAAGGCTGGTGAAGAAGACCAGCACCAGAGCCAACCCCACAAGCAAGACCAGGTGGGACAAGATCGCCGGACCGCTGCGCCTTCCGAAGCCCGCCAGCGTGCTCCAAGGAGAGTGGAGCACACTGCCCAGCCTCCGGAAATAGAACAATGCCCAGATCAGTCCACCAGAAACTCCGGCGGCCACAAGCGCGGAGCGCGAGAGTGTGGCCAACTCGGTCATTAGCGTGCCCCCAACTAGGTACCCCCAAAGCGGCCGAAGCCGCTGATCTGCCAACGAAAAGAAGCATGTCAACAAATAGGGAAGGATCAGGTTGAGGTACCCTGCAAACTGGTTCGCGTTTTCGAAGAAGGAAGCGATCCGGCCTCGATGCGCCGAATGGATCTGCAGAAGTCCGGCCACACAGTAGAAAAGAATCGCAATCACCAGCACCCAGCGAATCCCCTCTCGATCTTTCGATCGCCTGAATATGCAGGCTGCGATAGCTGCCATGACAAACAACTCTGAGACTCGCAGAACGTGGGGAAGCACCTTGTACCATTCGGTGCTCAGGATTCCTGAAACCAAGACCACTCCCAGAAATGGAGCAGCCCAACTCAGTAGCTGCCGATCGAATCTGCCAACCTGTCCCCTTGCTAGCCAGCCCAAAAGACAAGCTGCCAACTCGAACTCAGAGAACGAGACAAAGATCGAGTCCAAAACAGGCTCTGCGGTATCAACTGAAATCACCAGGAAAAGAGCCGAAGCACCGTATACTGGACGCCGGTAGGTCAGCGCGGCGAGAGGGATCAAAATAAGGACGCTGAGTGTATGGAAATAGACGAAGCTTCCGGCCGACAGCAGCAGCAAACCCAGGAGACAGCCAAGCTGAAGTGCCTTCTCTGAACCCACCTTCGCTGCACTGGATCTGCCTTCGGGAGATGGTGGCTGGGTCAAGCGGGCCATCCTATCAGCAATAAGAAGAGGTCAGCTCCATTTTTCAGGGGTTCAGGGAAACAGTTTATCCACAACATGCGCCACGACTTGCCATGGGTTTCGATCTTGAACCAGGGCCGGTAGCAATCCGGCGAGCATGCCCCAGAGGGCGCTCCAGACAAGGCTGGCTCGAAACAGCACGCCCTGCGGCAAGCTCCTTGCCACGGCCATCACCAGCAGCGGCAGAGTAGGAACCAGGTAGCGCCCCGCAAGGCCGGTGCCCGCCTGCCACTCTTCATAGAAGGCATGCAGCAGGAAGAAAGCCATCAAAGGAACGTAGATGGAAATGGACTTGCGGCGCCTGAGTTCCCAGAGGCCCCAGGCTAGAAAAGGAAAGAACCAGAGGATCCCCTTGCTCGGTGAAAGCAGCAGACCCAGCGTTCCGTCGAAGGGCCAATCGAAACCAAGGTGGCTGCCGGAGTGAAAGAAGCTGAAGTGGTCGACTTCCCGGAACAAATACCCAACGCTCAAAACCGTAACAATCAGCGCCAGTGCACCAGAGGCTATCAGCGCGCACCCGTCTTTGATCCTCTTTTCCCAAATCGCCACGCATCCCATGGCAATCGGCACCACGGCGAAAGGATACTTGAGGAGAGCTCCCAAAAAGCCCAGAAGGCTCGCTGTCGCCGGGCCCCGGCAGTGAAGCATTACGATCCAGATGGATGTCACCCAAGGCTCGGTCCACAGGTCCCGGGAGTAACACCAGAGCGGCGTCGCCAAAGCCAGAGCGAGCAACCAGGGGCTACCCAGAGACCATCGCCGACCAAGCAATAAGAGTCCAGCCAGAGTCACGATCTGCGTCATCCAGATACAAACAGGCTCCACCCAGGCTGTTCCTCGGAAGGGCCAAGTCACGGCCGCTAGCAGCAGGGCAAAGAAAGGGGAATGTGTCCCCCGCTCTCTGCCGAGCCGATCTCGATCTGCGTGGTGGTCGATTTGAACTCCCCGGAACCGGGCCCCCAGGTCCCAATCTCCCTGCTCCGCCTGCTGATAATTGTTGGCCAGATCGAAGTCCCCGTCCTCTATCAGGCTGTTGACGGACACGAGGTAGTGGGGTGAGTCCCCGGAAAGCACCAAAGGAGGAGCCAGCACCAGGGGTCCAATCCGCAGATGGACCAATCCGTCGAAAGCCCCCGGAGCAATGGTCGTATGCACCAACCCGGAGAAGAGATATAAGAGGATGACAGCTATTTCAGTGCGGGACAAAAAGCGATCCATCTTAAGTAAGTTCCAAGCCCCAAGGGACCAAGTCCCAATTAAACCCCAAGTACCAATTCCCAAACCAGTACAGTTTACTTTTGGGGAACCCGAGCTAGGAGTCTGCGCGGTAGAAACTGATCTACTGAGAAAACGGTAGAATCGGCCCATATTTCCCCGATTTTTCGACGAATAGAACAACTATGCCCCTCAAAATCAAGAAAATCTGGCCTCGATTCCCCGCTTTCTCGCTACGATCATTTCTACCGCGCAGACTCCTAGCCCCTTCTTTGGGACTTGGATCCTGGGATTTGATTGGATATTGGAACCTTGGGACCTGGGACCCTATTCTATTGGCATGATTGCATACAATGCGGCGGCTCAGCTGGCTGGGCTCTTCAGCACGGCCCTGCTTCAGGCCCTGTTTGGAATCGTGGCTGCACGTTTCCTGGGAGTCGAGGACTTCGGGAGATTCGCGTTTGTCTGGGCGATCACCCAGATCTTGGTGGTCAGTGGAGACCTGGGGCTGCACAATACTGCCATTCGGAGAATTTCGTCAGAACCGGATCAGGCCCTCGACTTCTTCTCCGGATTCTATTCCCTCAAGCTTCTGTTGGCTTCCGGCCTGTTGGGCGTGATGCTACTTCTTTCGCTCTTGATAGGCGATTCCGCAGAGATGCGCTTTGCCCTGCTGCTGTTTGGCTTGGGCACGGTTTCGCACTCTACCAGCCTGTCGCTGAACATCGCCTTTCAGGCTCACGGAAAACTCTACCTGGGCAGTCTCAACAGTGTGCTCATATCGGCCTTGCAATTCGTCTTTGGCGTTGTACTACTGCTGTCAGGAGGGAAGCTGATTTCCTTGGGGTTGGCCTACGCTTTAGCGACTTCGCTGGCCCTGGTCATCAACTACCGAACCTTCGAACGAAGGGTGCACAGAGTGGAACTGGGGGGGAGCTCCTACTGGAGAGAAATGATCCGGGAATCCCTTCCGGTTGGCCTTGGGAGCCTCTTCTATACCACTTCCTCAAAGGTCCCGATCACACTGCTGCCGTTTCTTGCCGGCAATTCCCAGACCGGGCTCTTCTCCGCGGCGTTTCGTGTAAGCTCAGTCCTGGCCAACATCCCAGTAGCGATACTCAGTGCAGTTCTACCCGTAATGGCTTCACTTCAAGGGGATCAGAAACGGGTGCGTTCGCTACTGGCTAAGTCGTCTCTGTGGATGGCTGCCTCATCTCTGATCCTGACGCTGTTGTTGCTCCGCTTTTCAACCGAACTGGTCGTCCTCCTTTTCGGACAGGATTACTCCTCATCTGGCGAGATTCTGGCGATCCTGGCCTGGAGTCTCCCTTCAATCTTCGTGGGAATGGCCTTCAGCAATGTCATCCTGAGCCAGCGAGAACTGATCCGGTTCTTTCCCGTAGTCAGGGGTATCACAGCGCTAGTGGCGGCGATAGCCAGTCTGCTGTTGATCTCCGAAATGGAAGGTTACGGGGCGGCGCTGGCCATCCTCAGCTCAGAAACGGTCCTTGCGGCCCTATGTATCGCGGCCTCGGCGCGCTTTCTCCTGGCCGGTTCAAGGTCCAGGGAGGAACCCCAGTAACCAACCTGAAACTCGATTGGCAAACCTAGCCCGAAGTTCTTTCTCGAATGGGGTCAGTGCGGCTGAGGGCACTGATCTGCGGTTTGCTACGCTAGGAGTTTACGCAATCCTTTAGAACAGGTTGTCGGTATCGGAGGCTGCTCCCGGCCCAGGGCCGCCCTCCTCGCCAAGGGAATTCTCGATGGAATCAGGGTCCTCACCCGATTCGAGTCTATCGACCACGTCGTTGAATTCGGGTCCCATCTCCTCGCCCAATTCCCCCCCGAGTCGCTTCATCATTTTTGCCATTGCGACCGGGTCGCTTTCATCGAGATCACCCCACTTCTCGGGGTCGGCTAGACTCTCGATCCGGCTCTCCTCAGAACGCTGCATTGAAACGCGGGAAACGAGCTGCTCCAAAACATCGCTTCCACAGCGACAGCGAGTTTCCTCGGCATCAGACATTCTCCAAAAAAAACGCGAGAATTGTCTCTGACAGGCGTGGCAGAGGTACTCGTATACGGGCATTATCGCATTATAGTCGATGCCTGAGTGGTGAACCAATTTGACCGCCCTTCTGCGATTCTGTCACAATCCGTCGACCCCAGATGTCGCAGCGACTAAAGACCGCTTTAAAACTACTTTTTACCTTCGCGCTACTCGCGATAGTTCTATCCCAGCTGGACCTGGAAAAGTTCTCGGAGACCCTTTCCTCCATGAAGCCGACCTGGGTACTTCTCGCCTTCTCACTGCAGCTCCTGACCGTCTTTCCAGCGGTCCAGAGGTGGCGGCTGATTCTGCGGAATTTCGAAGTCCGTATGAGTTTCGTACCCCTGCTAAAGCTGGCTTTCATTGGCAGTTTCTTCAACCTGTTTCTCCCCACCGGCATCGGGGGGGACTTCGTCCGGGCCTTCTACCTATCAAGAGACGTCGGGCGGGGGATCTCGAGCATCCTCACCACCATTCTCTTGGAGCGCAGCGGCGGTCTCTGCGCTCTGCTGTTGATCGGAACGATTTCCTCAGCCCTATCCGACCTTGAAGTCTCTGGGATCCCGGCCGTCTACCTCTTTCTGATACTCCTGGTAGGCTACACCTTGATCAACCTGCTGCTGTTCTTGCCCTGGATCCACACCCAAATAGACCTCCGACTGAAAAGGTGGAAGTTCGACTCGATCGCAGCCCAGATGGAGATGATCTACCAGGGCCTTCAGACCCTGCGAAGAGACGGGAGGACACTGGGGGGCAGTCTCTTGCTCTCCCTTATCGTGCAGTTCAACTCCATCCTCGTCATGTGGATCCTGGCCCAAGCAATCGGGATAACCGCCTCCTTCTCGACCTTCTTTATTTTTATCCCACTCATCAACCTGACCCTCATGATCCCGCTGGCGATAAGCGGTTTCGGTCTGCGCGAGGGTGCCTACTATTTGCTATTCTCCCAGGTGGGGATACCCGCCGAGATGTCGATCACCCTTTCTCTGATGAGCTACCTTGTACTCCTTTTGGCAGGTTTTCCGGGAGCCCTTTTTTATACGCTTCACAAGAAGGAACAGCACTTCACAAAATTCTCAATCCGCGCGGAGGCACCGTGAGAATCCTGTTGACAGGAGGAGCCGGATTCATTGGCTCCCACCTGGCCGAACAATTTCTCGATCGGGGCGATGATCTCGTAATCCTGGACAACCTCGACACCTTCTACGATCCTTCGATCAAAGAGCGCAATCTGGAGAAAGTACGCGCAAAGGGCGAGTTCATCCTTTGCCGGAAAAACCTTCTCGACAAGGATGTTCTTCTGAGGGTTTTTGAGCAGCACCGACCTCAGGTAATCGTACATCTGGCAGCTCGTGCCGGAGTGCGTCCCTCACTAGTAGAACCAGAACTCTATAGCGAGGTCAATATCACTGGGACCGTACGTCTGCTGGACCTAGCCCAGAAATTCAAAGCCGAACATTTCATATTCGGCAGTTCCTCATCGGTCTACGGGGCCCAGAGCAGATCGCCCTTTCAAGAAGACGATCCGGTGCCCCACCCTATATCTCCATACGCTGCCACCAAGCGGGCAGGAGAGCTTTTCGCCTTCGTCTACTCGCACAACCACGCCCTCCCCACGACTTGCCTGCGCTTCTTCACCGTCTACGGGCCCCGTCAACGACCCGAGATGGCCATTCACAGCTTCACGCGCAAGGTGTGGAACGGAGAGGAGATAGAGGTCTATCACCGGGGGGAATCGGAGCGTGACTACACCTACGTCGACGACATCGTCCAGGGAATCCTTGCTGCCTTGGAGCATCCTTCGGGATTCGAAATCTTCAACCTGGGAAACTCCCGCACGATTCGCCTGCTTGATCTGATCCATCTGATAGAGCAGAACCTCGGAAGGAAGGCCCGCATTCGCCTGATGCCGGCCCAGCCCGGGGACGTCCCCTTGACCCATGCCGACATATCCCGCGCCAAGGAACGGCTGGGATACTCACCTGCCACACCGATCGAGGTTGGTATTTCGCGCTTCGTCGAGTGGTTCTTGGCGGAACAGTCTTGATGGATACTGTTTCAGCCTAGTGCCCCCCCAGGAAGCGCTGGCCCCATTCGAGAAAGAAACTTTGAAGGATCCAGAATAGAGGGTGTCGCGATAGCCCTTGGAGATTTGGGAGGGTTAGGATCCCGGCTCGCTGTTGCTTCGGCGTGCTTACAGAACCGTGACCGTGAGGGAGCGGGCCCCGATCACCGATCGGGGCATGGGGCGAGTCTATAAGAAAAGGCTCCTCGGGTCACTGTACGCCGGTACCGCTCCTTTGCAGTCACGGCTCTGTCAAACGGCTGCCCCTGCATGATTTCCTATCCAATGAAGTTTCAGGTCAGTGCCCCCCCAGCGGTGCTACCCCATTCGAGAACGAAACTTCCGGCTACTGGGGATTTGTGCTGTTGTCCGACTCTCTCCTCGGAACTTGGGCTCATTTTGCTAACGGCTCAAGTCGTTCGCGGCTCTGTCGCACTTGGCTTCGTAACGCTGGTAGTTCACCCGTTGGCGGTACCTTCGGAGGACAGGAGACGTTCAGACGTGCGACGTATTCTTGAAGTTTCAGATTAGACCGGTGATCTCGAAAATCAGGACGCGATTGTCCTGTTCGTCGGTCACGTAGGCATGTCGACTATCGGGGGAGAGCTGGATATCGATGGGCTTCTTTCCCAACTTGAGACTCTGGATCTTTTCGAAGTCAGGACTGAGTACGGTCAAGGTTCGGCTCCCGGTCTCCACCACGAAGATATGGCCCTGCTGGTTGACGCTGATCGAGAAGGGCTTTTGGCCGACCCGAACTCTGCGAAGCTCCTGCAGATCGATCAGATCGACGACGGAAAGATCGTCAGAGCCACTGTTGGAAACGTAAAGGGTCTCTCCATCCGAAGTAATTGCGACACCATCCGGGCTAAGCCCAACCGGGATCTGCTTCTTGACCGTGAGCGAATTGACATCGATCACGTAGAGCTCGTTCGACCCTCCACAGACCACGAAGAGCTGATCTCCGAGGGGTGATACAACTGCCGCTATGGGACGGACACCCATCTCGATGGTCTTGGTAATCCGGTGTGACGAGGCGTCGATCACATCCACGCGGCCTATCTTTCCCCGCCCGTAGTTGGTCACAAAGAGAGATTGGCCCTTGGGTGAAATGGCAATATTGGTCGGCCTTCCTCCCACCTTGATGTCGTCGAGAATCTCGTAGGTCTTGGCATCAACAACCTTGACCAGACCGGAGCGCAGGTTGGTGACGAAGATTTTGTCCCCTAACGGGGAGACCACAATCCCTAGAGGCTCGTAGCCAGCATAAAACTTCTTCTCGCTCTTGTTCGACATGCAGTCGACAACGGAGACCTCGTCCGATGCGAAATTGGTCACGAACAAGAAACGACCGTCTGGACTCATGGCGGAAAAGGTAGGAGACTTCCCCACCTTTAACTTCTTGACAGGGGACACTTGTAACTTCTTGACAGGGGACACTTGAACGGCGGCCGATGTAAACAGCGCCAACAAACCGAAAAGGATTAGCTTCCTCATCTTAATGTATCCCCATCAATAGACATTCCTGCTGATTCACACTCACAAGGAGCTGACCATTGCCTGGGAAGCGGGGCCACGTCGCTGGAGACAGGCACGAAGGGTGTTCTTCATCAGCAAGGCAATCGTGAGGGGCCCCACCCCTCCGGGGACAGGCGTTATCGCAGCAGCGACACCTAGTGGATCCCGAGGATGGACATCCCCCACCAGGGTGTATCCCTTCTTGTCGAACTGATCCAGTCGGGCCGAATCTCTCCCGTATAAACTTATGACTTCCTCGCGTCGATCGATGCGGTTGATCCCCACATCCACAACAACCGCTCCTTCTTTGATGTAGTCTCGGGTCAGCATGGCCGGCCGGCCGATAGCGGCAATCAGGATGTCCGCTCGACGGCACACTTCGGGGAGGTCGCGGGTTCGAGAGTGGCAGAGCGTCACCGTCGCGTGCTGATGGAGCAACAGCACTGCAACCGGTTTTCCGACGATGTTGCTACGGCCCACTACCACCGCCCCTGCACCCTTTATGACAACCCCCTCGCGCTCTAGCAACTCCAGGATCCCCAAGGGTGTGCAAGGGACAAGTCCGGGGCTTCCGGCAAGTAGCCGACCTACATTGACTGGGTGAAAACCGTCTACATCCTTGGCGGGATCGACTGCCGAGAGAACCCGCTCGGTGTCGATCTGATCGGGTAGTGGTAATTGGACCAGGATGGCATCGATCACATCCTGCAAATTCAGCCCTCGAATAACGTCCAACAATTGCTCGGTGCTGGTTTCCGCGGGTAGGTCGACCTGCTCCGAGTGCATCCCCAGCTCGGCACAGGTGCGTGTCTTGCTTCGAACATAGATCCGGGACGCAGCATCATCCCCGACAAGTACGACGGCCAATCCCGGCACCATACCGTGGGCGCGCATCTCCTCAATTTCTTGAGACACCTCCGCCTTGATTTCGTTGGCGGTCTTCTTACCGTCGAGGATGCGAGTTTCCATTGGCTTCTCTTCAAACGATGATAGCAGAAAAGCTGGCGTCCCACGCTCACGTCGCACGTTGAATACGTCTGAACGTCGCACGTCCCAGGTCGTGGGGCACTGGTGGTGGGTTTTGCGCAGTTGCAGGTTTCCGTAGCTGTTAGTTCTAAGGATGTCGGCTAAGAGACGTGCGACGTTCAGATATGTCTTACGGATAGAGGCGATTCAACATGCGTGGAAACGGGATCGTTTCGCGGACGTGCTGTAGACCGCAGATCCAAGAAAGAACGCGCTCGATGCCCATTCCGAATCCGGAATGGGGCACGGATCCATAGTGACGCAGATCGAAGTACCAGCGAAATGCTTCCCCTGGGAGCCCATGCTCCTGGATCCTTTGCGCCAAGAGATCCGGTTCATGGACTCGTTGGCTGCCACCGATGATCTCCCCATAGCCCTCCGGGGCAAGTACGTCCATACACAGGGCCAGCTCCGGGTCGTGGGGATCAGGCTGCATATAGAAAGGCTTGATCGCCATGGGATACCGATGCACGATAACTGGCCGTTCGAAATCTGAGGAGATGAGCGTCTCGTCGGTTCCTCCAAAATCAGCCCCACGCGGCGTCTCGGTTCCCTTCTCTTCCAGCCGCGTAAAGGCATCCTTGTAGCTGATCCTGGGGAAGGGTGGAGCAATCTTCTCCAGCAGGGACACGTCCCGCTCCAGCCGTTCCAGCTCCTCACGACGCTGCTCGAGCACCCGAGCTACGATATAGGAAACGAATTCCTCGGCCAGCACCATGGCATCATCCAGCTCGGCGAACGCCACTTCGGGCTCTACCATCCAGAATTCGGTCAGGTGGCGACGCGTCTTCGACTTCTCGGCACGAAACGTGGGACCGAAGCAGTAGACCTTGCCGAAGGCCATGCAGGATGCCTCGCTGTAGAGCTGACCGCTCTGGCTCAGGAAGGCCTCTTCATCAAAGTAGTCCACTTTGAACAGATTGGTCGTCCCTTCGCAGGAAACTGGTGTCAGCAAGGGCGTGTCCACCAAGATGAATCCGCGATCATCCAGGAAATCGCGACAGGCCCGGATGATTTCGTGACGCACCCGCAGAATGGCGTGCTGGCGCGAGGAGCGCAGCCAGAGATGACGATGATCCATCAGAAAGGAGGTACCATGCTCCTTGGGAGTGATGGGATACTCGGCGGCGAACTGCACCACACTCAGATGCGTCACGTCCATCTCGAACCCACCCGGAGCTCGATCGTCCGCTCTCACGGTGCCAGTCAGCAGGACGGAGGACTCCTGGGTCAGGCGGTCAACCGCTTCGAATACTTCCTCGGAAACGCTCTTCTGGAATACAACGCCCTGAATTGTTCCAGTCCCGTCGCGAACCAGCAGGAAGCGCAGCTTACCCTTGTCGGTCTTGTTGTAGACCCACCCCCGGACGGTGACTTCCTCACCAACATGAGCCGCGATCGCTTCGATGTAGACGTTACTCATAGGGCCGCCAATTCCCTTTCCACTACTGATCGAATATACGGGAATCCGGAGACGACCTGCAAGGACAGGGACACCCTCTGTAGAGAACCTGCTATATAGGGCAGGTAGCTATCCCTTTTCCCCCTGACCGTGATCTGGTAGCCATAAGTACCGAGCGCTTTCAGCAGCCGCTGAATCGACATGAGCTCAAACTCTCTATCGAACCACTTCAGGTCCCCGTCCTGTCCTGCTTCCGAAAGATAGTAGTCGACCTCTGCCCTCATCGCCTCCGGTTCCAGCTGAATCGAGTCCTTCAAGAGGGATGCTAGATCATATGAGGAAGGGCCCATCCTGGCATCCTGGAAGTCGATGATGTAGAGCCGGTCTTGCTTGAGCATCAGATTTCGTGTCTGGTAGTCTCGATGGCACAATAACCGAGGGGACCGTTCCAGCTCAGCCACCAGTGCGGAAAATTCCTGGGCCAAGGCTGGTTCTCCAGCGTTGCTCAGTCCGCGGTAGCCCTCCAGGTAGTGCTCCTGAAAGAAACCGAGCTCCTGACCCAGCTTCGCTTCGTCCAAAGCCAGACGAGAGGCCTCGTATTCGGGTTTCAAGGCAGCTGCACCGTGCTGCTGTATCCTGATCAGATAATCGATGGCGCCACGGATTAGCTGCCCGCGTTCCTCCGGGCTCGCTGTCTTCAGACGGCTGCATAGTGTTTCGTTTCCGAGATCCTCCTGGAGCACGATTCCAAGAGTTCCGTTGAGGGCGATTAGTTCGGGTACGGGCAGTCCCAGTTCAGAAAAGAGGGCGTGCATCTGAAGATAGGTGAACGTCTGGGGTTCGAAGGGTTCGGGGTAAGCGGCGAGGATATACGATTCCTTTTTGTCGGAAACATAGCGAAAATATCGTCGGGTGGAAGCATCACCTAACAGGGGGATGATGCTTTCCTGGCTAGGATTGGCACCTAATTCCTGTTGTATGAACTCCCGGAGTCTCTGCGATAGCGGGGGGAGGATCTTTTCAATCATGGGTTAGGTCGTAGCGGTGGTCTCCAGGCCGCCGTGCTCCGAGCCAAAGTCTCGAAAAAAGAGGAATACTTCGGCCTGGAGGCCAAAGCTACGTCCGCAACGGCCATAACCGGTAGTCCGTTTGGTCCGTTTCAGGATGTCTCGCCGGCGTGATGATTACATCTGAAAGATTCGTCTGCGTCGGCAAGTGCACACCGGAAACGATGATCGCGTTGCTCAAGGAACAAGCGGGACCGATACGCACGTCATCCCAGACGACACACTGCTTCAGATTCGAGCCGGGCGACACTTCAACCCCCTGCCCCACGACGGACCGATGGCAGGCGTCCTCGTCCAGAGAGGAGCCAGCCAGGCAGTCCTGTCCTCGGCTATCGAGTAGTTCCAGGGATTTTCTCAGGTAGCGCTCAGGCGTACTGCATTCGCACCAGCGTGCCCTGCTGACAAAGCCCAGCACCGGATAGCCTTCCCGAATCAGTCCCAGGTACAGGTCGTCTACCAAGTCTGACGGCCCCTCCGGTATGAAATCAAGTGCTCGTTGGGAGAGCACCTGAACACCGGTGAAGGTGTAGGACTCGAGCTCCTCCTCGGATTGGCCAACCTGTCCGAACCCGACAACTTCGCCAGCCCGATTGACTCTGACCGGGCGAAATCTTTGCTCTCCTGACTGTGGTACCAGGACGAGCGTGGCGATCGCTCCTCGATCCCGATGGAAACCGACTACCTGGCGAGGGTCCTCCTCGAAATAGATCTTTCCGTTGCACACGACAAAGGGATCAGCGCTCAGTCGGGCTCGGACTCGACCCACTGCTCCCGCCGTTCCAAGAAGCGACTCCTCGGGGGAATAGTGTACCCGGGAGGCAGCCTCTCCCAACGCCGAGATCACCGAATCGGGGAGATGGTGTAAGTTCACAATCAGTTCGGACAGCGGCAGACGACGCAGAAAGTCAGCCGCATGGCAGATCAGGGGGCGGTTGAGGAATGGAATCGCCGGCTTGGCTCGAAACAGCGTCAAGGGGTGAAGCCGACTGCCCAGGCCGGCTGCCAGGATCATTCCCTGCATGGCAGTGACGATCCCGATCGCTCGCCGCCTTCCTCGGCTCCTTCTCGGTAGAGCTTCACGTAGTTGGTCCGCACGAAGGAGTCGGAGCCCCAACCAAAGAGCGCAGCAGCCTCATCGATAGCCGCTTCCGGGCCCTCGATTTCGACGAAGGCACCAACAGAGGTCTCGTCGAGGCAAAAGACGACCTTTTCTCCAGACAGGAAGAGCTCAAGGATCTCACGGTACTTGGCGTAGCGAAAAGAGACGCCGAGACCGAGTGAACAAAGCAATTCCCTGGTGGCGACCCCATCCGAAACCTGGGTCTCGATCTCTTCCCGTTCCTTCAGCCTGGAATCTTCTCGAGCCTTGCCCTTGAAAGTGAGCAGGCTCTCCTCGCCATAGGCCCGAAGCCGAAGAGCATAGCCTTCCCGCTCCAGTCGATGGTCTGGAAAATCGAAAAGAAGGTTTTCCTCCTTGGCCCGCTCCGCAAGCGGCCGAGCTCCGAGCTCCGAAAGGCGGCTGCGGATCTGGAGCAGACCGGCCGGATCTACACTGATCTTAACCTCTGTTTCCAAGTGTCCCATTTGGTGGCAGTTAATATAGCAAATACGGTCAGTAAAGGAGGCATTTGTTCCGCCGCGTTTCAAAGAGCTTCCTACCTTCCTCCCATCCACTCTCTATATCCTGCAGGGGAACCTGCTGTTCAATCTGGTGTCGAATCCGATCCGTCCCGCAGATGATGTCTATGGGTAACCTGTCCGTCACGTACTCGTAGGGAGGGTCTGCCCATTTGAATTCCGCGCCGCCTAACTTCCGGTAGGCCATAAGCACGGCGAGACCGGTCCGGAACGGTCGATAGGCAGATCTGTCCTGAACATGGATCTGGACTCCTGCCACCATCTGATCGCTCCACTTGTGGAAGGTGGGCGTAAAGTGGACGGGCCGAAATACCGCCCCAGGGAGGTCCTCTCCCTGCAGTAGTTCAACCAGCTCATGGGGATTGACCCAGGGCGCACCCGACAGCTCGAAGGGGCGCGTAGTTCCCCGGCCTTCGGAAACGTTGGTGCCCTCCAACAAGCACATTCCGGGGTAGACCAGGGCCGTCTCCTCGGTAGGCATGTTGGGCGAAGGGAAAATCCAAGGGAGACCCGTATCCCGGAAAAACATCTCGCGCTTCCACCCCTGCATCCCGACCACTTCCAGGAAACATCTCTCAGGGAGCTCCGAATCGAAGTAAAGAGCCAGCTCAGCCACGGTCATGGCGTGACGAATCACCAGGGGGTGCCAGCCCACGAAGGAACGATAGCGCGGGTCGAGCAGATTTCCCTCGATGTCGATGCCATTGATCGGGTTGGGACGGTCCAACACGATCACTCGTTTGTGCATCTGGGCCACAGCCTCCATCACCAACGCCATCGTGTGAATGAAGGTATAGTAGCGAGCTCCCACGTCCTGAAGGTCAATCACCAACACATCCACATCGGACAGCATCTCTTCGGTGGGCCGGCGGGTCTGGCTGTAGAGGCTGTACACCGGTAAACCGGTCAATGGATCCCGGTAGTCCTGCCACTCCACCATGTTGTCCTGGGTTTCCCCCCGAGCCCCGTGCTGGGGTCCCATAATAGCGGTCAGTTCAATTCTGGGGTGCCGGAAGAACAGGTCCACGATGTGCTCAAACCTGGAGGTAACCGATGCCGGGTGCGCAACGACTCCGACGCGATCGCCCTTAACCATATAGAGCCGGTCTTCAAGGAACACTTCCAGACCGCTCTTGACCGTCATGCTATCGGGAGATTCGGGCTAACCTAGGCGTCACTGCAGGCTGCTTGAAATCGTAGAGGTTGAGAGGCTTGGGAGGCGGAATCAGGTTGGTCTGGGCCGCGAGCTGAAAAAAGGTCTCGAGTCCCCGCTGACTGGCATCATCCAGGAAATAATCAAGATTGTTCAAGTAGTCACGGATTTCGGAAGGGGGAAGGCCCAATCTCTTCGAGTAGCGCTGGGCGACGGTGTCAATCGCCTTCAAACCTTCCTCTCGTGAGAGGTAGAAGAGCTCTGCCTGCTCTTGCAGGTCTACTCCAGATCTCACCGCCCAGAAGGCAAACACAAAGGGAAGTCCGGTGAAACGATTCCACTCGTGAGCCAGGTCATAGACCAGCAGCGAGCTGGGAATATGGAGCGCAGGATTACCAATCAGGAGCGCCGCATCGTAAAGCTCGAGCATTCTCTCCGGATTCGGAGGCTCCGCCGTATACTCTACCGAATCCTTTCGGTAGAACTCCTGAAAAATGATCTTGAGCAGAGCGACTGAGGTCCGGCTGGAGCGATCCACGGCTACTCTGGAGACCTCCTCGATCGGCACCTTGCTGATAAAAAACACGCTCTTTACTTCGCGCGCGGCTCCAATCGAAATGCCCGGCAAAACCTTGAGTCCCTCGATGTTCTGATACTCGATGACAGGAATCAGTCCGACGTCCACTTCGCCGGCGGCAAGGTGCTGGGCGCATCCGGAAGGGACGTCGAAAACCAAATCGAGTGTATCCCGATAGGCACCCTCGGTAAGGCCCCATCCCAGTGGGACGGCATTCAAGAACTGGATAAACGACACCTTGAGCTTCATAGATAATCACCGCCAGGGAGCCTTTGGAACTTCTGCCGCTACCCTGCACTGCCCGCTCCATCACAGAGTCTGCAGACACTCCATGGTAAGGAAAATCTCACATATTTGCCACCGTCGACGCTAGAGAGGACGGTGTGAATGACGAGACCTTCTTCTGCCTGGCTCTTTCTCTGGTACCTGGACTGGGAGCGGGACACATCCATCCACTGCTCCAACAATGTGGCTCGGCCTCCGCCGTCTTTACCATTTCCAGGTCGGAGCTGAAGCGGCTGCGGCTTTCCTCGGAGGCGGCCCACACCATTGCCGGGGGCTTCGCCCAAAAGAGCGCCGAAGAGGCCCTCCGCTCGGCTCGGTCGAAGAAGATCCAGGAACAGAGAAAACCGAAACCTCTATGCGCGGATACGAGAAAAGGGATGCGTCATCAGCGAGTTCCCCTGTGGCAGCTTTCCGCCTCCCCAGAACTTCCCCATCCGCAACCGCATCATCTCTGGCCTCTGCCTTGGGACTCTTATCACCGAAGCCTCGGAGTTCTCGGGATCCCTCATCACCGCGCGACTGACATTTGGAACAGAATCGCGAGATATGGGCGGTCCCCGGAAATATTACGAATCCCGGAAGCTATGGGCCCAACTATCTGATCAAGCAAGGGGCCAAGGTAGTCCAGAATACTCAAGATATCCTGGAGGAGCTGCCGGTCCAGGTTCTGGAGCGGCTGCGAAACCGAGAAGATCGAGAGCCGTACCCGCCCGCGGCCGACTTGACCTCAGAGCAGGATTTGATCCTGAAGCTGCTGCCCCGCGACACCGAGCTTCACATCGATCAGCTCCTGGGATTGTGCCCTCTAGAGCGACCGAAACTAAATGAAGCCCTGCTGCATCTAGAGATGATGGGTCTGATCCGGCAGTGGCCGGGGCGTCGTTTCAGTCGCCGGCTGGACTGATCCTGATTTGGAGAAAAGCGGGGAGCGGAGTACGGTGCTTCCTCTACGAAACAGTCACCAAATTGTGCTATAGAAGAGTGGGAGTTAGGACGAAAAGGCTCTAGGGAGACATACTCATGGCCAGGTCAATGGTGATTGTTGAGTCGCCAGCGAAAGCTCGAACCATAGGAAAATACCTCGGCAAGGACTTCATCGTGCGGGCCTGCTCCGGCCACATCAAAGACCTGCCTCAAAAAGCGTTGGGTGTAAACATCAAACGTGATTTCGAGGCCACCTACCGCGTCCTGCCCGGTAAAGAAAAGATCGTCACGGACTTGAAAAAGGCGGCGGAGAAGTCCAAGGCGATCTATTTGGCCGCTGATCCGGACCGCGAGGGAGAGGCGATTTGCCAGCACCTGGCCGAAGAGCTCAACGGCTCCTCCGGTCGAGAAGTCCACCGAGTGCTGCTCTACGAGATCACCAAACCGGCCATTCTGGAGGCTTTCAAGCATCCCACGGCGATCGACAAACACAAAGTTGAGGCTCAACAGGCACGGCGAATTCTGGATCGCCTGGTGGGCTACAAGATCAGTCCCCTGCTCTGGACTAATGTCAGAAAAGGCCTATCGGCCGGACGGGTCCAATCCGTTGCCCTACGCATGATCGTCGACCGTGAACACGAAATCCGGGCCTTTGTCTCGGAGGAGTACTGGAACTTCACGGCCTTCGTGCAGGCCAAGAATCCTCCCCCGTTCGAAGCCAAAGCAGTCAAACGGAACGGCAAGAAGTTCAAGGTCTCGAACCAGGAGGAAGCCGACCAGTTGATGGAGGAGCTCGGATCCTCCGAGTTCAAGGTGAGCAACCTTACCAAGAAGGCGAGAAAAAGGAACCCGGTTCCCCCCTTCATTACCAGTAAGCTGCAACAGGAGGCCGCACGAGCTCTGAGGTTCACAGTCCGCAAGACGATGATGGTCGCCCAGAGGCTCTATGAGGGCGTCGAGCTCGGTGACGGCGAAAGCGTGGGTCTGATTACCTATATGCGTACCGATTCGACTCGCGTTGCCGCCTCGGCACTGAGCGAGGTACGTGAATTTATCGAAG
This sequence comes from Acidobacteria bacterium UBA6911, assembly GCA_963579905.1. Lineage (GTDB taxonomy): Bacteria > Acidobacteriota > UBA6911 > RPQK01 > JAJDTT01 > CAUZIZ01. The sequence continues at coordinate 18,785 of CAUZIZ010000023.1, read as the reverse complement.
AAAGCTACGGCAAGCCCTACCTGCCGACGCGTGCGCTCACCTACCGAGGCAAGAAGAATGCGCAGGATGCACACGAAGCCATCCGCCCCACCTCGGCGCTCCGAGAGCCCAGCAAGGTCCAGTCGTTCCTGAGTCAGGATGAGTTTCGACTCTACAACCTGATCTGGAAACGCTTCGTCGCCTCCCAGATGAAGCCTGCCGTATTCGATCAGACCGACATAGAGATCGAGGCCGGGAGCACCGAGTTCAAAGCCGTGGGAAGCGTCATGAAATTCGACGGCTTCCTGAAGCTCTACGATCAGGCAGTGGAGGACAAGGACAAACTCCTGCCCTTGGTAGAGGTGGGTGAGAAGCTGCAGGTCGAGAAGGTCGTCCCCGAGCAGAAGTTCACCCAACCCCCTCCGCGCTACAGTGAAGCGACCCTGGTCAAGGCGCTCGAAGACAAGGTGATCGGGCGACCCTCAACCTATGCTTCAATCCTCTCGGTCATCCAGAGCCGGGATTACGTCAAGAAAGAGGAAGGGCGCTTCGTGCCCACCGAGTTGGGCGAGACCGTTTTGCAGCTACTGGTCGATTACTTCAACGATCTTTTCGATTACAACTACACCGCCAAGCTGGAACAGAGCCTTGACGAAATCGAGGAAGGTAAAGAGGACTGGCTGCACACCCTGAAGGGATTCTACCTGGAGTTCTCCCGAGAGTTAGACCACGCCCGCAAAGAGATGAAAAATCTCAAGAAGCAGGCGACCCTTGCAGGGGTCCAATGCGAAAAATGTGGAGCCGAGATGGTCGTCCGATGGGGACGCTTCGGAAAGTTCATCGCCTGCGGCGCCTATCCGGAGTGCAAGAACACCCGCGAGATGGACAACACCGAAGGCGATGATGAAGAGGGGAAAGAGCCGGCTGAGACCTGTGATAAATGTGGCAAACCGATGACCCATCGCAAGGGGCCCTACGGCACCTTTCTGGCCTGCTCCGGCTATCCCGACTGCAAAAATACCAAGAAAACGATCCAGGTGGATGGAAAAACCAAGATCCGGGAAGACACTCGACTGGATGAAGAATGTCCCAAGTGTGGCTCCAACCTGGTCCTAAAACACGGTAGTAACGGCGAATTCTCAGCCTGCAGCAACTATCCTGACTGCCGTTACATCAAACAGGAAACCACCGGGGTCACCTGCCCTGAATGCGAAAAGGGACAGATTGTTCGACGCAAATCTCGTCGAGGCAGAAACTTCTACGGCTGCAGCGCCTATCCGGAGTGCAAGTTCGTTCTGTGGAACAAACCGATCTCCGAGAAATGCCCCTCTTGTGGGGCCGCCTACCTGGTAGAGCGATCTACCAAGAAAGAAGGACTGGTCCGTCTCTGTCAGCAGGAGGGATGCTCCTACCGGGAAGCAGCAGAAGCCGTCCCCGCCGGCTGAATCCTGAATACGTTGCAGGTCAGGAATGCGTCGCACGTCTCTACTCTTCGAACAGCACGGAGAAACCGACCTCTCCTACGCCGAAGGCGTTATTGCGTGTAGCCCAGGGTTGCAATGCGAAGCGAGCTACCCTGGGTTTGAGTCGTGCAGTCCTTTTCCTACGCTGAATGCGTTATTGCAAAAGCGTTGCCGGTCTGCAATAGCCCCGTTGGGGCAAGTCATTTGGGAGGTATGACCTAGACCCAGGGTAGCTCGCTTCGCATTGCAACCCTGGGCTACACGCAGTAACACCTTCGGTGTAGGTGATGCCCCCTGAGGGATCAGGCTACCTGGCGTCTATTGGGAACGTGCGCTGCTTCAGAAGTGAAGCCCCGGGGCGGCGCCGGTCCTGGGACAGGAAAGCGGCCACACTGAACTCAGTAGACGACCGTGCACCTATCGATCCCCCAGAAAGCGGCGAGGCAAAGCCCCAGGGCCGCCACCAGGGCGGGGACCGGGATCACGCCTCCTCGGGAGAGAATACGCGACCTTAACAGAAGGAATGCTTGCCACGAAAGGTAATACTCCAGAGCAAAGGGCGGGAATCCAAGGTACCCGAGCAAGGGCATCTCTAACACCTTCCAGGAGTTGAAGTGGGAAACGGTGTACTCCACTTGGCACCGGACCAGTAATCCCAGAATTCCCAGAGGAAGCCACAGAGGAGCCCGGCCAGCATGAGCCGCATGATCAGGCCATAGCGCCCCTTCTCGGCCCTCCCCAGCACGGAGGATTCCGGCTCGAAGCGATAAACCAGCGGATCCGGCAGAAAGATCAATCCAATCCACACCAGCGGGAAGAGAAATCCAGGTTTCACTAGAACTGATAGCATCACCAGGCAACCGAGCAGAAAGAGGCGATTCAAAAGACCTCGACTTACGCGGGTCGGGCGCTTAAGAGAGGCTTGAACCAATCCCAGATTACGCAAGAGGCGTTCCGTTTCGAACAACGCCGGCAGGACAGTTCCGTAGGCCACCACATAGCCTCGCCAGCGGATATAGATCTCCTCAGGTACCCCTATAAGATAGCGCCAGTTCTCAAGCCTGAAATTGTAAACTTCAAAGAAAAGCCAGGTGGGGACCGAGAACAAAAAGAGCCAACCGAACTCGCGAGGTTTCCCCATCAAGTACGAGTTCCCCCTCCGGTGATTGAAACCTGAGATGAAAACGATATAGGTCCACCAGGCGATGCTGTAAAAGTGGGTGTAGATCGGCTCGATTCGACAAAGCATCGCCAGAAAGGCTGAACAGGTGGATCAGAGCGGCCGCGACCATCACCCATCGAGCTCTCGTCATGGATACACCTGCCCTAGCGCCGGGACAAGGACCTGGCGATCTCAGGGAGGCTGGAGAGAACCACACTGCCCACGATTTGCAAGTTCCTGGCGGAGAGTTTGTCCAGAGTGTCTTCAGCGCTATGCCAGGGACCATTGGTCATATAGTTCATATCGATCAGATCCACCGCGGGAATCCCCTCCTGGAGAAAGGGCATGTGGTCGTCGTCGGCTATCCACCGGCCGGCGCGTTGAAAGACATCACCATGACCCATCTCGGCGGCCCGGTTCCAGATGAGATCCTTCAACCAATCGGTGGAATTGCTCTCGCGTCGAAGGACGAGATCGGACCCTCCAACCATGTCCAGCAAGATCATTGCCGAGAGGGTATTCAGCTGGCCGCTCCGCTTGAGCAACTTCACAAACTCCCTGCTGCCGTAGAGGCTGTCGGCGGAAGTCCAACGGTCGATCGCTTCTTCTCCGTCGAAAAAAGCGAACCAAATGCTGTATTTAGTAGGATTGTGCAACGCCAGGACCCGGGCTAGCTCCAGCAGCAGACCAGTGCTGGAGCCGCCGTCGTTCGCTCCCACGAAACGAAATTTCTCAAAGAGCTTGCTGTCGTAATGGCCGGCCAGCAAAATCACATTCGCCGTCTTGCCCTTCAGCACGGCCCAGATGTTTCTCATTTCCATTCGGCCTTTAGGAGTCACCGGCCGGAAGGTATGGCTGCGCACCTCCAAGCCCAAAGAATCGAGGGTCTCTTCAATGTAGGCTCCCACCTTCTTCTGGGCCTCGCTGCCGGGAGGATGAGGGCCGAAGCGCAGGATCTGCTCCACGTGGCACAACGCCCTTGCTCCGCCGACCTGATCGACCTCAACAGACCCGATCGAGCAGGCGAAACAGAGAGCGAGAAGCAGCACGAAATCGAATTTCAATTGGACCTTTGGTAACGGAAAACTCCAAAAGGCGCGCTGTCGGATGTCGGCTCCGCCTGAGCCACCCCTCCGAAATTGCAAAGCAGATAGCCCTATGCTAAATTCCTGAACTTCACACTATACCCTAGGAAGGAGACCTCCATGAAGGTGTTCGATAGCGAAAAAGTTCGAAACGTGGGGCTCGTAGGTCACGGAGACTCGGGTAAGACCTCTCTCACAAGCGCCTTTCTGTTCTTGACCGGCGCCACCAATCGATTGGGTCAGGTCGACGACGGAAACAGCGTGACTGACTACGACGACGATGAGATCGCCCGGAAAATCACCATCAACACCAGCGTGGCCCACTGCGAGTGGAAGCAGCACAAGATCAACCTGGTGGACACTCCCGGGTACCCGGCCTTCATCTTGGAGGCCAAGTCCTCGATAGTAGCAGCCGACACGGCTCTGGTCGTGATCGATGCGGTTGCGGGAGTGGAGGTCCAGACCGAGAAGGTCTGGTCCTTCGCCGACGAACACGCCCTGCCCCGGGCCCTCGTGATCAATAAGCTGGATCGAGACCGATCCAGCTTTGAGCGAAGCCTGACTTCGGCACAAGAAGCTTTCGGCAGGAAGGTTGTCCCCGTTCAGATTCCGATCGGCGAAGAGAAAGATTTCAAAGGGGTTATCGACCTGATCGGGCAGAAGGCCTATCTTTACAAGACCGACGGCAGCGGAAAGTTCGAGGAAACTGCCATTCCTGACGAGCTCCAGGAGTCGGCATCGAGCCGGAGGGACGAACTCGTCGAAATGGTCGCCGAGAGTGACGACGCACTCATGGAAAAGTTCTTCGAGGAGGGCTCCCTGAGCCATGAGGATTTGCTGGGAGGTCTTCGCGGCTGTCTGATTTCCAAGGAAATCTTTCCCGTGTACTGCGCCTCGGCTACACGGAATATCGGTACCGCACAGCTGTTGGATGCGATAATTGAAGTGTCCTCCGACCCTCTGAAGCGAGTCCCTCCGAAAGCCCTCGACGCGATCAGCAAGGAGGAGACGGAGATCGAGGTATCGGCAGGTGGGGCCACGGCGGGCTATGTATTCAAGACCCTGGCCGATCCCTTTACGGGTCGGATCAGTCTGGTGAGAGTCTTTTCCGGCAAGTTCAAGTCCGATTCGGGTCTGCACAACTTCAGCCGGGACAACGAGGAGCGCCTCGGCACTCTTCAGGTCTTACAAGGAAAAGCTCACGAACCCATAGCCGAAGCCCAGATGGGAGACATCTGCGCCGTCCTGAAGCTCAAGGAAACCATGACTGGAGATACCTTGGGCGATTCCGCCTTCAAGGCGATTTTCCAGAAGGTCGACTTCCCAGAGCCCTCCATCAGCTTCGCCATCGAGCCCAAGTCGCGGGGGGACGAAGACAAGATCGGTAGTGCGGTCAGCCGGATCATCGAAGAAGACCCTTCCATCAACTTCCGCCGCGATCCCCAGACAAAGGAGATGCTCCTGGCAGGCTCGGGTCAGCTCCACGTCGAAGTCACCGTCGACAAACTGCAGAGAAAATACGGTGTCGAGGTCCTCTTGAAGCCGCCCAAGGTTCCTTACCGAGAGACCATCACCGGGAGCGCAGAAGTTCAGGGCAGGCATAAGAAGCAGACCGGCGGACACGGTCAGTTCGGCGACTGCAAGATCCGCGTCGAGTCATTGGAGCGAGGAGCGGGTTTCGAGTTTGCCAATGAGATCTTCGGAGGTGCCATTCCTCGTCAGTTTATTCCAGCGGTTGAAAAAGGAATCCAGGAATCGGCGGAACGGGGTTATCTGGCTGGCTATCCAATGGTGGATTTCAAGGCGACTTTGTGCGACGGCAGCTACCACGACGTGGATTCGTCGGAAATGGCATTCAAGCTCGCCGGTTCCCAGGCCTTCCGCAATGCAATGGAGAAGGCGAGGCCGGTTCTGCTGGAACCGATCATGCTCGTTGAGGTCTGCGCCCCCGAGGAACACTCAGGCGACATCATGGGCGATCTGAACGGACGCAGAGGGCGCATCCAGGGAATGGATGTACAAGGGAGCAGCCAGGTGATTCGGGCGCAGGTGCCCTTGGTGGAAATGTTGAACTACGCGCCGACTCTCACGTCGATGACCGGAGGACGGGGAAGCTATCATATGGAGAACTCCCATTACGAAATCGTACCAGGAAACTTCAGCGAGAAGATCATCGCTGAGGCCCGCCGGGAAAAAGAGGAGAAAGGCGCCTGACCGGTCGTGAGACGGAATCCGCGCGAGGCGAAGGGCAATCTGGTTCTGGGATCCTCTGCCACAACGTCGGGGCCACGATCTTCTTGAGGGCGTCTATCTGATGTTTCCAAAGCTAATCGAACTGGGCTCCCTCACCCTCCACTCCTACGGCCTCCTGCTAGCGACAGCCTGCCTGGTTTCGATTGCGCTGGCCGCTCGGCTGACCGAACGGGACGGGATTCCACGAGAACGGGCCTGGGATCTCGGCTTTATCATCATCCTGTCGGCTATCATCGGTGCCAAGCTCCTGATGGTACTGGCCGATCTGAGTTACTATCTTTCGCAGCCATCGCGTTTTTTGAGCTGGGGATTCTGGCAGGCCGGTGGAGTCTTCTACGGTGGATTGATGGGTGCCGTCCTGGGCAGCTATCTCTACCTGCTGAGACACCGCCAGCTCCCATTCTGGACTGCTGCAGATGCGGCTGCACCCGCCATAGCTCTGGGACAATCGATTGGTCGCGTCGGATGCTTCGCCGCCGGATGCGACTATGGCACGCCGACAGATCTCCCGTGGGCGGTGACCTTTACCAGCGAATATGCCAACCGCTACGTGGGCGTGCCCATCAATGTTGCCCTCCATCCGGTCCAGCTCTACGAGTCCACAGCCACACTCTGCCTTTTCGGCCTGCTCCTGTGGCGACACAGTCAACGGAAGTTCGCCGGCCAGATCTTTTGTCTCTACCTGATGATCTACCCGATTCTGCGCTTCGGCCTCGAGTTCTATCGCGGCGATGCCGATCGCGGGTTCGTCCTGGATGGACTGCTGTCTACCTCGCAGTTCATCGGACTGATCCTCTTCCCTACCGGTGTCCTGCTTCACCTGTATCTGGGAAGAAAATCCCAAGATACAAGATACAAGACACAAACAAGTTCCAAATCATAAACACCAAATCCCGAGATGGACATCGTCAAGGGTCAGTCTGGACCGTTTGGAATTTAGTGATTGGAATTTGTCTGTATCTTGTATCTTGGGATTTCCTTCAGATCTAGGGACTTTCTTCAGATGCATTTCAAGGTACATCCAGACGATTCGGGTCAGCGCCTGGACATATTCCTCGCTGGCAAGCTAGAGAACGTCACTCGGAGTGCGGTTCAGCGCTGGATCGCACAGGACCGGGTCCTGGTCGCAGGAGAGCCTCGAAAGGCCAAGTACCTGGTTCAGCCGGGAGAAGATATCTCCGCGGACCCACTACCCCCCGAACCTTCAGAAGTAGTTCCGGAGGCGATCCCACTGCAGATTCTCTATCAGGACTCCCACCTCCTGGTGGTCGATAAACCCTCTGGTATGGTCGTCCATCCAGGGGCCGGAAACCCCCGGGGCACGCTGGCCAATGCCCTGGTCCACTACTTCCAACAAATCAGCAGGCGGGAGACGATTCGGCCTGGCATTGTTCACAGGCTCGACAAGCAGACCTCAGGTCTGCTTGTCGTAGCCAAGCGGGAGTGGGTCCACGACTTTCTCTCACGGCAGTTCTCGTCCAGGAAAGTCGAGAAACAATATCTAGCCCTGGTGTACAAACGCATGAGCCGCCAGAAAGGTGAAATAAGGGTACCCCTGGGACGGCACCCAACCGCTCGCACGAAGATTTCCACCCACAGTCAGAGGCTCAAAGAAACTCACACGGAGTACCGAGTCCTTCGCTCGTACAGACATTTTTCCTATCTCCAGGTGACGCCCCACACGGGACGAACCCACCAGATTCGGGTCCACCTGGCCCATCTGGGTCACGCGGTAGTCGGCGACGAAGTCTACGGTTCGAGACAGCTACCGCAGCTGAAGAACCCGGTCCTGGCCTCTGCGATCACTAATCTTGGACGGCATTTTCTCCATGCCAGCCAGCTCGCCTTTACCCACCCCGAAAGCAAGAAAAGGATCAGCTTCGAGTCTTTACTACCGTCCCAGCTTGCAGAGCTTTTGGACAGTTTGGAATAATAGCCAAAGCTCATGAAATCGAACACGTCGGTGCAAAGGGTCTCTTTTGTCCTTTTTTTCGCTCTTGTTTCCTTCCTACCTGGCCTCCGGGGCCAATCGGATGAAAGCCAGGATGGGCGAGGGCAGGATCCGATCCGTATTGAGGTAGACGCGGTCAACATCCTGGTCACCGTCAACGAGAAGGACACGGGCGCCTTCGTGACGAATCTAGGTCCCCGCGACTTCAGCATCTCCGAAGATGGAGTGCGGCAGGAAATCTCGAACTTCAGCCAGCAAACCAATCTTCCCCTGACGATCGCCCTCTGTATCGACTCCAGCTCCAGCGTCAAACTGAAGCTCGAATTCGAAAAGGAGGCTGCCACCGACTTTCTCTTCGCCGTAATGCGGCCGACGGACAGAGCCCTTCTGGTGGAGTTCGACACTGGGGTGACACTGCTTCACGACTTCACCTCCAATCCCAACGACCTGCTGCGGGAGATCGAGTCTCTGCGAGCGGGAGGGGGCACCTCCCTCTACGACGCGGTCTACCTGGTGACCGAACAGAAGATGCTCGAAGAGGAGGGCCGCAAGACGCTCGTCATTCTGTCTGACGGATCCGATCTGACCAGTAAACGGAGCTTCGAGGAAGCCCTGAGAATGGCCTACAAGTCGGAGGCGGCAGTCTATGCCATCAGCACCACTCGGTTCGGTGCCGAGATCGACCACGAAGGCGACAAGTTACTGAAGAGGCTGACGGAGAGTACCGGCGGCACCGTGTTTTTCCCTCACTCTTCGAACAGCCTTGGCCCAACCTTCGAAACGATCAACAAAGAACTGAGGAGCCAGTACAACATCGCCTATGTCCCCAAGAACAAGAAGAAAGATGGCGAGTTCAGAAAGCTTGAGGTGAAGGTCAGGCGGGATGACATTCGAGTGCGTCACCGCAAGGGTTACTTCGCCCCTTTGGACTGATTTCTTCCCCACTGACCGAGCACCAGTCCCTCCCGGAGTTGCTCGGCCACCCGAGACCAGCGGCGGACGATGTCCTGGTAGCCGGACGCCCGTTCCACATTCCGACGCTTGGCCGCTCCCTGAGCCAGAACGGCTGCCTTGGTCACAATCTCCTCCGCTGTCCATAACTTCTGTAGCGGCGTCAGAGACTCGCTTTCAACCGTCTTGAGCAGGGCCTTTACCCGATAACGGTCCATCCCCCACCTACTGCGCGAGAGTTGATCAGAGTGGCCTCCGGTCTTGACCAGGAGAGCATCCGGAACCAGACAGACGGGTCGCTGGCTGAAAAGGCGCAGCCACAGCTCGTAGTCTTCGCAGACCGGAAAGGACTCGTCGAACCCCCCTCGATCTTCCAGGACGCGTCGGTGCAGGAGAACCGAGCTGGGGCTAACAATGCATCGGGGAAGACAGTGCGGGTAGATCCATCCCCCGTACTTACGGTGAATCTTCCTGGGGTTGACCCGACGTCCTTTCCGAATCCAGATCTCGTCGGTGTGCACGATCTCGTATTGGGGGTTTTCCTGGAGCGCCTGCAGCTGCGTCTGCAGCTTTCCAGGCAACCAATAGTCATCACTGTCGAGGAACGCGATCCAGGGATAGCTCGCGGCGCTGATACCCAGATTCCGAGCGCAACTGACTCCCGAATGTGCCTGGAAAATACATTTGACACGTCCTCCCTCGAGGCCCCGCATCAGCTGACGAGTACCATCGGTCGACCCATCGTCGACCACAATCAGCTCCCACTCTCGAAAGGTCTGTTCGAACACCGAACCCACCGCTCTCAAGAGCAGCTCCTTCCTGTTGTGTACGGGGATTACGATGCTGACCATCAATCACTCCAGATCGGTCGCGCAGATCTTGGGAGGCGATCCATGCAGATTTCTTGACAGTCGAAAAGACCCCTGTCTATGATGGAGGCTAGCCAGCCCCCGCCCCCGGCAGACTGGTTGATTTCCATGGTGAAGGCGGATCTAGCTCGTATTGTCCATGACACCCACGGCGGCTTCTCTCACGAAGAGGCATCGCAGCTAGTGGACCTTATCCTCGACAAAATCAAGTCGACCCTGCTCAGTGGCGAGAGCGTCAAACTTGCAGGCTTCGGATCGTTTCGAGTCGTGACGCGTAAACCGCGCCTGGGACATAATCCCCAGACGAAAGCCCCAATTCAACTGGGACCGAGAAAACAGGTAACCTTTCGTCCTTCCCGCTTGCTGGACTTTTGATCGAACACCATGCCTAGGCACGGAAAGCTGTTCTACAAGATCGGGGAAGTATGCGAGACCAGTGGCGTCCCCGCCCACGTCCTCCGATATTGGGAATCTGAGTTCCCGGCTTTGTCGCCCACCAAGAATAGATCCGGGCAGCGTCTGTACCGTGATAAAGACGTCCAGATCATACAGGCGATCAAGCACCTCCTCTATGAAGAAGGCTACACGATCGCGGGCGCCAGTAAAAAATTGAAGAGCAACGGCCAACCTTCCGAAGACCTCCCCCTCTTCCGAAAAGCCAGTCAGAGAAAGAACCCACAGCAGATAGACGAAATCAAAAAGGATCTCCAAGACCTGCTCAGGGACCTGGACGCCAATCCCCAACCTTAACTGCCACAGCATTTTGTCTAAGCTGAAACTTCAAGAATTCGTCGCACGTCGAAACGTCTGAACGTCGCACGTCTCCTGTCCTCCTAAGGTGCCGCCAACGGGTGAACTACCAGCGTTACGAAGCCAAATCCGACAGAGCCGCGAACGACTTGAGCCGTTAGCAACATGCGCCCAGGTTCCGAGGAGAGAGCCGGACAACTCTTCCCCACGCAGTGACAGCACAAATCCCCAGTAGCCGGAAGTTTCTTTCTCGAATGGGGCAGCGTAGCGGGCGGGACTAAGCTGAAACTTCAATTGGCTCCGGCGGGTCGACGTTGGTTCGGTCTCCAGGCCGAAGTATTCTTCTCTTTTCGAGCCTGCGGTTCGAGGTACGGTGGCCTGGAGCCCACCGCTACCGCACTCGAGGCGACATCCGGCGCAATTGGGACCCGATCTGCGCCCCCGACCTATGCCCGTACTTGACATTCAAACCCGTCCCAGTCCAAGCTTTTAGCCACGGCTAAATTCGAGTAAAAAGGAACTATTTAATGCAAGCCAAAGGAGTAAGTAAAAAAGGCAAGGTAAGCAGACGCTCCCTCTTGGGCGGCACCTTGGGTGTGGCCGGTCTGGTCGGTGGCAGCTCCCTGGTAGGCTCGCCGCCTAAGCCCGATTCCGAAACAACCCACGCGCATGATGCCGGGCTGATGTCCACGGTGGGAGAAGTCAATCTGAGCGAGTTCGATCCCTCCAAGTTCCTGACCAACTTCGATTACGGAAAGGTCACCCAACTGCCCGGTGGCAGAGTCCTACGGGAGTGGGACATTCTTGCGGTTGACAAGGAAATCGAAGTGGCGCCAGGGCTCTATTTCCCAGCCTGGACCTACAACGGTCAGGTTCCGGGGCCCACGTTGCGCTGCACCGAAGAAGATCAGCTCCGGATCAACTTCAAAAACGGCGGGACCCATCCCCACACCATCCACTTCCACGGTTTTCATCCCTCCAACATGGATGGAGTCTTTGAAATCATACGACCGGGAGACGAATTCGTTTACGAATTCGAAGCCGACCCTCGCGGACTCCATCTCTACCACTGCCACGCGATTCCGCTGAAGCGTCACATCCATAAGGGTCTCTATGGGGCCTTCATCGTGGATCCGAAGGAAGGGCGTTCACCGGCAAAAGAAATGGTCATGGTCATGAACGGCTTCGATACCAATTTCGACTCGGAGAACGAGATCTACGCCGTCAACACCGTCGCCTTTCACTACCATCGGCATCCGATCGAGGTCCGGCTAGGTGAGCCGGTGCGTATCTATCTGGTGAATCTGCTGGAATTCGATCTGATCAATTCGTTCCATGTTCACGGTCACTTCTTCGACGTCTATCGCACCGGAACCAAAACGGTCTCAGACGAATTCACCGATACCATCATGCTGTGCCAGGGAGAGCGTCATGTCCTCGAGCTCGATTTTCGTCATCCCGGCAAGTTCATGTTTCACGCCCACCAGAGCGAGTTCGCCGAACTCGGCTGGATGGGTTTCTTCGACGTCAAGGCTTGATTCGTGAAACGCTGGCTACAAGGACTCTTTCCGCTGCTGCTGCTGGGGGCGCTGCTTTTCGTCTTCTTCAGCTTTGGACCCCTGGGCATCTTCCAGGCCGCCTTCCCTCCAGTGGAAGAGCTCACCATCGATAAGATCGATCTTCCCGGACCCCACAGGATGGTTGTCCATGTCGTGAATGGGGGGCCGGAACCGGTCACGGTGGCCCAGGTGACCGTCGACGACGCCCTCTGGAAATTTACAACCGAGCCCTCGGAAAAGACGATTCCCAGGCTAGGGCGGATGAAGATCAAGATCCCCTATCCCTGGGTGGAGGGGGAGACTCATGCGGTTTCCCTCCTCACCTCGACGGGCCTGACCTTCAGCCGCGAAATACCGGTCGCGACTCAGTCGCCGGTGATGAACTCAACCTACTTCTGGACCTTCTCCCTTCTGGGACTCTATGCCGGAGTGATCCCGGTCTTCCTAGGCCTCCTTTGGTACCCGTTTCTACGAGACATATCCTCCCGATGGATGGACTTTTTTCTCAGCCTCACGGTGGGTTTACTCTTCTTCCTGGCAGTGGACACGTTAGCGGAGTCGCTGGAAACCGCGGATCGCGTTGCTGGAGCCTTTCAGGGAGTATCCCTGGTAGCAATGGGCATCTTCGGCACCGTCCTGCTGCTGTTCTATCTGGCCCGAAGCAAACCTGGACGGTCAGATAAGACGACAGCAGAGGGACGGATGTGGACTTCGCTCATGGTCGCCCTCGGCATCGGGCTTCACAACCTGGGAGAGGGCCTCGCCATCGGCTCCGCCTACGCGATCGGCGAAATAGCCCTGGGAACGTTCCTGGTAGTGGGCTTCACGCTCCACAACCTGACGGAAGGGCTGGGAATCGTAGCCCCGATCGCCCGGGACCGCGCCAGTCTGGGCCGCCTTTGCATGCTGGGCACCCTGGCCGGAGGACCCACCATCATCGGAACCTGGATCGGGGGCTTCAGCTACTCCCCCGTCCTCGCCACCCTTTTTCTGGCAATCGGCACCGGCGCCATCCTGCAGGTCATCTACGAAATCATCCAGCTCCTGACCCGGAAGGAGCAGTCAGCCTGGCTGAGCGGCTACAGTTTCTCCGGCTTCGTCCTGGGTCTACTGATCATGTACGCAACCGGCCTCTTGACAGTAGCCTGACCCCCTTCGAATCCAGCCCAGCGTCCGTTGCCCTGGGTCTGGTGTTTGATATATGATTCCCTGTCCTTCCCGGTCGGGACGTAGCGCAGCCTGGTAGCGCACCTGAATGGGGTTCAGGGGGTCGGGAGTTCGAATCTCCCCGTCCCGACCAATCTAACTTTATTTTTATGAGTTAGTTAAATCGACAGACGCAACACACCTCGCCGCATCCAATTTGGCTTTGGGTAACATATGGGTAACAAGGCGCAGTTCCTTCGGCGGGATGGAAACTCAAGCGCGGGCGAATAGGAACACGATTCAGGTTCAATTCGATGTCCGCTTTGGCCCGTTAGCGGCCCTTCATTCAAACGTGCTGCGGGGAAAACTTGACTGGCCGCTTATAGGCGGAAGCGGTCTGTCAGAGGCGATCTACTCTGACACTGTTTGTACGGTCAGATCTGGGCTATTACAGGCTCCGCCGGTATCATTCGCTTGGTCTTTTGATCTTCCGGGGCTTTCTCAAGGCCTCCCAGAGCGCATCCTCTTTTTCAATCTTGGGTATCTCGATGCGGCCCCGCGCCACAGGAGAAAACCCAAACTCCTGTCCGAACCTACGAACCTGCTCCATCGCCTTATTCAACATGGCAACCTGCGGATAAGGGTTTACGAAATCGACGCCCGTCTTATTAGGCACTCGGTAGGTCGTACCGTTCGCGCTAATAAACTGCTGGCATTGCTTCATCATGGCATAAGAGGCGCAATAACAAGCCAACGTCGCCCGATCGACACCCTGGAAGAGGTCCAGCCTCGCTAATTCGGGGGCCACGCGCTTCCACTCCACCTTGGCATCTTGGGGAAGCCAAGAGGGCGGCTTCAGCCCGCCGCGCTCTGCCCGCTTGAACTGGGGCTCACTGCTAGGATCGAGCCTAGCTTTAGCTTCCTTGCCGGGATTACCTTCCAACAACTTCAACGATCTCGGCTTTCTAGGTCTTGGCATTTCCAACCTCTTTTAAAGAAGCAACGAATCCCGGACGGCAAGAGAAGGTGGCCTCCTTGGTCCGCAGCTCCTAGCACCCTAGAGATTCGAGCCCCCCCCCTCAGTGGTCGCCCTGGTAATCTCGTAAACCTTTACAATTATGATACTAAAGCTGGGTGACCCAGCCTTGTTCCGATGTGTTCTGTCACGCTCGCCAGCTGGGGTGGTCTCGCAGTGGTAGGTTGCCACTGGGAGTGATACTCTCCAAGCAAAGTTGAGACACCGAGTTCCAATCGGCAAAAGACAAGGGAGTAACATATGGATATCAAAAAACAGGTTGTAGCCGTTCTCTGCCTCTGCGGCTTTGCCGTGGGTCCCATCTTCTCTCAAGACTACGAATCCATTGATGGTGCCTTGATCTACGATCATGACCCTTCAACAAAACTGGGTGATGATGTTTTCGGGACAATCGTCTCCGATCTCGAACACGATTTTCCCGGTAGAAATTCTCACGGCGGACCCGTCTGCCTGGAGTATCCCAACGGTCAAATAGTTGCGTTCAATACGAATACGAGCGACCACAATCTGGATGGTTGGAGCGAGTATGCCCTGAGTCGGGATGGCGGCAAGAGCTGGAAGATGTACAACAGGTTCCCCTACTCATTCGAGGCCTATCAGAGAGACCCCGGTCGGCCGGCATGGGTTGAGGCGGGCCTGGTTACCCGGAAGGGAACGGTGGTCCTCTTCATCACCCATTTTGGAGAGGGTACTCGAAGCATGAGCGGATTCATGAGGAGCTTCGACCAGGGTGTCAGCTGGACAACGTACGAGTCTGTCGACGGGCCCCATATCGGTTATCCCGTGGCCACGGCAGTGGACGGGAGCACCAACTACATCGTGTACGACTCAGCCGGGGGGGGGCCCACATTCTGTACGTCAGTACCGACGACGGGCGATCCTGGCAGAAGCGAAGTGCCCTCTCGCTTGAAGACAAGAAATGGTATGGAGCTTTGACGCTCATGAAAGATGGAGGCCTTCTGGCCGGGGCCTACGACTCCGACGACGAATACCATTTTTCCTACTGCATCAGCACGGACCAGGGTCGTACCTGGAGCGAACAGAGGAAGGCCCGGGTCGACAAGAAGGTCCGCGACCCCGAGCTGGGCTACATCGCGGGCCGGTACTATCTTCACGGGAGATCAGGGAGCAAGGGTGAGGGAGCAGAACGATTCGTTCTATACCAATCCTCCGACGGCGAGAACTGGGGCAGTGGAATCATCGTCAGTAGCGATACCGGAAACGGCGATGGGTACAGCACCAACTGTCGGGTTCACACCTACGACGACGACGTCCCCGATGAATTAATGGTGCAATACAGCATCAACTACAAGGGAGTCGACTCCAACGAATACGTCTTCTTCATCAAGCCCGAGTAGATGACCGGTCCCTATGGATGAGCCTACCTGCCAGGCAAGGCAGTCTGGAGTTCAACGCCGCGATGTTGGGGATGTCGGCGAGTCAAGGTGTGGCGGGGGCAGGGAAGGAACCATGTGTCGGGCGACCCGCCGCGCGGGCTGTTGGTCGAGAGGGTGGGTCTCGTCGATCATCGTCTCCGCGATCTTTTTTGCAGAAACGGTAGATCCTTGTGATTCACTGGTTGCGGCGGAAGCCGTCGATCTGGCGGTCAGCGGGTACGCTCCGACGAGTGGAACGTTTCCCGGCTGCACCCACATCCTGTTTCGGGGAAACCAGGAAATAGTCACCGCGGGAAAACGGCTTCACCTTCGCGACGACGCACAGGAGGAGTTTCGCGAGTCGCGGGTGATGATGTTCGAAGACCCGCACGCGGTCGCCTACAATCCGCACGACGGTTTGTACTACGCCACCGACACCGGCCGGCACCGCCTCGTTTCGTTCCGTGATCTAGATCAGCAGCGCATCGAGAAGGCGGTCGACACACTCGCCGACGTCAAGCTTGACCGTCCGCACGACATCGTCATCGACGCCGATGGCTGGATATACGCGCTCAATCCGAATCGAGCCAGGGTGTTTCGCTTCCGCGGCTTCGGAAAAAGCGAATCCTCACTCGACCTCTCGCAACATCTGGGCTACTCGCGAGCGCTGACGATTGTAGAGGGTAAGGTCTATGTTGTGGGGTCGAGTGCCGGAAAAATCGTCAGGATCGAAGATTTTTCGAAGCAGCAGTTTCACGTGTTTACGAGCTTCGGCAAGAAACGCGATACGACGGCGGGAAGCTGGAGCACTACAGGTCTGGTGCCGAACGACGTCGAGTTCTACGCGGGGAAGTGGTACGTCACGTCGTACTTCTGCCCGACGTATGCCCAGGGGACCGACTGCAATGAAATGAAGTTCATTCGATTCTCGTCGTGGCAGGACTTTGAGACCGGTCAATGGGAAAACATCAGCAACCTTTTGCCCCGAGACATCGTTCCTTACTATCTGACGATTCGCGATGACGATTTATTCGTGGCGACGTTTTCTCACGAAAGCGAAGGTCAACCGGGTCGGGTGTATCGCATCAGCCAAAGCAAGAAGTCGACGCCCTGACGGAATAGTCGAGGGGCGTTCAGTCAGAATACCCAATCTCGATCGCGGGGCCGTGCTGAAACCAATCCACGCGTTCGAAGGGCGGATTGAAGTCATCCGCAAAGCTGGTTAGATCACTCGATGCAAGGCACGGAAACTTTTCCACTGGCAGCTTGGGATTACGTCGCATTCGTGATTTATTTCCTCGTGCTCTGCGGCATCGGCTGGTGGACTGGACGTCAGGAAAAAACCAGCTCAGATGATTACTTTCTCGCGGGGCGATCGCTGCCCTGGTACGTCATCGGTAGTTCCTTCATTGCCTCGAACATCAGCACCGAACATTTCATCGGCATGATCGGCGCGGCCTTCATCTACGGGATCTGCGTCGCCATGGCCGAATGGGGGAATGTGCTCAGTTTTTCACTGCTGATCTGGTTCTTCATTCCCTTCCTGCTTGCTTCCAGAGTGTTTACAACGCCCGAATTCATGGAAAAGAGGTTCCATTCCGGCCCTCCGATATTTCTTTGCCGTCGTCACGGTGATCAGCAACATTGTTGCCTTTCTGGCAGCCGTTCTTTACGGAGGGGGTTTGGCGCTGCAAAACCTGTTCGGATGGAACCTGTGGGTAGCGATCATAATCCTCGGCGGCGTAGCCGGTTCATGGGCGATCTACGGCGGGTTGAAATCGGTGGCCTGGACCGATTTCTTTACGGTGATCGTGATGATCGCGGGCGGGCTCATGGTGACGGTCCTGGGCTTGTACATGCTCTCAGGCGAAAGCCATTCACTGATCGACGGCTGGAAGACCATGATCGAGCGGAATCAGGCCCACACCGGCATCTGGAAGCAGGTCGTCGAGGCGAATGCCCAGAATTTTTCCCACGTGGACGATTATGATCGCTTGTCCGTTCTTCAGCCGGTCACCCACGCAACCACTCCCTGGCCGAGTTTGTTTCTTGGCCTGTTTTCGGTGAGCATCTGGTACAACGTCATCAACCAATTCATGATCCAGCGGGTTCTTGGGGCCAGGAACCTGTATCACGCTCGCATGGGCATCGTCCTGGCCGGCTACATGAAGGTGATCATGCCGGCAATTGTTGTGATTCCCGGGCTGATCCTGTTCGCGCAGTATCCACAAGTCATGGAGCTTCCATGGGATGAGATTCGGCCCGAGGCGGACAAAGGCTATGTGCACATGTTGCAGACGCTGATCCCTGTTGGCCTCCGCGGGCTTTTCCTGGCGGCGCTTTTCGGTGCGATTCAATCCACTGTCAATTCGGTGCTGAATTCCACCGCAACCATCTTCACACTGGACCTTTTCAAGCCGTTGCTGAACCCTTCCGGCGGGGACAGGATCTTCGTTCGTGTGGGCATGATTTCTGCGGTGATCATTCTTGTCGTGTCAATCGTGTTGGCCGGGTTCATCAATCGCATCGGCGGGAGTCTGTTCATCTACATTCAATCGCTCTACGCGTTCTTTGCTCCCCCATTCGGGGCGGTCTTCTTGCTCGGCATCCTGTTTCGTCGCATCAACGGGTGGGGGGCTCTCGTCGCCGTCGTTTCCGGATTCACATTCGGAATCGCCATGAAGTTGTATATCGAATATGCTCCCCATCACGTTCAGTGGCTGGAACCCTATGCCATGCAGGGCATTGTCAATTGGGGTTTTTGCGTCATCGTCTGTGTGGCCGTAAGTCTCATCACGCCGTCACCGAGGCCGGAACAGGTCACCGATCAACTCACCTTCAACTGGAGAGCCCTCAATATTCTCGGGGAATCTGCGGGACCCTGGTACACCCGGGTGTTTTTCTGGTGGGCCATTTTCGCCGCATTGGTCATCGGACTGGTCGTGATCTTCTCAGGTTGGTTTTTCTGACGGTTGAACCACACGCTTGGCCTTCGTCGTGGCGGTGGCCTCCAGGCCGCCTTGCGTGGCTCGACCGCTTTACTTCGGCCCGAAGGCCATAGCCACGTCAGAAACCGACCTCTGGAGCTGGAGCCGGGCACCTTCCAGGCGGTCAATCAGATACTCGTCCACGAACAGCTCCAGCCGGGAGCCGATGTCCAGGGTCTCTGTGGTCTCGGTTGGGTTCGCCGATGCCGCCGCCACGG
>CAUZIZ010000022.1:0-45556 GCA_963579905.1 Acidobacteria bacterium UBA6911 | reverse complement strand
TTTCACCAGCGTCTTGTAGCGCTTGTTCGGGTCCTTCTCGTTGGGGTCCAGAAAGGCAGGAGTCAGATTCTCTTCCGCCAGCAGGTTGTTCTTTCGAGAGCCCCGGAACTCGACGAAACCAAGATCCGGTTTCTCCCAGTCCACACCGTCCCTGGAGATCGCATAGGCGTTGAGGTTTTTCTCCTTTGGAACGTCCATGACTCGCCCCCGGCTGTCGGTTCCTACCACGTACTGGGCCGTGACGTACCACATCTTGAAGAGCTGATCGACTTCGTCCCAGATCACCGTACCCGTCTGGATCAGGTTGCCCTCCCAGGGACGGTCCTGTGTGAGGATCGGGTTGTTGGGGTGCTTCGTGGCCTGGTTCATGACCTGACGGGCATCCGTCAGACTCTCGATGATGTAGGCGTCGACGAAGAGCTGCTTCGTCCTTCCGATCTCCAAAAGCGCAGGCGGTTTGCCTCCGGCAGAGGTACCCAGTGCTGGGCTCAGGCTGATGGGGAGCAGCAGAAACAGAACGAGGGCTCTAAGTGCTGACGATATATTGCGTACTGACCTGATCATTTCTCCACCTCCTTCGGACGGTTGTTGTCATGCGTTACCCTGGAGGTTATCAGCAGCCATTCCGAGCATCAATATTTTCATCTCTTGTACCTTTCTAAACCAGCTTCCCCACCAATTCCTTTCACTGGCAACTCCGCCATATATCAAGAATTCTTGACACAACCTTCACCCAATCCCGGAGACATCTTGTCAGCGACGCGGTCAACACGCTTGTGCCAGATTTGTGCCAACTTTCAGTAGAAACAATAGAAATCAGCCGACCTTGGTAGAAATAGACGACGAAGTCCAACCAGGATCAGAGAGCCTTAATTCTCAGCAGGATAAGGTGGCAATCGCCTGGGAAAGAAGGGCGTCCCCAACGGGATTTGAACCCGTGTTGCCGCCGTGAAAGGGCGGTGTCCTAGGCCAGGCTAGACGATGGGGACGCCGAAGAAGGGAGCATTCTAGCATCGGGCTCAGCTCGATGTCCACAGACAGTTAGAACTCCAGCAATCTCCGTGAACCCATCTCGGAACCCGATCTCAGCAGGCCTTCAGTCTATGGGTACTCCGCAGATTCGACAGTGAGTCCTGCGCTTCGCGTTGAGGGCTTCACACTCATCACAGCGGTTGTACATGGCCCGCGCGAAAAGGTGGGTGGCGAGAGCGCTGCCTCCCAGAATTGCGACGACCACGAGACCTCCGAGAACGGCATCTCCCACTTCTCAGGGCCTCGAAGCGCTGACCGGAGAATCGGTGGATCTCAACATCGATCCGGACACATCGGCAGCGGCCGCGATCGGGTTGGCCCAACCCGCCCGGGAGAAACAGTCCGATGCCTGAGTCTTGATCCACTCGGTGACGTTGGGATGGGGCAGTAGTCCTTGCCGAGTGGCGACATAGTCAAGCCCCTCCAGAACATCACTATAGGGTCCGAAGCCAAAGACGCGAAAGGGCACGACGAGGACCCGACCGAGCCGGCTCTGATTCTCTACAAAACCTCTAATTCGGGCTTCGGCCAACGCTCGCTTGTCTTCCCAATCTTCGCGAAGAGTCTCCACCCTTATCGCCGAGTAGCGATCCAGTCCCGGCATCCCCCTGACCAAGGCTTGAAGCTTTGAAATCCAGCGTTGATTTCGTTCATCGTCTCCTTCACCATGCGCCAGGATCAGGACCGACTCTTTCTCCGGTTGCCGGCTCAAGGTGCGAATTCTCTCCTCCAAGATTTGTCCGATCAGTGGCGAATCGTAGAGCCCTTCACGATTCAGTACAACCTGGGCCTTCATTTCGATCGGTGCAGGCGCATCACTTCCACTCCCCACCCAGATAGGTGCCCGCCCCTCAGATCCGCCAGAAGCGTGCTGATTGGAATGAGTAACTTCAGAGTGTCCTGTCTGCGTGCCATGATGTAGAAAGAAGGGTGGCGGATTTGGCTTGATACCCAGCAGATACTGAGTCTGATGCAAGAACGATTCGGGTGAGACGAAAATCCTCACGACGGCAATTCTTTTTACACCCTTACGATCCAGATCCGCTACCGCCGCCGCGAGACTGTGACGCTGGGCCATGCCGAAGGCAATCTCGACCGGGCAAAGCTGCCCCACCGGTTCGACAGCCTCGGTAACTGCCTGATTCCACTTGGGGTCTCCCCCGTGAGCCATGACGAGAACCCCAACCCCTTGATGCTTTTCGGAGCGATCGCTGCCGAGCACTTCAGCGCACAGCAAAAGATTCAGGACAATCAAACAAACCAGATTCAGCATCGCTTTCGCTCTCTCGAATGGACGAGTTTGGGGCAACCCTTCAAAGAATGCAACCTTCCGCGACTGTCCGTATTGCCCGAGGTCGGTGGTCCTTGGTAGAATGAACCCGGGTCAATTTACAAAGAAGGAGAAGCATGACTTACATAGTTACAGAACGATGTGTCGCCAACCGCTATACCGATTGTGTTGCAGACTGTCCAGTCGACTGTTTTTACGAGATTCAAGATCCTCATATGCTCATTGTCAATCCGGACGAATGCATCGATTGTGATGCCTGCGTTTCCCTTTGCCCGGTGAATGCGATTTACCCGGATGGTGAGCTTCCGGAAGAGTTCGAGGAATGGACTGACAAGAACGACGCGGAACTCTGTACCGACGACAACAGGATCACCGACACGGTCGGAGCCCTGGACGGCGCCAAGCCGATTGAAGAAGTAAAACAGGCAGAAGAGGAAAAATTCGGGGCGGTCGTCGAAGACCCGTCAAGTGCAGCCAACTGATCGGCAATTGCCGAGCTGTGGCGGTTGATTTCCTTTTTCAGCTGTCGAGAACGTGTCTCTCCCCAAATTCAGGCGGGGAGTTGGTATGTGCCCGCCTGAGGTCCCTGAGCAATTCTTAGAGAGGTCAACCCCAACGGTTGCGGAAGGTGAGGACCACGGCGCAATCGCGCACCGGTCGAAGGAGGCCATAACCCCTGTAGGATTGGGATCAAAAGGGATGGCTGTTTACCCAGGGTTCGGAAACCCTGAGCTGTACGCCGCAACCCCGTTGGGGTTGACCTCTCTGGGTATATTGGCGGTATGAGGTCGCCCGCTACCAAGTTGGAAGAATCAAGGCCTTCCGGGCGCGCCGACGTGACTTCTCCGTCCAGGAGATAGGAAAACCTGATGCGGCTTCGGATCTGCTTGCTGATGCTTATGCTGCAGTGCACACCGAGCCAAAGTCCAAACCCAAACGATCAGACGGACACAGCGGTGGACAGGTCCGAGAGCGGCCATATCGGTGAGTTGGAGCGTCTAGGCAAGGATGGGCAGGACGTTCTGGTTGTTGGTGTCGATGCCGAAGGCTTCGACGAGCTGAGCCTGGAGCAGAAGAGGCTGGCCTACTT
Source organism: Acidobacteria bacterium UBA6911 (assembly GCA_963579905.1). GTDB lineage: Bacteria > Acidobacteriota > UBA6911 > RPQK01 > JAJDTT01 > CAUZIZ01. Next base: position 42,143 of record CAUZIZ010000022.1, on the reverse strand, counting down.
CCTCTATCGTGCCGCCATCGCGGGCAACGACATCTTCACCGATCAGGCCCATCGGTATGCCCTCGAGATCAAAGCGCTTCTCGAGACCATCTTCCTGCACTCCTCTGAACTGGAGCCCCGTGTCCGAGATGCCGTCCACGACTACCTGAAGTACTTCTGGATCAACCACGGCCAATATGGGGCACAATCGCACGCCAAGTACCTACCAAATGACTTGACCTTCGAGATGCTCCAGGCGGCCGCCCACCAAGTGACCGATCGGGGAGGCAAACGCGATCTCCAACCGGGCGAGTCCCTGGATCAGAAACTGGAGCGCCTGCGGCCCCATATTTTCGATCTCGATTTCGAACCACTGCAGAACAATCAGCAAAAGGGAGACGACATTCTGGCGACAAGCCACGTGAACCTGTACGCACCCGAGGTGACTCAGGACGCCTTCGACCATCTTTCGCCTGACTGGAAAAAAAGGCTCAATGTCAGGTTCGGTTTCGAGAACGGCAAGATTGTCCCACACCCCTATCGAATCGGAGGGCTCTACGACAGAGACCTGAAGACGATACGCTACTGGCTCCAAAAAGCCCTTTCCCTGGCCGAGTCCGAGGAACAGCGACGCGGCCTCGAACTCCTCATCGAGTATTACGAGAGTGGTGAGGAAGAGAAATACCGGCAGCACTCCATACAGTGGCTCAAGTCCCGCACCACCATCGATTACCTCAACGGATTCATAGAGCAATACATCGATCCTCGGGGGGTCATCGGTCAATTCGAAGCCAACGTGACATTCACCTCAGATTCCAGGCTGATCACACACTTGGCTGCCGCCGCGGATTACTTCGAGGCAAAGATGCCGTGGCCCGCCAAGTACAGACGCTCCAAAGTCACGCCGCCTATCGCCAACGTCGTCCAGATCATCCTGGGCGTCGGAGACGCAGGCCCCAACTCACCGGTAGCCTACAACCTGCCCAACTATTCCGACATTCGCCGGGATTTCGGGAGCAAAAACATCATCCTTTACAACGTCCAGGAGGCTAAGTCGGGAGGAATACGGAAGCAGATCATCGACGAGTTCTACCTGCCTAAACACCGAGAGAACTATCGCGAGTATGGGAAGATCGGCCGCCGCTGGGAAGTCTATATGCACGAAGTGATCGGACATGGCTCCGGCAAGCCGGAAGATGATCTCCAGTCAGACCCCAGAACACTGCTTGGACGCGCCTACTCCGCCCTGGAAGAATGCCGCGCCGATCTGGTGGCTCTCTATCACATCCTCGACCCCAAACTAGTGGAAATCGGGGCCTTTAGCGCCCAGCAACAACTCAAGGTCGCCGAGGCCCAGTACATCGGTCATCTTCAAGGCCACATGAACCGTTACCGCTCCCTCCAGGACGACAACGTGCGTGAAGCCCACCGGAAGGGCCGCGAATTGGTGCTGCGATATCTGGTCGAAGGGGGCGAAGAACAGGATCAAGACTATGGCGTACGTGTAGTGCAGGTTGACGGGAACTACTACGTCGAGATCGTTGATCTCTCAAAAGCACACCAGGGCATCGCTCGACTCCTGGGCACACTTCAGACGATGAAATCCAAAGGCGATGCCGAGGCCGCGGCTCAGATTTTCGATCGCTTCGGCACCCAGGTCAATACGACCTGGCGTGACAATATCACGGCGAGGGCGGACCGGCTGAAGATCCCCAAAGAAGTCGCGGTCGTCTTCCCCCAATTGATTCCCGTGCTAGAAGCGGATGAGATCGTAGACGTTCGGCTGGAAACCAAAGAAGATTTGACGCGTCAGCAGCTGAGGTTCTCGAGTTGGCGTTTCAACACCGAGCTGTGGCCTCCTAACCAGTAACACTCCCATCCGCTTTTCTTGCCCACGACGCTCCATGCATTTGGCGCCGATCTGCAGGCGATCCCGAGGCGATCAGAGTGCTGACCGATAGCCCCAAGCTCCGCTACCTAGAGTCGCTTCCTTTTGAAGATCAGGGAAGGCAGCTCATCCTGTTGCGGGATCCGAAGAAGATCTCTGAACAGGCCCTGGCCGTTACCCCAGAGCTGTACTCGCTTCTTCTTCTTTTCGATGGGAAACACTCCATTTTGGATATCCAAGCAGAAATGACACGTCGCCAGGGCCAGATCGTTCTTCAAGAGGAGTTATCCCGTCTTCTGGCTCAGCTCGACTCCGCCTATTTCCTCGAGAACGAGAACTTTCGGCGATATCACAGCGACCTCGTCGAAACCTATCGAGGCCAGGCGGTGCGAAAGGCTAGCCACGCCGGAATCAGCTATCCAGGCGAACCCGTTCAGCTCTCCGAGACACTCAGTTCGTTCTACACGGATCCGAAGGCTGGGGGCCTTCCCGGCGCCCGCACGAAACCTCATCCAAAGGCCTTGGTAGCACCGCACATCGATCTTCGTCTGGGTGGAGCTACCTATACTCATGCCTACAGAGAGCTTGCCGAAAGCGAGCCCCCGGATGTCTTCGTTATCCTTGGGACCGGTCATATGGGCCTGCCCCAACTGTTCTCAGTCTCCTCGAAGGATTTCGAGACCCCTCTGGGTACCGCAGTACTCGACCGCGACTTTCTCCAACTTTTCCGGGAACAGTGTCCAGCGCCACTTTTTGGCGAAGATCTGACCCATAGAAGCGAACATACGATTGAGTTTCAGGTCGTCTTTTTACAGCACCTCTTTCCTCAGCAACCCATACGGATTCTCCCGGTTCTCTGCAGCTTCTCGTACCTTGAGCTCTGTACTTCGCCCTATTCCGAGAGAACTCGGCCCCTGTTCTGGAAATTCATCGAGGGAGTCCGTAAGGCAGAAGAGCAAAGCGGAAAGCGGGTCTGTTGGATCGCTAGCGTAGACCTGGCTCACATGGGTCCACGCTATGGGGATGCCTCGCGGCCAACTGAGAGGGACATCGAACAGGCCTCGGCCAAGGACCTGGAGCTGCTGGACCAAGTAGCGACTGCCGATGCAGAGAACTTCTTTCGACTGGTCCAGGACGAGAAGGACAGGCGAAGAATCTGCGGTTTCTCGCCACTCTACACGCTGCTAAATCTGATTGACGGACAGACTGGACGTCTTCTCGCCCATGACCACAGCATCATGGATCCGACCGGATCCTTCGTCACCTACGCCAGCATGGTGTTCCCGTGTGAGCCAGTGAAGTCTTAGATCTGTACGGAACCCCGGCCGGGCTAGATCATTCAGGAGGAAACTTCCAGTGGCACGGGCTTCCCTGCCCGTACCACTGTAGGGCACTGAGGTTTCTTTCTCGAATGGGGCCAGGGCTTCCTGGGCGCGGAACTGACCTAGAACTTGAACAATTTGTCGGAACGTCTGAACGTCGCACGCCTCCGTTCCCGGGAAAGTGCGACGATCGATTCTGACGGGAACTTCTGAACCTGGAACCAAATAAAGTTTCAGCTCAGTCCCTCCCCCGCTGCGCTGCCCCATTCGAGAAATAAACTTGGAGTCCCGGCCGTGGCGGCGGTCTCCAGGCCGCCGTGTACCGAGCCAAAGGCTCGAAAAGAAGAATACTTCGGCCTGGAGACCGAACCCACGTCGACCCGCCGGAGCCAATTGAAGTTTCAGGTTTGTGCCCCCCAGCGGTGCTGCCCCATTCGAGAAAGAAACTTCCGGCTACTGGGGATTTGTGCGTCACTGCGTGGGGAAGAGTTGTCCGGCTCTGTCGGACTTGGCTTCGTAACGCTGGTAGTTCACCCGTTGGCGGCACCTTCGAAGAACAGGAGACGTGCAACGTTCCGACGAATCGTTCAAGTTCTAGGTCAGAGAATCAGGAAGGCCGCAGTAACCGCACAGATCGCTGCCAAGACGGCCGCTGCTAGGGCCAGCGGGAGCTGGCTCGTCACGTGGTCCATCAAGTCGGCGCCGCATGCCAGTGACGAGAGAATTGTTGTGTCAGATATCGGAGAGCACTGGTCACCGAACATAGAGCCTCCCACCACGGCTCCAAAACAAAGCATGACGTACATCGGTTCCGTCGATGTCGACCAGGCCAGAGGCATCGCCAGCGGAAACATGACGGCAAACGTGCCAAAGGAAGTGCCGATCGAAAAAGAAACCACCATGCAGATGAAAAGCAACAGAGCGGGTAGTAGTGCTGGCACAATCCAGCGACCGCTGAGATCTACGATGTAGGAAGCCGTGCCCAGCTCTTCCGATACCCGTCCCAGGGTAATGGCCAGGCCCAGAAGAACCGCCCCACTGGTCACGCCTTTGCAACCGTCAATAAACCCCGACACCAAATCACTTATGGCGAGTCCGCGGACGAGGGCCAGAACGAAACCCGCTAGCAAAGCCAGACCAAACGCCTCAGCGATCTTTACCGATCCCACCACGAGGTAGGAACCGAGGGCGAACCCTATGAGCACCAGTATCGGGACTGCGAAATCCAGGAGGGAAGGCTTATAACCTTCCGGCACCCTGAGCTCAGTCAGCTCCCGAGCAATCAGAGGACGCGCTCCCGGGGCATTGAGTTCTCCGCTGACCTGAACCCGCTCCACCGCCGCTGCCATCTTCCGACCGGTCCAGGGGAGCCATTCAAGCGCCAGCAACAATGTCATCAAGACCGCGAAGATGCTGTAGAAATTCATCGGAATCGAACGATAGAAGAAGGAGATCCCGGCTTCCTGGTCAGGGATCAGGGGAATCGTGCCAGCAACTAGCCCTCCCACGTAAATCGGCCAGATGTTGAGGGGTATCAGGCCCGCTATGGGAGAGGCCGTCGAGTCGACGATGTAACTGAGTTCCTCGTGGCTCACCTTCTCCCGGTCGGTCACAACCCGCACTGTGGTACCGGTCAGGACGGTGGAAATTGTGCCTCCCTGGTGAAACACTACTCCCATGACCCAGGCGAAAACCTTGGCGCTGCGTCTCCCATGGACAAGGTGTTCGGCCGACCACTCGGCAAAGGCTTGAGCTCCTCCGGTCCGCGTCCAGACCCCGATCAGTCCCCCCAGCGACCAGAGGTACACCAGGAGAATCAGGCCGTACTGGGACGATCCGATAGCCGGGATGAGAAACGCCTGTAGGATATTGAGATTACCGCTAACCAGTCCCCCGACGCAGATTCCGAGGAAGAGCGAGACCAATACCTCGCGTGTCAGGAAGGCCAGAACAATTGCGGTGGCAGCGGGCAGAAGGGACAGGATCCCATAACCAGCTGCTGCTCCCGGTTCGGCTCCCCGAACCGCACTTTCGCTAGCCAGGCCCAACAGCACGGCGGCGGCCACCGCACCACCCAGAAGAAGCCTCAAACCGCGTCGACGCCGTCCTTCCATGATTCCGAAAAGCATACAGGCCCAAGCTGACCGCGTCCATGCCGGGACCCATTGACGATGATGAATCCGTGCCTTTTGGGGTCGGATCTGCTTGAATAGACTTTTCTGAATGTTCATGTGGGCGGTACGCAACAACCTTCCTCGGTGACACAGTTGATCTATTGAAACAGGTGGGCTGCGCCTTCCACCAGCGTGGATGGGTTATGGGTACCAGCGGTAACTTCAGCGTTGTCACCTCCCACCGGCCTCTGCGGGTAACAATCACTTCGTCCGGTGCCGACAAGGGTTCGCTCTCGGCCCGGGACCTGCCGCAGATCGACGAGGAGGGACAGGTTGTTCAGGGCTCGGGGAGCCCCTCTGCCGAAACTCTGCTTCATCTTGCAGTGATACGGCGGTGTGCGGCAGGATCGGTACTTCATACGCACTCCGTCTGGAGCACACTGCTTTCCAAGGCCTATGCTCGTGAGGGTGGCATCTCCATCGAAGGCTATGAAATGCTTAAGGGTTTGGAGGGGATCACGACTCACGAACATTGTGAGTGGTTACCCATCTTCGAGAACTCCCAGGATGTCCCCCGCTTGAGCGAGAGGGTAGCCCAGACCCTCACACGGCATCCGAGTGCGCACGGATTTCTGCTCGAGGGACACGGTCTCTATAGCTGGGGTGCTAACGTAACTGAAGCCCAGCGTCACATCGAGTTTCTGATTGAGCTTCTATGCCGCACACATGGTTCCGGATTAGGCGTCGAGCCCCTCACCGACTCTCAATTTTCAGACATAGCTTAGAAAGGATATCCAGGAGGACTTATGGCGATTCTCAGACTTCCCGACGAGAACCAATCCATCCGCGACCACGAGCACATCGAAGCCTATCTTTCAGACTTCGGGATTGAATATGATAGATGGGATCCGGACCGCAACATCGGAGCGAGCGCCTCCCCGCAGGAGGTCCTCGAAGCTTATGCGCCGGAGATCGAAGCTCTTAAAGCAAAAGGCGATTACACCACGGCTGACGTTATCGATGTCAACCCTGAGACGCCACAACTGGACGCGATGTTGGCCAAATTTCAGGTCGAGCACTGGCACGATGAAGACGAGGTACGCTTCATCATCTCGGACCGGGGCCTGTTTCATATCCGACCCCAGGACGGTCCAGTCATGGCACTAGAGGTCGAAGCAGGTGATCTGGTCAGCGTGCCCACGGGAACCTGGCACTGGTTCGATCTCTGCCGAGAACGCCAAATCCGGGCGATCCGACTTTTCCAGAATCCAGCAGGATGGACGCCCTACTACACTGAAAGTGGAGTTGACGCTGGCTATGAGCCCGTCTGTCTGGGGCCCCAATACATTCCCTCTCAAGAGACGGCCGAGTAATTGACGCTTGCATCCCTTCTCAAAGATGTCCGGATCTTTCTCTTGGACATCGAGGGCACGACGACCCCGGTGGACTTTGTCTACCAGGTCCTATTTCCCTTTGCTCGTGACCATCTCGGGGGATTCCTGCAAGACTCCTGGGGGACCGAAGAAACCCGGGAGGTCGTTGATTTACTCAAGACCGACTATCAGGAGGATCTAGGACAGCACCAGGACCTCCCCAATTGGCAGGAAGATCCCCTCGATCGGCATAGGGAATCGGGCGAGAACTACGCCACCTGGTTGATGGCTCAGGATAGGAAATCCACTGGCTTGAAGGCCTTGCAAGGGAAAATATGGGAACGAGGATACCAACTCGGAGAACTCCGGGGAGAAGTCTACCCGGATGTACTTTCCGCCTTCGAGCGTTGGGCAGGCGGGGGAAAAGACATCTGTATCTTCTCCTCAGGCAGCATCCTGGCCCAGCAGCTTCTTTTCTCAAACACCCGATACAGAGACCTGAAGCCCTTTATCAAAAGATATTTTGACACCACTACCGGTACCGGATCCAAGATGGAGGCAGAAAGCTATCGGAAAATCTCTGCCGAGCTCGACGCGCCACCATCGGCCATCGCCTTCGTTTCCGATGTGGTGGCCGAACTGGATGCTGCAAAACTCAGCGGAATGTCAACCGTTCTATGCCTTCGTCCCGGGCTGACACTTCCTGAAAACCTGGGGCATCCACACATTGAAACATTCGATGAAATCTCTTTCGCTAACTGAGCACAACCTTGGAGGAATCTGAATATGAGACGGAACAAGCTACGAGAAGCCCTGAACGAAGGGCGGCCCACCATTGGAACCCACGTCCAGAGCTCCTGGCCTTCGATCGTGGAGGTCATCGGACATACCGGAGTCTGCGACTATATCGAGTTCGTTGCAGAATATGCCCCATTTGATCTCTACTCCCTCGAGAACTTTTGCCGGGCCGTGGAGTTGATGGACCTGACCGCAATGATCAAATTGGATCAGGAACCCAGGCGCTTTCTAGCCCAACGTTCGATCGGAATGGGGTTCCAGAGCGTCCTGTTTGCCGATTGTCGCGACGTCGAGGACGTCCGTGAGTGTGTTCGGAGCGTCCGGCCTGAGACGCCCGAAGACCGAGGCTTCCACGGGGTTGGAGTACGCCGCAACAGCTACATGGTGCAAGGTGGAACCAAGGAGTACGCTCAGGCCCTCAAAGACATCGTGATCGTGCTGATGATCGAAAAAGGATCGGCTGTCGACCAACTCGAGGAGATTCTAGATGTCGGGGGAATCGATATGGTGCAGTGGGGACCGGCGGATTATTGCCTGAGCACCGGTCAGCCTGGTGCCTACGACGAACCGCGCGTAAAGGCCGTAGAGCGCCAGGTGATTGAGGCCTGTCTAGCCAAAGGAATCCCTCCTCGGGCGGAGATCGAAAGTGTGGACGGAGCCAAGTACTATCTGGATTTGGGAGTTAAACACTTTTGCCTGGGAACCGACATCATGATTCTATACTCCTGGATCAAGGAAAATGGGGAGAAGCTGCAGAAGACAATCTCAGACTACTAGCCCGCTAAAGCGAGGGTTTAACCCGCATTTCTCATCGTTGGTCTACTGCGCCGCCGCAATCATCCGCCCTGGCTGCGTTGCGCTCGGTCGGCCGCCTCGACGTACGGTCAAAGTACGACTGCGGCGGCCTCGGCCGCAAGCCTTGCCAGGACGGCCCTTGCGGCGCCTCGCTACGACAAGCGATGAGAAATCCGGGTTAAGAAAGGGATTCTGGAAAATAGTGTCCGCTGGGAGCCACCCGGCCACCGGCCGTGGCTTGTACGGGTCTCGGCCCGGCTTCCTGGGAAGGATCCAGAAGGATCCACACCCAACCCTAGCCCGGACTTCTCACGATCTACCTCGTGCAAACTCGCGTGGGATCTGCGGGGAACTAGTTCGCCAGTCCTCGATCTCCTCCTCACACCCATTGCAGAGGGCAAAGCGTGAGAAGTCCAGGCTAGGAGACTCCCAACGGAACACCCTTCTGGCTTCATATCGGTGCCGGGCAGGGCCCGCTTTAGTAGGATACGGGAGCTTGCTGCGGTAGTTTGCTTTGGAGCGTGCTTACTAGAAGAACACGCCCACCGCAAAACCCAACAGGATTCCCAACCAAAAGGTCAGTGCAGCTCCGCTCTGAGAGTTGGGAAGCAGCGAGGCCGCGGATTCCAGGCGCCTGTTAGCCTCCATCCAGGACGCGAGACTCGGCTCCGTTGTTCGGCTCGAGTGAATGCTAGCTGAAGCAGATCCAAGCTGTGGTTCTGTCAGCTGGTCTGGCACACCATAAACCATTTCAGTCCTCCCCTGGTCGAGCAGTCTTTCCGCCAAGTCACGTTCTTCACGATTTTCTTCTCAGAGTGGTCACAGCATCTGGCTTACTCGACGTCAGCCATCTCTTCCAGTTTAGGCCCTGGGAGAATCCGGGCGCGGTGACCATGATCACCATCGAAATGTGATCTCGATCACAAACTCAGCCGCCCGCAGCTCACAAGACAAGTCAGCATTCCCTTGAAATCGCCTAAACCGAGTGTCTATTATCTGTCTGGAATCTCGTTAGGTACTTCGCCTCCCGATTCGGTAGGTCGGAAACGAACCCAAACTGGAGCTGCTAACCATGACCGAAAGCGAATCCCAACTCCGAGTCTTGATTACCGACTATGCCTGGGAGAGTCTCGAACCTGAAAAGGAGATCCTCCGAACAGCCGGAGCGGGACTGGTGCTTGCGGCCAACGGCGACGAAGAAGAGCTGATCAGCCTTGCTGGGGACGTAGACGCGATCCTCACCTGTTGGAAGTCCGTCACCAGAAAGGTGATCGAGCAGGCTCCAGCCTGCCAGATCATCGGCCGCTATGGCATAGGCCTGGACAACATCGACGTGTCCTACGCCACCGAGATGGGGATCGTCGTCACCAATGTGCCTTTCTACTGCCTCGAAGAGGTATCGGATCAGGCCATGGCCCTCTTACTTGCCTGCGCGCGGAAGGTAGTTTTTTTCGACCGCGCCATCAAGGGAGGTGCGTACTCTCTGCCGCTGGGATCCCCTCTATATCGGATCCGCGGAAGAACCCTGGGAATCATGGGATTCGGAAAGATCGGCCGCACGCTTTACCGCAAAGCTGCAGGGTTCGGTCTCAAGATCATCGTCCACGACCCCTATTTGGACGCCGGATCGATCGAGGACTACGACGTTACTCTGGTCGATTTCGATCAGTTGCTTCAGGAAAGCGACTTCATCTCGATCCACGTTCCTCTTTCTGCGGAAACCGAAAACCTTTTCAATCTTTCAGCCTTCCAAAAGATGAAAAATACCGCGTCCGTCATCAACACATCCAGGGGTGGAGTCATCGATTCAACCGCATTGCTTCAAGCCCTGGAAGAAGGCGAGATCGCAAGTGCCGCACTCGATGTCCTTCCCAAAGAGCCTCCCGCTGCCGACGATCCTTTGGTCCACCATCCGAAGACAATTATCACTCCGCACGCAGCTTTCTATTCCGAGGAGTCTGTCCTGGATCTGCAGCGAATTGCCGCCACACAGGTCGCCGACCTGCTTTCCGGAAAACTTCCCGAGTCCGTCGTCAATCGAGCGGTGCTGGACCAAGCCAACCTGCGAGCCAAGCTAGATCTCTCTGAGTGACCGTCGATTCGACTGGCTCTACCGCGCCCCATCGGAATTACACCGTACAAGCTGCTCAAGCTGCTCGCTCAGATGTCAGCTTTAGGACAGAAAGGAAGCCAAACGACCTGCGGCGAGAATCTCCGGTGTTAGACTTTTTGTATGGAAGTGAGATTCTCGAGCTGGATAGACCAAGAATCTCAAATTCAAGGCTCTACTTTGGAGAAGACAAGAATAGAATGAAGCAAGCTATATTCCTGACGGTCGCATTTTTTCTTTCGGGTCTGTCTCTTTCAGGAGACCAGGAGACTAAGAACGGGCTTCTCACTGACACTGCCTGTAGCAAGAACGTTGAGAAACCGGAAAAAGCCTCGATGCATACAAAATATGTGCCCTAATGGAATCCTGTAAGGCAAGTGGCTACGGTCTCATCGCGGACGGCCAATTCCTGAAGTTTGACAAGGCAGGTGACGAAATGGCGCTGGCCTTCCTGGAAGCGACCAAAAAAGAGTCCCACCTCTCGATCAAGGTAAAAAGCAGACTTTTCGACCGATCCGATCAGCGTCAGCAAGATTGAAGAGGCTCCAAGGGAAGGGTCAGGTCCTCCAACTAAAAAGGCTGAAACTTCATTTTAAGATTTGGATGATAAAATGACGGAATCTATTGATTTTGAATTGGATATGGACTTTTCAGGGCGATTGTCCAAAAAACCGTGGCACCGCCTTCCAGGCCGTGATTGTGGAGTCTCCGGCTCCACCGGCCGGTCATCACAGGCAGGGATGCCCGTGCCACTGCAGGACACTGAAGTTTCTTTCTTGAATGGGGCAGCACAGCAACGGCGGACTGACCTGAGACTTGAAGAGTGACCAGGCTGTCAGTGGACAGTGAGCAGTGAACAAACAGTACGGGTTTAACAGCGCGGGCAAGACTCAGCTGGCCCCGAGGTCACCTGGCGCGACGGACGGCGGCATGGAGACCACCGCTACGACCCGGTCCCGAAGCTGAATATCACCTCATGTCGATAGATGTCGCCCGGCCGTAAGATGACTGAGGGCCAGTCCGGGCAACCTTCTTTGTTAATAGCGTCTGGGTAGTGCTGGGTCTCCAGACAGAAACCTGCGTGCTTCTCGTAGACGGCTCCCCCTTTCCCCTTCAGGGAACCATCGAGGAAATTCCCGCTGTAGAGTTGGACACCGGGGGCGGTCGTGTGGACTTCCATGCTCCGCCCTGAGGTCGGTTCGACCACCTTGGCGGCCAGTCTCGATTGATCGGGCTCGCCCGAAAGCACGTAATTGTGGTCGTATCCTCCAGGGTCGCCATCGGTGAGACCGGGAAGCCTGCCGATGTCTCGGGCCAGCGTCTTGGGAAGGGTAAAATCCAGAGGGGTACCCTCCACGGAGGCGATCTCGCCGGTGGGGACCCTGAACGCATCCGTCGCCGTATAACTTTTAGCGCTTAGTAACAGCTGGTGTCCCAGGCTGTCACCCGCATCGTGTCCTGCCAGGTTCCAATAGCTGTGATTGGCCAGGTTGACAATAGTCGGAGCATCGGACCGGGCAACCATTTCCAGCTTTAGCTGATTGTCCCCGGTGAGGGTATAGGTCACCGAAGCTGTCAGCGCTCCAGGATAGCCCTCTTCCCCATTCGGACTGGTGTACTCCAGGGTAAGGGAGACATCTTCTTCTGATTCCTCTTCAGTAGTTACTTGCCAGACCTTTTTGTCAAAGCCGGATTTTCCGCCGTGAAGATGGTTGGGCCCATTGTTCCTGGCCAATTCGTATTCCTTCCCGTCGAGCCGAAACTTGCCCTCACCAATGCGGTTCGCCACTCGTCCCACTGTGCATCCAAAATAGGTATGGCCAGACAGGTAGTCCTCGAGCCGGTCGAAGCCCAACACAACGTCGGCAGTAACACCATTGCGATCGGGGACATGAAGTTCGGTAAGGATCGTCCCATAGTTGGTAATCTTCGCCAGCATGCCCTGGCGATTCCGGAGCGTGTAGAGGAAAACCTCCTTGCCCTCGACCTCGCCCCAGGAGACACGTTCAAGACCCTTCACTGATGTCCCGTCCGGTTCGGGTGAGACATCATCTACTCGACCACACCCCGCTGTACCCACTAGGACAATCATCATCAGGGCCCACCGATTCTGTAACATAGCAGCTCCTTGAAAAGTCCACTCCGAAAGTTCTCGATGCCCGTCGCCCTTTTCGTCTCCTTTGACTTCTATTCGCCCTCTGATGTAGATTCTAACCTGCCTTTGTGACCCTTCGCGACCGCAGCGATTCGTGAACGAACAGCTGGAAACCCAGGACCGGGGACTCTCAGCGGAGACTACTCGGTTTCCCCCTACGAGGCATATCTGGTGCTTAGGCTTGATGGGCCCCTCTCTATCCCCCTTTGCCATGGCCTGAGCCGTCGGGACTTCCTACACGCCGGCTCCCTGGCCTTTCTGGGAATGACCCTGCCTGAGCTGGAGCTTCTGAAGGCCAAGGGACTCGCGGATCCCGGTAACGATGTGAGCTGCATTTTTCTGCTCCTTCTCGGAGGAGTACCCCAGCTCGATACCTGGGATATGAAACCCGACGCTCCCACAGAGATCAGGGGTCCCTATCAACCCATCGCTACCAGGACGCCTGGCATCCAGGTCTCACAGCTCTTCCCTCGGATGGCCGAGAACAGCAACGAGCTGGCGCTCATCCGATCCTTTCACCACACCAACCCCGCTCACCCCCAGGCACAACAGTGGATGCAGACGGGCAGACCCCCATCTGCGGGAATCGAGTATCCCCATCTGGGCTGTGTTGTAGAAAAACTCGGGAAGCCCAAAGGCGACCTTCCCTCTCACATCCTACTTCCCTTCAAGCCGAAGCGGGGCCAATCTGCCGGATTTCTGGGTAAGACTCATGAACCCTTCGTCATCGATTCCGACCCTTCCAGCCTGGACTTCCAAGTCCGGGACTTGCTGCCTCCCGACTATGTTTCAGCCCTACGAGTCGAGCGACGATTCAGTTTCCGACGCCTGGTCGACGGAGCCTTCAGGAGATTTGAGAAAGAAAATGCTCCAACTCGACTTCTGGATTCCAACTTTGCACGGGCATATCAGATTATTTCGTCCTCTGAGGCTCGCCAGGCCTTCGAGCTGGAACTGGAACCCGAGAAGCTGCGACGGCGATACGGGATGAATCAGTTCGGACAGAGTTGCCTGCTGGCGAGAAGACTGGTGGAAAGAGGCGTTCGCTTTGTCACGGTCAACATGTTCGACGATCTGGCCGGATCGTGGGATATCCATGGGCAGGCGCCCTTCACCTCCCTGACCGCTCTGGATTCTCTGGGCCCCAGCTTTGATAACGGCTTCAGCACCCTGATTGAAGACCTCCAGGACCGAGGCATGTTGGAGAATACGCTGGTCGTGGCAACCGGTGAATTCGGCCGGAGCCCGAAGGTCAATCCCGCCGGGGGACGCGATCACTGGCCGGGCTGTGGCACGCTCGTAATGTCGGGCGGAGGAGTGGTGGGCGGACAGGTCATCGGCTCCTCCGACAGCATCGCGAGCGAACCCAGGGACCGCCCCGTCAGTCCTGAAGAAATTCAGGCCAGCATCTATCAAGCCCTGGGAATCAGTCTTCACACCGAGCTACCGGGACCTGGCGGCCGACCCGTTCCCATCGTTGAGATCGGGGTGAAACCAATCCAGGAGCTGTTCGGATCAGGATGATCGCCTCCCTACTGCTGACCCTTAGCTTTCTTCCCCAGCCTGCTTCGCTGTCCCTGGTGCCGGATTCCGTCGTCCTCAACGGTCCCCATGCCTCTCAACGTCTACTGCTGCTGCTGACCACGCCCGGCCGCGGTTCATCGATCGATCTGACTCAGGAGGCAAGTTTCGAGTCCTCTGACCCAGCCGTCGTCAGTATCAGCGAAACCGGCGTCGTTGGAGCCGTATCGGATGGAACGGCACACATCAAGGCCACGATGTCGGACGGTAGATCGACTTCCATCAAAGTACTCGTGGAAAAGACGGGATCTCCCTTTAGCTGGAGCTTTCGCACCCATGTTCGAGCCGTCATGACCAAGGCGGGCTGCAACTCCGGGCCTTGTCATGGCGCCGCGGCGGGGCAGAACTATTTCAAACTGACGCTGCGCGGATATGCCCCTGAAGTGGACTACGATGTCCTGAAGCGACAAGATTTGGGACGTCGTCTTTCCCTGGTCGCACCTGCCCAAAGCCTGATTCTCCTCAAACCTACCCTCGCGGTTGCACACGACGGGGGAAAGAGATTCGGCAGCGGCTCTCTCGACTACCAGATTCTCTCTCAGTGGATCGCTGCCGGGGCACCCGGTCCCCGCGACGACGATTTGCGAGTAGAAAGGCTTGAGGTCCTGCCGCCTCACGTTACTCTGGAACCCGAAGACGGACACCAGCTGTTGGTGCTGGGCTGGTTCTCCGATGGCCATGCGGAGGACCTGACAGGCTGGGCCAAGTACACCAGCAGCGACTCTGGCGTCGCTACCGTGACCTCCGACGGTCTCGTGAAAGTGACGGGTCCCGGTGAGACCACGATCGCCATTTGGTGCCTCGACCAGGTCGCATCGGCCAGAATAACCGTTCCGTTCCCTGAAAGTCCCTCGTCGGCCCAGACTCCAGAAACAGCGCCAACACACAGTGTCATCGACGATCTCATCCTCAAGAAGCTGCAGGAACTCAGGATTCCTGCTTCCGGAACCTGCACGGACTCGGACTTCGTGCGCCGTGCCTACCTGGGCGCCATCGGCATTCTACCGACTGCCCAAGCTGCAAGGGCATTCTCACTGGACCCCTCTCCTGGCAAGAGAGAGCAGCTCATCGACCACCTGCTACAGCGGACCGAATTCGTCGACTACTGGAGCTACCAATGGTCCGACCTCCTCCTGGTCTCCAGTTCCCGGCTATCGCGGCCCGCCATGCGCTCGTACTACCGTTGGCTTAGGGAGAGTGTCGCTTCGAACAAGCCTTGGGATCAGATGGTTCGCGAGATCGTTACAGCCTCTGGGAGCAACTTTGAAAATGGCGCGGCCAATTATTACGTCCTTCACGACGAGCCCACCGCCCTGGCGGAGAACGTCGCCCTTACCTTCATGGGCCTCTCCATCGGCTGTGCTCGCTGCCACAATCATCCGTTGGACAAGTGGACCCAGGACCAGTATTACGCTCTGTCCAGTTTTTTCTCCCGGGTGGGACGAAAAAACGACCTCTCTGTCGGTTATGCCTCCAGTCACCAATCTCTGGGTGAGACCACCATCTTCACGGCTGAGCAAGGCGAAGTAACACATCCCCGGCTGGGTCGCCCGCTGCCTCCCCGTCCCCTGGAGGGCGAGTTCGTTTCGGAGAGTAATGATCGTCGTCAACAACTGGCCGCTTGGCTCACTTCACCCGAGAATCACTACTTTGTACGATCCATCGTGAACCGGGTCTGGGGTCACTTCATGGGCAGAGGCCTGGTGGAACCCGCCGATGACATGCGTGAGACCAACGCTGCCTCCAACCAGGAGCTGATGCTGAGACTCACCGAAGAATTCGTGAACGAGGGCTTCGACATCAGGCAACTCATCCGCACCGTCATGAACTCGGCCGCCTACCAAGCTAGCTCAGAACCAGCGTCTACGATGCACGATGGCAAGTACTATTCTCACTACCAGCTCAAGCGGTTGCCGGCAGAAGTGATCGTCGACATCATCTCGCAGGTGACCGGTGTTCCCCAGCGGTTCAAGGGGTATCCGACCGGTGTACGAGCCGTCCAACTGCCCGATTCAAAAGTCGACTCCTATGCCCTGACTGTCTTCGGTAGACCCCAGAGGCAGATCAATAGCTACGCCGAGAGAATCACAAACTCCACCGTTTCCCAGGTACTCCACCTGGTCAATGGCGACGTGATCTCGGAAAAGTTGCGCTCTCCGAAGAGCACGCTCGAACGTCTGATCAGCCAGGGTCTTTCCCAAGAAGAGATCATTCAGGAGATCTATTGGACTTCGCTCAGCAGGGCTCCCGGCAAGGATGAGCTAAAGGAAGTCCAACGCGCCTTCGCCGAGGCAATAGCTCTTGCCGGTGCCGTTGGGGAGAAGACCCGGCTGAATCGGGAAGTGATGGAAGACTTCTGGGCCGGCCTCATGATGGGGAAGGAGTTTCTGTTCAATCACTGACCTGCAAGAATTCGTCGCACGTCTCCTGTCCTCCGAAGGTGCCGCCAACGGGTGAACTACCAGCGTTACGAAGCCGAGTCCGACAGAGCCGAGAACGACTTGAGCCGTTAACAACATGAGGCCAAATTCCGAGGAGAGAGCCGGACCAAAGTTTCTTCGTGCATGATCCAGGTGTCGAGCGAACTCAACTGGAGCAGTTTCCCAGTATGAGATTTAGAAAAAACCTTCTTCTCATCGTCCTCGCCCTATCGACAGCCGCAACCAACGCCCAGTACTACCCCCCGGATCCAGTTGTACTCGGAGTGACTCCTCACGGGATCCAGCGAGGTACCCAGCGGACAATCGTGCTAGAAGGCCTCAATCTGGCCAAGGCCTCACACGTGTACTTCGATGAGCAGGGGGTGACAGCCACGGTCCAGAACATCGAAACGGTGCCCAACCCTCCGTACGTGACCCCACGACAACAGATCAGGGTCCGACTCAAAGCGAGCCGCAAGAGTGAGATCGGCATCCATGGGCTCCGCGTAAAGACTCCCTTCGGTACCAGTAACTGGGTTCCCTTCTCCATAGGAAACCTAAAGGAGATCACCGAAAGCTCATCTCCAATGGATTCCAACCAGATCCAGGAGATCACGCCACCCATGACATATGAGGGCAGGATAGGAGCCCCGGGCGAACAGGACCTCTTCCAATTCGAAGCTTCGTCTGGCGATGAATTCGTCTTTCAGGTAGTGGCAGGCCCAATTGGCTCTCAGTTGGATTCCCTATTGACGCTGAGAAGCGAAGACGGGAAGCTGCTAGCCCAAAACAACAACTTCTCACCAGCCAACCTGGACTCCTTCCTGGGCTATCGATTTACCCAGGCAGGTAGCTACTGTCTGGGCCTCACCGACTTCGCCGGAAACGGAGGGAAGAAGTTCCCCTACCGCCTCACAATGGGACGCCTACCTTACGTCACTCAGGTCTTTCCTTTGGGGGTCCGTCGTGGAGGCGTTCGGAAAGCCCACGTCGAGGGTTTCAATCTGGGAGAAATGTCCACAGTCGAGCTTGATGGCCGGCGTCCACAGTCGAGTAATCAATATGACGATCTCCGCATACAGACCTCCCTGGGTCCCAGCTTGAATCAAGTCAAGATTTCGGTGGGCGAACACCCTCAGGTGCTGGAGAACGAGGACAACGACTCTATCGACTCCGCCCAACAGGTATCCATCCCGATCAACGTCGATGGAAGAATAAGCCGAGATGGAGATCGAGATACGTTTCGGGTGCACTGTCGCCAGGGACAGGTGCTGGCGCTAGAAGTGCTTGCCCAGCGGCTGGGCTCGCCTCTGGACTCGCTGATCGAGATACTCGACGCATCTGGGCAGCAGGTTCCACGTTCAATTCTCAAGGCTACCTTCGAGGGTAACCATCAGGATCCTCTCGCCTCCGGATCCCGGCAGCTGCAGCGATTCGAATCCACCACGAATCTCGCGTTCCGTCCCTGGGATTTCGTGCTGATCAATGGACGGGAACTGGTTCGGCTCGAAGAAGCTGTTCGACACGCCGATGACTTCTCCCTGGCACAGGGACTCCTGGGGAAAAGGCTAGCCTGGCTGGGAACAACGCCCCAGAACCATCCGGCTAACCTCAAGGTCTTCAAGGTTGATATCCTGCTGCCGCAGGCCCAGGTCGAGAGCGGAGAGCTGCCCCTCTTCCATCTCAACTATAGAAATGATGATGGTGGACCGGTCTACGGCAAGGACTCCTACCTTCTCTTCACGGCGCCGGCGGAAGGCGACTACCTGGTACGGCTCAGCGACCTGCGGGAAAAAGGAGGAAAACGCTTTGCCTACCAGCTCGTCATTCGCCCGGCCCATCCTGACTTCAGGCTCTTCCTGGACGACGGTTTCATGCAGCAGCGAGACCTGAGAGGAGCGGGTGCCAGGAATCCGAACATACCAAGAGGAGGCCGGGTTGCAGTCACGGTCTCTGCCCATCGCATCGATGGCTTCATGGGCGAAATCGAGGTCGAAGCCGAGCGCCTCCCTCCGGGCGTTACGGCCAGCCGTGGAATCATCCGAGCAGAAGAGTTCCAAACCACTCTAGCCTTAGCGGCCACCGAGAACGCCGCGGATACCAGCAAAACCATGAGGATCGTGGGCAGGGCCAGTATCAACGGCGAAGATCGGGTGCGGCCAGCATCGGATCCTGACGGCTCGCTGAACCTGATCTCGATCTCACCGGCACCTGTGATCCGTCCCCTGGTTGAGCCTGAACAACTGGTGATGCAAGCGGGAACGGAGACGACCCTGCGAGTTTCCATCGAGTGCCCCGAAGATTTCTCTCAGGAAGTCGGAATCGAGGTAAAAAACAGGCCGCCCGGACTCTTCGTCTGGGGACGCTCCACCAACGCAGGCCTGGTAATTGGAGAAGGCGAGCGCAGCCGGGATCTAACCCTGGTTGCGGATCCCGAGTTCCCTGCAATGACTTTCCGAATCTTCGTAGTAACCCGGTTCAAGAGTGAAGAGACCGAAAAGATGCGTGGAATCGAGATGCTGCAGCAGTCCGCCGACTATGCTTCGACCCCGGTCATAGTTACCATTCTTCCCCGTTCACCAACCACGGAATAGGACAGAATCTTCCCTTCGAAATTCGCTTGTTCGATATTCTGCCGTTTGTGATGTTAGCCTTTCTTACTCCGGAGAAGGCAACCGCCAAGTGATGAACCGCAGAATATCGAACAGGAGAATTTCGAAGGGAAGACTAGGCCTCCCCAGTGCGGCGTGGCGGCGGCAGTCCCCCCCCGCTGGATCTGATGTGCTCTAGGCAGCAGCACCGCGCTCCAGTATCATGACTCCACGAAAGCTAATCGAACGCACCAATATACCGGAGGTGACAACCATGCGACCCCAGATTGGATCGATACTCACTCTGTCTATTCTCATTCTGGTTGGGTGTTCCCAGCCGACCGATTCCCAGACCGAAACCCAGCCTGCAAAGAGCGATGTCGCAGCAGCCTGCAACTTCCAATCATCCTATATGACCTGGGATCTTCCTCCCAGACCCGACCCCCGACCCTACGCCCGGCACAATCTCCCCCTGGGCAACAAGGCGCGTATCCAATTGGAGGCCCTGATCGATGTCATCGATGAGGCCAGTGGGGAAAGCGAGCGTTTCGTCCTGATCGCGCCCTGTCGCACCGAATGGGTCTACGCCGAAGATCGGCTCTTCCAGATACCCAGCACGGAATACCGGATGATCTACTCCCTGAAGGACCACCGGGGCATGGGCAGTAAGATTATGTATCAAGGACCGTCCTCGAAGGGCGAACCTCATTTCCCTAACTTTAGCTCTGTCGAAATAGATGTGCAGACCTTTACCGGCACGCGACAACTGAAAACGCCAACCGAAATCAACTCGGCGACCGAAACCAACATTCCGCTGGTTGCTCGAACTGAAATTCGGGATGCGAAGCGTGGACGGCGCTACGTCATGGAGTATCCGATCAGAACCATGAACTTCCGGCCTGAAGCAGGATCTTTCCAGGTTGATACCGGTCCCCTGCTGGTGCCCGACCTGAACTCAGATGAAGAGAAACCCATCGACCGACTCGAGATGGCCCACGTCGTCTACAATCGGCTGGACAAGGCCGAGTTCATCTTGAGGCGCCCGACCCCGATCGCAGACGAAAGTGCGGCCGAAGTCACGAAGGTGCTCCACTACTCTGAAGTGGTGGAACATCCCGCGGAAACCGTGCTGCTTGCCGCGGAGTGATCTCCTGGCTTGAGATCATGATCGAAGGCTGGAGTTGACTCGATAGGAATCAACTCAATCGTCGCAGCTTGGTGACACGGCCGATCGGAATCCACTCGGCGACGAAAATGTTCCCCTCATGATCGAAACAGGCGTCATGGGGGGAAATGAACTTGCCCATTGGAAAAGCGCTGCGAGGCTCTTTTCTGACCTCACGAAAATCGGCGGGTCCTTCCCCTAGATGGGACAGGACCCGGTCGTTTCGGTCCATAAGGGTCACCCGTGCCGCTAGATCCGGAATCAACAGGATCCCGTTTCTCTCGTCGAAATGGCAAGGAAGGTTGACGCCCGCGACGAAGCGAACGTGTTTCCCTTCTAGAGTGAAGTATTGGAGTCGGTTGTTGGTGCGGTCAGCCACCAAAAGAAGCGGTGCCTCGCCACGAGTATCGAGGGTGATTCCGTGAGGGCCTGAGAGCTGTCCTGGTCCTGTCCCCTCGCCGCCAAAGCTCCGGATGAACCGACCTTCACGATCGTACTGGTTGATATAGCTGGAGCCATAACCGTCCGCCACATAGATATCCCCATTGGGAGCAATCGCCAGGTTGGTGGGATGATACTTGGTGAGTGGTCTTCCCTCTGCATCCTGCTTGTAGTGCTCCGATTCCTTGGGATAGCCCAGGCTAAAGACGACCTCGCCCTTGAGAGTGGTCTTGACCACGATGTTCCGGTCCAGATCCTTGTAGTCCCGCGCGGACAGATAGAGGAACTCTTCACTTCCCTCTCGCTGCAAATGAAGCCCGTGTGCCGAGCCCTGGTACTCCTTTCCCCAGGAACCTACGAATCGGCCTTCGGAATCGAAAATCACCAACGAATCTGGGACGTCACTGCTGCTGTGAACGCTGTGATGAACGTAGATGTTTTCCTGGGAGTCTTCACAGATCCCATGGGTGTTGCCATAGCGGATGTGCTTCGGCAGCTTTCCCCAGTCGTGGATGACTTCGAACTGGTGCTCTCCTGAGCCCACAAGGGGTCTTCCTCCTCCTGATTTGCGGGTCATTCCCAGGAGCTGGGGCGATAGGGTCACCACTGCGGCACCCCCTGCACTCTTGATGAACTGTCTTCGTGAGGAAATTAGGAATTCCGTACGCTTCTTGTTCTGAGGAATCATGGGCATCTCTCCTTCCAACAATACCTTGCGGCGGCATCTCTCAAGGATCGGAAGCCGCGGGACCGTCCACGAGCTTTACTGACCCATCGTAGCATCCCAGGGCAAGCCGGATGCTATCAGGACTCAAAGCCATGGACATCACCCACTCCGACTCAGGTTCACGCTGGCTAACGCGCTCGAGGGTCTTCGTCTCGAAGACCCTCACCAACCGATCCGTAGCAGTCGACACCAGATGCCTGCCATCCCGAGAATAAAGCAGCCGGGTAATCGTCCCGCCGTGGGCCAGTGCCGAACGGTCCAGCGTCCATCCCTCTTCGCTCCGGACCCAGATCCTGATCGTCTTGTCCGCCCCGGCAGCTGCCAACTCCCTGCCCGAGGAATCCACGGCGACCGAATACAGGGCTCCAACTGCGGCCGAGAGCGTATCGAGCCTCTCTCCCATTTGCGGCGACCAGATCTTGATCGTGCCGTCGCCCGAGGCCGATACCAGTCGGGTGCCGTCGGGGGTGAAACAGATCGAGAAGACAGGACCGTTGTGTTCCTCCAACGTCTTGAGCTCTGTTCCGCTTCGAACGTTCCAGAGTTTGATCTTTCGATCGTAGCTGGAGCTGGCCAGGGTGGAGCCATCAGGGCTGAAGGCCAGCGAGTAAACCGAGTCGGAGTGTCCCTCCAGCTTGTGAATCAGCGTTCGCCTCTGGAAATCCCAGACCCAGATCTCGCCAGACTGTGCCGGAGCTCCTCCGCCCGCGGCCAGCAATGCGCCATCGGGGGAAAAGACCAGGCTGCGTATCAAATCGGGTGGTCCCGGCAAAGAGAAGGTGCGTCGACCGCTGGACGGATCCATGAGGTAGACCTCCTCGAAGCCACCACCTGCCAGGGTTCGGCCATCGGGATGAAATCCTAGCGCGGCGACCGGCGGCGTCACCGGCACCTGCGGTTTGATGTCTGGTATCGGAGAGGAAATTGGGGGAAAGGAGGGTTCGGCAAGATCGGGTGGTTGAGCACTGGCATCGATCCAGGCCTTCACCAACACAATTTGCCCCGCCTCCAACTGCCCGTTCATCGGCATCCTGGGCTCGAGTTTCCCTTCCAGCATCAAGACCAGACGACTCTGCTCACTATGGCCAGGCAGGAAGGCCTTGCCGTGTTCACCCCCCTGGAGCAGGTCCGTGTAGCTCTCTAGCACCAGCCCTCCCATCTTGGTCGCCGAGCTGTGGCAGCCCACACATTGTTCCTGGAAGATCGGCAGAATATCGCGGTTGAAATCGGGTGGGGACGAAGGGGACTCGACCTGCTGAGAGAAAGCGATGCCAGTAGCAAGACATCCCCAGAGCAGAAGCCAGCCTGTGCTCGGGCGTCGTGCCGACACTTTAGCCCACCTCCTGGATGGGTTTCCCGAAATCAGTCTCCCAGTCACTGACGGCTTCGAAATCGCTCCTCACCACCCTCCAACGCCCGTCCTCTCGGCGAAGCAGGAAGCTCTGGCGCTTGTTTCTGCCTTCGTAGACCGTCTCGGTAAAAACCATAACCTCGTCGGCACCCCGACTCTCCTTGTTCAGAATAGCCAAACCCTTGACTGCCTGACCGCGACGCTTTAGCCAACGCTCTAGATCAGCCCCTTCCTGCCGCTCGATGATACCCTCCAGACGGCGGCCGAGTTCGCCTCCGAAGCATCGAAGAAGCCCAGGCACATCTCCTGCCTTGAGGGCCTGGATCATGGAAATGAGTACGTCCTCAGGTTCATCGACCTGCGGAGACGTCTGCTGATCTCGGAGCACGAAGTAGAAGAAGCCGCTCAGGATCAGCAGGAAGGGAACGAATCGCCTGGCCTCCATCATGGTCAGATCCGTCTACTTTCAACAGGTCCAGTACTTTTTAAGGAGTTGGACGGTTCGGAGTAGGAAGGGTCAACGCTTCCAAGATATCAAGATCTACTCCCTGGCCACTCCCGGAATCGTCCAAGATCACCTTCCTGGTTCGAGGTAGAATCTCCTCCATCGCCTCCAGGAACAGCCGAGCGGTGGTCACCTCGGGATGAACTCGATACTCCTCCCAGAGGCTGACAAAATGCTGGGATTCACCCTGGGCACGGTTCATCACCTCGGTGCGATGGATCTCGGCCTGCTGAGATAACTCCTCGGCTTCTCCGCGAGCCCTGGGCACCAGCTCACTTGCGTATCCCCGTGCCTCCTGGACGATTCGATTCCGATCCTCCCTGGCATTGGCAACTTCGAGAAAAGCGTCTCGGACTTCCGCGGGAGGCGTGACCTGTTCCAGCGTTACGGCAGTCAGAGTCACCCCCAGCTCGAGTCGATCGGCCTTAGTCTGCAGGTCCCTCTGGACCTCGCTTTGCAGCGCAACACGACCCGTCGTCAGAATCTCGTCTACATTCCTCAAGGCCACTGCGAGAGAGAGAGTGCGCAGTAGCTGAGCTCTCAAACTACTGATCAGGTCTTCGGTCCGGTTCAGATAGAGATAGGGAGCCTGGATAAAGTACTGGATCGAAGCTCTTGCCCTCACCAGATTCTGGTCCCCGGTGAGGAGATAGTCTTCCTCTCCGACTCGCGCGACACCTAGGGCTCGACCCATGTCAGTCCCGCCAACGGAAAGACTCTGGGCCTCGTTGATCCTCAGCAGAATGACTTGATCTATGGGATAGGGCAGAGCGTAGTGCAAGCCCGGCTGAGCTCGCCCCTCGAGCATCCTGCCCAGTCGAATCTGTATAGCCTGGCGATCAGCGGGAACGTAATACACGCCTGACGCCAGATAGGCAAGGGCAAAAATCGCCAGTAGGAGTCGTCGATGCCGTCTGATCCCTCGCCACAATTGGTCTACCGATGGGAAGATCAAGGAGCTAGTCTCCCGTTCTTGCCCTTGGTGAGGAGTTTGAACAACTCCGAATCGGCCGAGAGGACTGCGGTCGTCTTTTCGTCCAGAATCTTGCGATAGGCCTCGAGTGTCCGGACCATCTGATAGAAGTCCGGATCTCGAGAAAAAGCCTCGCCATAAACCTTGGTAGCCTCTGCATCCCCCTGGCCACGAACGATCTCGGCTTTCTTATAGGCACTAGAGAGAATTTCCTCAGCGGTGCGGTCCGCTTCGGCTCGTATCTTCCTGGCCTCCTCTTCGCCTTCGGCTCGGTACTTCTTCGCGATCCGCTCTCGCTCGGCTCGCATGCGCGCGAACACGCTCTCTCGGTTTTGGGTGGGCAGGTTGATCCGCTTGATGTCGACTGAGGCAATCCCGATTCCATACCGCTGGCGAGCAATCTGGCCGCACTCTTGGGTCAGGTTCTTCATTAGCGTCCCGAGCCGGACCTGCTCGATATCGGTGGCAACCAGTTCCGACAGCTCAGTTCGTCCCAGCGCCGCCGACACGGCTGACCAGACGATGTCGTGGAGCCTCATTTCCGCCCCGGTGCGATCGCCCACCGTCCGGAGGAAGAGGAGAGTATCCTCTACCTGCCACAAAACGCAGTTCTCTACCAACAAGTTCTTCTTATCTCGAGTCAAATACTCCGAAGGTCTCGGATTGTAAAGATGGAGTCTCTTGTCGATGCGCGTCAGTCCCTGAAAGGGCCATTTGAACTTGAGTCCCGCATCCTTGTACTCGGCAACAGGCCGGCCGAACTGAGTGACCAGAGCGATCTCTGTCTCGGACACAGTGAAGAGGCTCAGGTAGAGCAGAAGTACAGCAACCAGAACCCAAGTTAGCTTGCTCTTGATGATCCCCTCGCGGCTAACCATGATGCACTAACCTCACTTTCAACACCCCATCTTCAAGCCGTGTCTAGCGCAACCGGAGGCTGGGCTAGGCTGAAACTTCAACCACGAGGAAGCTACGCAGCCTTCGCCAGATGACAGAGCCGTGACTGTCAGGGAGCGGGGCCCGACAGGGAGCATATCCCCAGGCGCTTCTAGGTTGAAGGGGTGCGTACAGATGTCAATCAGGGTGTGCCCGTTAAGTTGATCCACCGGATCCCACTCCCTCACGGTCATGGCTCTGTCAGCATCGCTAGCGATGATCATAAGTAGAGGCAATCCAAGTTTCTCTTTGGAACGATCCAGCGCCGGCTGCTGGCCCCACTGGGCTGGAAACAACGATCCGTCTAGGATTGACTTCATATCTTGATTCTCGAAGTGCACCACGTCATCACTCTTGGCCAATGCGCTCAATCACGACCCAATCAGCCCTTCCCTGATTTAAAAGGGCTCACCTTCGGGACTTCACAGCGCCCTCCAGGTCTTTGAAGCTGAAGACTGAGTCCTGGAAAAGCATCATCTTGCGGCGTCCCACGCCGGGATCAAGAATGTACTTACTCTTCCCTGCTAATCCCTCTTCCACCGCCTCCAGATAAACACGGGTCCGGGTCGTCTGGGGAGAACGCCGGTAAGCGTCGTATTGCAGATTGAACCGCTGACTCTCTCCCATGGCCCGCTGCACCCTCTGGAACCGATAGGATTCCGCGTCGATCACTCTCTTCTGCGCTGTACCCCGGGCCAGGGGAACCCGTTCGTTTGCGTAGCCGTGGGCTTCGTTGATCATTCGGTTCTTTTCCTCAAGGGCACCCGCTACGCCGCGGAAGGCATCGACCACTTCGAGAGCAGGATGGACGTCCTGGAGATTGAACGATTGGATCTCTACTCCCAGACCGAGGCGGTCCAGCTCACTCCGAACCATCCCCCTGGCAATGCTCTGGATCTGAAGTCGATCCAATGCCAAAACCTGGTCCAGCGTCATGCTAGAGACGACATATCGGAGGGCTCCCTCGCACAGGAATCTGAGGGTGTTCTCGAAATCGACGGTACGAACCAGGAACTGTCTGGGTTGGCTGATCGAGTAGTGAACGACGGCATTGACCTCTACCAGATACTCGTCACCCGTGAGCATTACCGCCTCATCTTCCCGCCTGACATAGCGTCCTTGGCGATGCTGGATGTTCCACTCATAGGCGGTCGGCTCTCCCTCTTCGGAGTCGCTCTCTGACAATCGAAACCCCAACTGCAGGGAGTTGACGCGGTTCGGATTGAGCCGATAGAGACGCTCCGCCGGCCAGGGAAAAACGTAGTGAATGCCAGGACTCAGGGTCGTCTCGAGTATCTTGCCAAAGCGCTCAACTACTCCTATCTGATCAGGGACGAGCACCTTGACCCCGGAAAGCACATAGAGAGCAATGGCAGCGGCAGAAACGACCTTGAGTAAGGGCTGTCGGTGGTGTCCCGCCCAATGGACCAGATGCGCAAGAAGGGAGGTGGGCGGCCAATGATCTACCCACCAGTGCTGAAAATCGTGCAGCGCGTGCTGGGCGCGATGCGGCAGGAGGTTTCGGGGACGGCTCTCCAGAAGCTTCAGCGAGTTCATCAAGACCAGGAAGGAGGATCCCTGGTGCACCACGGCCGCGGAAACCGCCGTCAGATATCCCAGAAAAGCAGCCACCACGGCCACCAGGTTGAAGGCGAACCCGAACCACAAGATGTTGTCTTGAATGGTCTTTACCGTCTTGCGACTGGTTTCTATCAGAAGGGATAGACGATTCAGCCCTCCGTCTCCGACCAGAATGACACCAGAGGCTTCAGCCGCGATGTCGGTGCCGGTATCACCCATGGCCACGCCGACATCGGCGGCTGCCAGGGAGGGCGAGTCGTTGACTCCATCCCCCACCATCGCAACGGTGTAGCCCTCGCGTTTCAGCTCCTCCAAACGGGCCAGCTTCTCCTCCGGAAGCAGGTTGGCTGAGACCTCCGAAATGCCCACGATCTTGGCGATCTGCCTGGCCGCGTTCTCATTGTCTCCGGTCAACAGGAACGACTTGTGGATCCCCAGATGGTGGAGTTGGTGCAGCGTTTCTGAGGCTTCAGGCCGTGGCAGATCCTTCAGAACCAGAACGCCCGCCAGACGGTCTCCGTTAGCAACCAGTACGGGGATTGATCCAGCCGCTGCTGCTTGATCTAGAACCGCCTGCTGCTCTTTAGAAAGACTAAAGCCCTTTTGCTGAAGAAAACGTGCACTCCCTACGAAGACGTGATTTGCTTCAGCCTGCGCCTCAGGCGCTGCCGTAGCCGAAGCCGCGACTCTTCCTTCCATGCCCAGCCCGGCATGCCGCTCTACCCCCTGTGCAGGGCTAAGGGACAGTCCCCGCTCCTCGGCACCGCTTCGGATGGCCCGTCCCAGCAGGTGCTCGGAGTAGAATTCCAGTGAGGCAGCCCATGCCAATACCTGGTCCTCTGGGAAATCACCGAAGCTCTGGACCTCGGTCAGCTCGGGACGTCCCCGCGTCAGCGTTCCTGTTTTGTCGAAGGCGACGCAGTCAACCTGTGCCATCTTCTCCAGTTGGGCTCCCCCTTTGACTATGATGCCGCGACGGGCAAGAGCACTGACCGAAGCCAGGACTGCAGCCGGAGTGGCGAGAACCATGGCGCACGGGCAGGCAACGATCAAAATCGCAACCGACCTCATCCACTCCCCGGTAATCAGGTAACAAACGGCTGCGATGCCAAGGACTAGTGGCAGAAACCACTGAGCGTAGCGGTCGGCCGTGCGCTGGATCGGGGCCTTGCTTTCCCTGGCATGCCGAACCAGCTCGACGATCCGACTGAGCACGGTGTGATCGCCCACCTGGTGGGCTTTGACCAACAGTCGAGAGGTCTGGTTCAGACTCCCTGCGTAAAGAGAGTCTCCACTTACACGCTCTCGAGGAAGGGATTCACCGGTAATGGAACTCTCATCCAACAGGGATTCCCCGTCAAGTATGGTCCCATCGACGGGCACCCTCTCGCCCGGATAGACGACGACCTTTTCACCCGACTCAACCTCCTCTAGAGGTATCTCTTCTTCACGGCCAGCCCGTTGGACGTGAGCTTCCTGGGGAAGACAGGAGAGAAGTCGACTCAGGTCGGTTTGAAAGCGGCGGGAAGCATACGCCTCCAGCGTCTCTCCCACCAACATGATGTAGACGACTTCGGCGGCAGCCAGGTACTCGCCGACATACAGTGCGGCCAACGCAGCTAGGGTGACGGCCTGATCAGCACTGATCTTGCGAGCCAGCACATCCTGAAAGGCACGGGTAAAAGTGCTGTACCCGTAGATAAAGGTCAGCGCAATAGCCAGATCCCACTTGAAGGGCGATCTGATCCACTCCTGCCAGTAACCGAGCAATAGCAGACCAGCTACTATCAGCCCGACGAAGCGCCACCGGAAACCGGTGTCTTCGTGGAGATGGAATGTATGTCCTAGAGGAAAGAGCATGCTCGAGAAACCCAGCTTTTTTCGCTCAGAACCGACGGTATAGACTCAAGCAAAGCCGTACTTGCCCAGCAGCTGCTTTGTCAGCCCCGGCTTGTCGCTGGGAGTCAAATCGGTGCGCCTCATAAGGAAATGAGCCTCGCTTTCGAAAGCCCGCATTCTTACCGCCGCGTCGGAGAGGGCATCCAGGCAGGTCGGCGGAATCCGAATCACCCCCTCAGGATCGGCGTGGATCACGTCTCCCGGGCTGACTGTTATCCCTCCCACCTCGATCGGCTGGTCCATCGTCCCGAAGCGGAGGGCGCAATGGTGGATCGTAATACCGGTACAGTAGGCGGCGAACGGGATACTCAAAAGACCGGACACATCCCGCAAACCACCGTCTGCAACCGCGCCGATGCAGCCTGCAGCGTAGAGCCCCTTGGCCATACCATCGCCCAGGACACACTCGTGGTCAGGGCGAGATCCAGTGGTCTTAACAACCCAGACCACGGGCTCCTCCATGTCATTGATTCGATCGACCTGCTGCCAGAAGTTGCCCATGTTGGCCAC
Source organism: Acidobacteria bacterium UBA6911 (assembly GCA_963579905.1). GTDB lineage: Bacteria > Acidobacteriota > UBA6911 > RPQK01 > JAJDTT01 > CAUZIZ01. The sequence goes on along the minus strand of CAUZIZ010000022.1, from coordinate 12,929 downwards.
ACCACCCGGCGTACTGGTATCGATCTCACAAGTAACGGAAACACCTACTGTGGGCCCCAGGCTGGGAGTGACGGATTGAATAGTCCCGGCCATGTAATACTCCTCGGCCGGCGTCGGGTCAATGTAGCCAATCGTGTTGGCAAGCAGTGCAGTGTCGAATTCACGTAGTTCTTGTATTACAGAACCCAATGACATGAAACTCCTCCGTTTGATGAAAACCAGCTCAAAATGTCGACCTCTCTCGGGCGAAAAGACCCGACCAGGAATCGCTCTGGTGGCGATTCGGGCTGCAAAGGATCAACCTATAAGAGGACGTGGCAATATACAAGTATTCAGGGCTGGTTCTGGGCTGCCTTCGGAAAAAAACTTGGACTCGTTGGAGACGCTTGAAAGGAACGGGCAAAGGCAAGGACAAGGGCCAGGAGCGAAACACGTTCGAAGCTCGGAGATCGACTGAAATACTTGCGCCTAGAGTTCCGGTCAAGTTGTGGAGTACAGGAGAAAGTCCTGGGACCTTGAGAGGACACTGGTAGAGGTCCTGCTGACGCATTGGCCTGCGAGTATCAAGAGAAGTCAACCCCAACGAGGTTAGTCATATCGCAGGGTTTGGCGTTACTGTAGCTGGATCCTGAAAGATGTCACTGATCTACTCAATCACTGCCTTCTGCTCGGAAGGTGTACAGGTTGGCGTTCTGGAGATAGATCTCCAGTCGAATCACCTGGCCCGCTAGCAAGCTCAACCGGCGATCTTTCCATCGCATCTGGTGGGACACGCTGTCTCCGGTGAAGGAAACACAGTCTGAGTAGTCGAGTCCGGGCAGGACCTGGCGACTGGCGTCTGACACTCTAACCTTCAACTCTCCCGAGTGGGCGTCGGCATTGAGTCGCAGTTCGCCTCCCGGCCAGAGTAGCTTCCGGGTCACTACGACGCCGCCGTGTTGAGGGCCCCGCAGGGAGACGAATCCCTCTTTGCGGATCTTGACCAGACCGATGCCCCCTTGCCTCCAACGGCCCCGCTCCTCGTTCTCTCTCCTACCATGGGGACCGTCCCAACCGGTGTAGTAGATCCACCACTCATCCTCCACCTCGATCCAGCCAGGACCGGCGAAGATGAGTCCGCTGTCCCAAGCCTCCTCGGGCCCTAGTGGGATCAGCCGGGGCCGGGTCAGGAGGCGGTCGAATCGGGTTCCGCTTCGGCTCCAGGCCAGCTCGACATGGATGTCGGTGTTCCATTTGAAGGATTGGACGAAACCCCAGAAAATACCGGCGTGATAGCTGGCACTCATTCCATAGAAGAAGTTGAAGCTCTCCCGGTTGTCCAACTCGTCGGGGATCAGGATGTTGCGGGGTTCATCACCCCACTGGGTCCAGAGTTCCCGACTCCTCATCATGGCGATGCGGCGGGAGGCCCCCACGTCCAGCACGTCGCCTCGTCGAGTCCGATAGATGTGCTTGGCCCGGCAAAACAAAGAGAACTCTGCGCTGCGGGGATCGAAGACGATGCAATTGGAGGTGTCGCTGTGCATGGTGGCGATCGTCGTGTGGCTGCGCCGATCCCACTCGATCCCGTCATGGGATCCCATCAAGTGCATCCCCCCTCGTCCGTGATATTGCATCACGTAGCGGAAACCGCGTCGAAACCGGGGCGGAATGTCGAGAATCTGTGGGGCGGCGGCACGATCCCCCTCCAGGCCCCGCCAGACCAGGTTGTTCTCGCGACTGCCATCGACCTCGACGAGCCCCAATCGGGGCTGCCTCCACTTAATCCCGTCGAGGGAGTCGGCATAGCCGATAGCCGTGGTGAAGAGACGAGTTCCCGGCTTGGAGTCGGACGCTGGGATGTTGTCCTGATACCACATCCGAAACAGTCCCAAGTCGGGATCCCGCAGAACCGACACGTAGCTAGGTCCCCCCTGAGGCTTTCCCGCAGCAGCAATTCCATCCCATCGAAGCAGTGGATTCCCTGAGTGCTTCCGAGGCGGGTGGAACTGCCGCAGGACCATCTCCGGAGACTCTCGCGCGTACTTGAGGGCGAAGCGGTTGTCGACGAGGTAGTCATCGATCAGAAACTGGGGCGTGCTGCCGATGCTTACCGGCTCCACCGGCAGCTCGGTCCCGGCAGCGAGCATAAGGCCACCAACGAGAATCATGATCGGTGTTGAGCTACTTCCCATTTTCCTTTTGTGGATCAACTTAACACAGTGCGCCGACGAGCTAGCGCTCGTATGGGACTCACTCGAAGTAAGAAGCCGAATCATCTGATCTGACTTCGTGCCTGCACAACTTTTCTATCATGTGGGCAGAGCAACCCAACTGACGATTCGCGGCCAGAACTACCGTCAATTTCTACCAGCCCAAATGCCAGGAAACCGTTTTGATACCGGATCCGAGCGTCAGCGGTTGTGCTACCCGGCAGGCCAATGCGCCTGAGGCCGAAGGCCCAGCCAGTCGGAGCCAGCGGGCCAGGCTCTGGGCATGGCGTGGGGTTGCGGTCGCGGTGGCCTTGACCTCGACTCCGTAGAGTCTCCCATCCCTCTCGATGATCAGGTCGCCCTCCGAGCCCCCCGCCGGTTGCCAGTAGTGGAGCCCCGGGTGTTCCCCTTTTTGTCGAAAGGCCTTCAGCCATTCACCGATAACCGCCGTCTCGGTCAGAACTCCCAGGCTGGGACCCTGGAGTACGGCTTCCCTGGTATGGAGCCCTAGAAGATAGGTATCTACTCCGGGATCCAGGAAGTAGACTTTCGGACTCTTGCGAATCCGCTTACCGAAGTTGCGGTGGTAGGGGTACAAAAGATGGATGATCTGGCTGGTTTCCAGCACCGACAACCACCGTTTGACTGTGGGACCACTGACGCCCAGCTCCCGACTCAGCTCTATCATGTTGAGGTTGTTGCCCGTGCAGGATCCTACCAGCATGACAAAGCGGCTGAAAAGGCTCAGATCGGCCACCTGAGCCAAGTCTCGCACGTCCCTTTCCAGGTAGCTCTGGACGTAACTGGAGAACCAGAGCTGGCGGTCCACCTCGGGATTGGCTCGAGGTTCCGGGAAGCCTCCCCGAAGCAACCAATCCACCAGCTCTACCGTTTGGCTGACGCCTTGCTGTATGCCTTTGTCGAAGACGGCGGCCAGTAATTCATCTAGATTCTCGGGTCCGTTTTTCTCCCGGACTTCCGATGTAGAAAAGGGGTCCAGGGCCAGGACGGCAATGCGTCCGGAGAGAGTCTGGCTCACGCCCCGCATCAGGGAAAAGCTCTGGGAGCCCGTCATCAGCCAGCGACCCGGACTCCGGTCCTGATCGATTCTATCCTTGACGAAGTGAAGAAGCTTCGGAACGTACTGGATCTCGGCCAGGATCAGGGGAGTGCCCGCTTCGTCCAGAAAACCCACCGGATCGGAAAGAACACGGTCTCGAACATCAGGCCGCTCCAAGGAGATGTGATGTAGTGATGAGACTGTCTTGATCGTGCTCCAGCCTCTGTATACAATCCCTGAAACTTAGGAGTAGACCATGTCGACAGCAGAGTTATTTCAGCTGAACGGTAAGGTGGCGGTGATTATCGGTGGCGCTCGGGATCTGGGACTTGATATGGCCCAGGCTCTTGGCGAGGCCGGCAGCAATCTCGTGATCACGTCGCGGACCCTGGCGAGCGCGGAAAAGGCGATTGGCCATCTGAAAGCTACTTGTCCGGGGGACATTCTGGCCCTGGCCCTGGATGTCTGCGACCACGGACAGGTGATCGCAACGGCTGAGACCGTGCGCTCGTGGAAAGGCCAGACCGACATTCTGGTCAACAACGCAGGCGGTGGACTGGGTCTCGTCCCCACCAATCTGTTCGAGCGGAAACCGGAAGATATCCGCCAGTTGATCGATACCAATCTCGTGGGAACCCTCTTCTGCTGCCAGGCCTTCGGGAAAATTATGGCGGTCCAAGGGCACGGCTCAATCATTAATATCGCGTCAATCGCGGGCATGGTGGGCCGTGACCGTCAGATGTACGAGCAAAACCAGATGCACGAACAACCGATCGATTATGCCGCGGCCAAGGCCGGCGTGATCGGTATGACGCAGGATCTGGCTGGTTTTCTGTCTCCGCTTGGTGTTCGGGTCAACGCTATCTCACCCGGCGGATTCGAGCGGGGCCAGCCAGAGGGATTCGTTAAAGCCTACAGTGCCCGGACTCCTATGGGTCGGATGGGGAAAGACGGGGTGGATCTTAAGGGTGCAGCTTTGTTCCTGGCCTCTTCAGCCTCGGACTATGTGACCGGAGTGAACCTCGCGGTAGATGGTGGGTTTACGATCTGGCATTGAGCGGCCTGCCCTAGACTGCTCCAGCTGAGTTGGATCATCACGGGGGGAAACTTTAGGGTCTGCGCAAGAATAACTTGGTAGAATTGGCGCTCAGATTTGCACCAGATTTGGCCGCGAGCGATTGAGCGAAACCGCAGGCATAGCCTGGTCTACATTGAGGATTTCTCGATTGAGAAACGGCCGAAGATGGTGTGAAGATGAGATGCTAAAATGCAAAGTTATTTTTGCGCAGACCCTTAGTTCTGGTCAGCGGAGGATTTTGCTGTTGTCCGGCTCTCTCCTCGGAAGCTGGCTTCATATTGCAAACTGGTCAAGCCGTTCGCGGCTCTGCTGAACTTAAACGACAGGTAGGAACATACCCATGACACTCAACGCATCCGACAGAACCAATCAACCGATCTACCTGGCCGACTTGGACAGCTGCCTTCCCAGCACTGCCCTCACCAGGAAAAGCAAGCGTTTCCATTGGACGATGCTCGATTTCGAGACCGACGCCACCCAGGGAACCCTGCTCTTCGCTGGGGAAGAGACGCAGGCGCCTGAGTTGACCTATCCACTGAAAACGGAAGGCTGGCACGATATCCATATCGGTCTTTTCAATACCGCCTGGCGTCCCTACGAAGCTCAGCGACTCTGGGCCAAACTCGACGACGACCCGGCCTTCTCGTTGATCCATCTGCCCCCACCCAGCGACCTTCCCTGGGGTGTACCACCCGACGATCAGGTCAAAGGCCCACGGATTCAGGATGTCTTTTGGAAGACGGCCGATCTGACGGGACACACGATCCTGTTCCACCAGCCCTGCCTGCGAGTCCTGGAGGAGCCAGGTGCTTTGGGAAATCCCTGCTCCAAGGTCTGGATTGCCTACCTCAAGCTGGTTCCACTCAACAAGCCAGAAGTTCAGGAACTTCTGGCCGACCGAAGTCGAAGCGAAAACAAGCGTCTCTTCGCTTACAACGACTCCTGGGTCACGGGGGACCGAGGGGGCATCATGCCCGAAGGTAAGTCGAACGCAGCCTCCATGAAGGCGTACCTGGAGCCCTATCGCCACAGCGACTTCTCCCGGATCTACTGGGACGGAGCGCACGGCGACATGTGCAACTATCTCACCAAGATCGGGCGCATGTGGATCCCAGAGCACGTTCAGGCCGATGATCCACCTCGACTCTACGACCGGCTGACTCTGGTGGCTTGGGATGAGTACGTAAAAAAGGGTATCGACCCGTTTCAAATCGCCGCAGACTTCAGTCACGAGATCGGTCTGGAGTTCCACGCCTGTTACCGGCTGGGATGGAGGCCCTTCTACTGGCCACCTCCCTTCGAGGATTTCAATCTCGGAGGTTTCTATGATCAGCACCCAGAGCTGCGCTGTCTAGCCCGCGATGGACGAGACTCCCTGGGCCTATCCTTCGCCTTCGATGAAACCCAACAATTCGTTCTCTCGCTGATAAGCGAAATGGCGTCCTATCCAATCGATGGCGTCTGCATGCTCTACAACCGCCAGCCCCCCTTCATGGAATATGAAGCACCGTTGGTGAAGGGCTTTCAGTCAGAATACGGAGAGGATCCTAGAGAGCTCGACGAAACGGATGCCCGTTGGCTTGCCTACCGCAGCCAGTTCTTGACCCGGTTCATGAAAAGGCTGCGGCGCGACCTGGACGACCTGGCCAGCAAGCAGCAGCGATCTCAGCCCTACCCTGTCTCAGCCTGGGTCTTCGGAAGCGAAGAGGAAAATCTGTTCTACGGGCTCGATGTCAGAGGCTGGGTCGAACAGGGTCTGGTGGATACTCTGGTCCCCTATACCTCCGCCGAAAAGCTCTTCAGCTTCGAACTCGCCTGGGAGAAGCCAGAGGACGTCGAGTATTGGCTTTCCCTGACTCGGGGAACGCAGTGCGAGGTTGCCTTCAATGTGATGCCCCGAAACATGGATGCTGGACAATATCGCCGTAAAGCCGACTCCCTCTACCAGCTAGGTGTGGAACATCTGGCGTTCTGGGATACCGCCATCACCGGCGGTCGAGCTTCGGAGGCCCTTCGTCGACTGGGACACAGAGAAGAGATCGCAGACTGGGTCGCTGCCAGAGAACCAGCTGAGGAACGACCCTCGAGTCCTCTGCGAAGGCTGGAACAGTGGGATCTCGACTACTTTCCCGAGTAGTGAAGACCGTTGTAAGGAGCTCAGTCGTCCCTGAAGTCGTACTTCTGAACCCATCCAGCGAGGCACCTTTGCAGCTGAATAGCCCCCTGCCATTGTTTTTTCCCGTCGGCTGTCTTGGGTTACTGTCTGATTAAACTTGAAGATCATAACTTGATCTGAGGATTTTCTCAGTTCCAATCCTCCCACCTTGGTTTGAGAACGTGGGCAAACGTCAGGTGAAGTCTCCCCGAATTTTTCTGCGAGACACGGGGATCCTGCATGCGCTTCTTCAGATCGGCTCCCGTTCAGATCTTCGAAGGACATCCCAAGCTAGGACTCCGTTCAGGGCCGGTTGGTGACCCAGGCAGGAGATCCCCACGCCATCTCGCCATCCTTTTGGATGACACGAAGATAGTAGTAGCTTTCGCCCGGTTCGGAAGCGTTATCAGCGTACTGAAACTCGAGCTCGCTCTTCCCCGGAGAAGAGGAGTAGACGATCTTGTTATCCTTTATGACGTCTACCCGCTGGATGGCCTGTGTGCCCCTCAAGTAAGCCTTGATTCTCAAAGGAGTTGTGCTCTCGAAGGCCTCTCCCATCAGGTGTTCCCCATCCGACCCCAGAAAGCGGACGTCCAGGATGATGTTGTCCGTGGCGGCGTAGGCCCGGCGGGCTCGGATGGCTTCCAGGAGTCCTTCCAGGGTCAGTTCCTCAGCAATCAGACAGGCGTAGCTGATGTGGGTGGAGAGATGATCTGAGGAGGCAATAAACCCCAATTTGTAGCCCTTCTCGAGAGCGCTCCAGGCGGTTCCAAGCCGGCGGGGGGGGCGATTGTCCTGCTCCAGGGTGGGACTGGGAATCAATGTCTTGGGCTGCGGCGCCCCAGGGTATTCGTAGGTCTCCCTCATCCCCTGGAAGATCTCGAGCACATGCTCGACCTTGGGGTCATTGTCCCGCCAATCGGTCCCCGACCCAGTGGCGATCGTGTGGGGGATGGACGTTCCATTCTTCCGTCTCAGATGCCAGAACAGTCTCTCGGCGCCCTCCAGTCCGAGGTTCTCGCCGGTCTCGACCGGCAGGATCGATCTCCCGCGCCGCACGAAGAGGATGTTCCGGTGCCCGTTGGGATACTCCAGGCTACGTTCGTAGGCATAGAAGGCGGCAAAGTTCTCCAGCTGAAAAAGGTCGGCTACCTTTTGATTGCGATACCAGTTATAAGGCTCCACAATCTCGTGGTTGTGGTCAGTCACACCCAGGAAGTCCATATCTGCGGCATCTCTGGCATAGCGGTAGGCGTCGATCAGAGAGCCGTCCCCGCCCCCGTCCAGAGAAATGTCGGTGTGCCGATGAAGATCTCCTCGGTAGATGGAATAGGTCTTGCCGCCAGCCTGAACCCGGTAAGAGCGAATTCTCTCTAGATCTTCCTGTTCATTGGGGTGGACAGCCTCCGAGGGTAGAACCGGCGGAATCTGGAGCGGCGACAGTTCGACTGTGGCCGGCGCTGATGCCCCCAACAACCCCACCATGACCTGCCCGTGTTGGGCCAGGTAGGACTTGGTGCTGCGGTTATCGGTGGGCCACACGGCCCAGACCCGACCCTGGGAGTCCACGGCCGAGGCGGACATCATATCGTTTCGTCCCCTGCTGCCGAAAAGCTCGGTCGGGCCAGACCAGCGAGATCCGTCGTAGCGAAGATAATCGATTCCCCAGGCGGCGAAATTACGCCCCCTGCCTTCAGACTGACGCATCTTCAGATGCCGAACCAGCAGCCAGGGATGCCCGGTGCCATCCACCTGCAAATGGGGCATCTCCCACTTTCCCTCACCCAGGACTTGCGCCGGATCCTGGCGCGTCGTCATCAGCTTGCCATCGACCAGACACGCAATCCGCAGCGATCTCGTTTCATAGAGCTCAGTTCCCTTGGCTTTGCCGCGCTCAGTCACCAGACGACCGGTATCCTTTCCCCATTGAGCGCCCGAAGTGTGCCAGGCGAGCCAGATGCGACCCTGATTGTCGATGGCCACCGAGGCCCCGGCCTCGAAGCGGGGAGTTCCGGCGATGGTCTGGACGTCCTGCCACCGTCCCTCCCGGCGCTGTCTGAGGTAGACGTCATAGTTCCCGGAGGCGTACCCGTCCCAGGCAACCGCAAGCTCGCCATTGGCGCCCGCGGCCACAGACGGCCACCAATTGTTTCCTGCTTCCGCGGCACCCTCGCTGATCCTTACCTCCTGGCCCCATCGTCCTCCGTCGAAGTCCATGGCCACGATCTGTCCCACGCCTTCGATGGTCTTCTGCCACACCAGCCAAATCCTCCCTTGGGAGTCGGTCGCAGTACTATGGTAGATATCCGGACTTGGATGGTCGGTAAGGCGCTGCTGGGAGGACCACTCCTGCCCGTCGAAGCTGCGTCCATAGAGATCCCAGTTCCCTTCCACCTGCATCGACCAGATCACCCACAGCCGACCTCGCGAATCCTCGGCTACAGCGGTCCGGAAGGCGTCGACACCGGTAGCCACCTCGTGAACGGGTCCCCAGCCCGACTCTCCCCGAGAACGCACCAGTACCAGATCCGCCTCATCCTCGACGTATTCCTGCCAGGCAGCCCAGAGCTTGCCGGATCGGGTTGCCACCAGGGACGGGAAATCCTGGATGTCGAAGCGTTCGGCGGAAATGGGCGAGGAAGACGGGATCCTTTCCACCTGGACGGCGCCGCCCAGAAAGGTCTGGGGCTCGAAGAGCTCGACTCTAGCGGGTTCAAAGCTGAATCGACCCTTGGTGGTCTCGATACGGATCGGCTTGGCTCCCGGATTTTCCAGGAGGTTGATCCGAATACTGGGGAAACGAAGGGTGCTCAGATTGCTTCGGATCCAACTCATGCGCGTGGCCAAGACCCAGCCCAGCTCTCCCTTGGTCTGATCGTTGGGAAGCTGAGGATCGGCGTCGACCGAATGGATGCTGTCGTAGAAGGTGTGGCGGTAGATATTGGCTCGAAACTGATCCGGACTCACCTCCGCTCTCTGACCCGGAGAAGGAATCAGCTTGCCATCCCAGCGGGCGGGTTGTGAATCCAGGAGACCAAACCGGACGCGGAAGGCCGACTCCGCCAGCAGTGTTTCTGTGGATTCCGCGGGCGGCGCTGGGGCGAACCAGCCATGAGAGGGCGAGGGAATCAAGAACAGAAGCAGCAGGGACAACGAAAACAAGGCGACGATGATCCTATTGACGATGATCCTATTAGTAAGCAACATGGTTGCAGGCCTCCTGTGCTTCGAGGATCCCGAAAGAGGGGGAACGACTCACTTTGAAGCATAGCAGAAGGCAAAGACGCTCGCCCCTCGTGGCGGTGGTCTCCAGGCCGCCGTTCGTCGAGCCGCTAGGCTCGACAGGAATACTTCGGCCTGGAGACCGAACCCACCTGGGAACAACGGATTTCCAACCGGGGGATTGCAGCGAAGGGTAAACTGATGAAGACTAAAGGCAATGTAGGTGGCGATCGGGCACGTTGTGCTAGTCTGGAAAGGCGTAATCTTGAAGGTAAATCTGAAGGGGCAGGTGGCTCTGGTCACAGGAGGGGCCCAGGGATTGGCAGGGCCATCGCGAAGCTGCTGGCCGACAACGGGTCACGGGTGGCCATTGTAGACATCAATCTTAAGTCTGCCCAGGAGACCGTCCGGGAAATCGAGTCCTCGGGAGGAACAGCTCTCTCCGTCGAAGGGGACGTGAGCAGCGCACCACAGATGTCTCGGGCTCTCGAACAAGTTCTGGAGAAATGGGACGGTCTGTCGATCCTGATCAACAACGCCGGAATCAACACGCTGGGAGGTAGAGTCCCCATCCATGAGTTCGCGGAAGAGGACTGGGAACAGATCTTGAAGGTGGATCTCACCGGAGTCTATGTTACGAGCAAGGTATCGATCCCTGCCCTTCTCAGCAACAACGGCGGACGAATCGTCAACATCTCGTCCGTCGCCGGGCTGGTCCCGCTTCGCTTGCAGAGTGCCTTTGTGGCCGCCAAGGCAGGCGTCGTCAACCTGACGCGTTCGATGGCACTGGAACTGGGACCCCAGGGGATCCTGGTCAACGCCGTGGCTCCCGGATCCACGCTCACGCTGGGAACCAAAAAGCTCTTCTATGGAGCCGATGGAGCCTATACCGAAAACGCAGCAAGCCTGCTATCCCATATCCCACTGGGACGACCTGCAAACCCCGAAGAGATCGCATACGGTGTGCTCTTCCTGGTCTCGCCGGCAGCCAGTTACGTCAACGGAATTGTGCTCACGATCGACGGTGGCTGGACGGCTGGATACACCCGCGACTGGTGATTACAGTCCGAAGAAGGAGAATGAAATATGGCCAAGATTACTGAATTTCGTGGTTATCAGGGTGCCCCCCCCATTCCCAAACCCGAGACGTTGGTTGAACCCAATATCGTCACGGTAAAGGATGGCGTCCCGGTCAAGTACCCGGGTTGCGAAGGAATCGGAGTTCGAGTGGTTCACCCTGCCAATCCCAAAGCACCCGCGAAGAACCTCGGCATGGTCGTGTTCTTCGTCCCACCCCATGTGCTCCTCGGTGTGGGCAGCCACCACACCGAGGAATGCTACGTGATTCTCAAGGGCCGCGGAACCATGACACTGGCGGGAAAACAGGTTGAGGTTCAGCAGGGAACGTTCATTCACCTGCCGCCCTGGTGCGAGCACGGTATCGAGAATACCGGAGACGAATCCATGGAGGTCCTGATCTGCACCTCACCGCCCAATCCGTAGCCGTTCAGGCCAAGCTCAACCTGCGTTGTGGCTCGACAATCACGGGCAGGGATACCCGTGCCACTCAGTACCACCAAACGAGAGTTGTTGGAATATTGCAAACTCAATCGACAAGAGCGATTTGTTTCGGATCAGCGGTGATACTGCTGATCTCAATGAATCTGATGGCCGGGACAGCGCCGCATCTGGTCGCTGGCACCCTGGAAAACCAGCAATTCACTACCTGGTTGGGGCTGCAGAATCGATCGGGGAAGACCTGTACGGTAGGGGTTCAATATCACAGGGGAGCGATGAAGCTTCCGGTTGAGACGCTGCTGACCGACGGCGAAAACAAGGGTAATTTCTTTACCAAGGAACTCCCTTCCCATGGATCCACTCGCATCGAGGTGTCTACGGCACCGGGTACCGAGACCATCTTCACGGGCGCCGCTTCGATCCTCTTTGAAGACAACGTCTACCTCAATGAGGTCGGAATCACGGCTGAGTACAGGGTCAAACCAGCCTCGAGGGTCACCAGCATCAGCGAGTTGTTCCCCTACGCCGTGGGCTCTGCCACCCCACTGGGCCAGTGCACCATAGCCAACATAAACTACAACCCACCCACCGAGATCCCAGCAGTTGCGACCGTCAGCAATGGAGGCGCGCTCTTACCGCCTGGAACAACCAGATTCATGCAGTTGTACGACCAGGATGGAGTCCTGGTTAACAGCACCACTCCCACCGAGTATGACGGAACTCATTCGGCCCAGAACCTGCCCGAGATCTTTCCTGGACAGGGTCCTGTCTCCGGCCTTTGGAAAGTCTGTACCGAGAGACCGAATGGCTTCAGGGGTACTGCTGCTATCGACGTCCTCTATATAAACGTAGTCAACGAGGGCAATATTCAGTTCGCCGCCACTTCGAGTCAGAAAAACAACAACAATTGCAAGACGGACGACACGACCTTGTGCCTCCAGAATCAACGATTCCAGACCCAACTCAGCGTGCGGGACACTCCGACTGGCCCGTCTCGTCCTGCCCAGGTGGGCCCCTTCGACGGCTCCTCCGGAACGCTCGTTGAAGGGCAGGCCGGTCTCAGTCTGACGGTGTCGGTTCAGAATGGTTGTTCGAGCGGTTTCAACGCCTATTGGGTGATTGTGGGCGGCGACACCAGCGTCGAGTGTATACACTCGTGGTGACGGATACGTCAACCGGCGCGACGAAGACCTATGAGAACGAGCTGGGGCAGCCTTCGCCGGCAATCGTAGACACCCAGGCTTTTGCTACCTGCCCCTGATATTGTCAGAGGCCATAAATCACGCCTGCCGGCAGGAGCACCGTTCGTGGCTGGGAGCACGTCCTTACGCCAAAGGCGTTAATGCGTGTAGCCCAGGGTTGGCGATGCGGAGCGAGCTACCCTGGGTCAGGTCGTTCAAAAAAACACGCTATCCCGAAGGGGTTATTGCCGAGTGGAAACAAATTGCAATAACGCTTTCAGCATAGAAAAGGCAGGCGACTTAAACCCAGGGTAGCTCGCTTCGCTCCGCATCGCCAACCCTTATAGTTGGAAAGGCACTGAGATCGGGAAGAAGAGTGGCAAGTAGCCGTCGTTCTTTCTTTTTTGCTACTTTTTTCTTTCTTTGTGGAAGGTGTGGAAAAGTATGGAGTCGGGAGCTCAGTTGCCAACGCCCAGGACGCTCGGGTCCGTCACGAATGCCCACCCTTATCGGGAGGACGATT
>CAUZIZ010000021.1:0-46269 GCA_963579905.1 Acidobacteria bacterium UBA6911 | reverse complement strand
TCGACAGAGGGGGTAGAATAGCTCCTCATAAGCGATCGGCATAAGCGATCGGCGGGCAGTACCGCAACAGCTGAGCCGAGTTCTGAGTGGCTTGGTGCATAAACTTAGAATTTGGGCCTCCAAAATGACTCCTAGGAGTCGGGAAACGGTCCTGTTTTTGAAATTGCGCTTATTTTGGGTCTAGTCCAGATGTTCATGAAGTTTTCGGAGAACCTCTCCGCCCAGACTAGATCGGTTTTTCCGGGTCAGCGTGAACAGTTGGACATCGGGCCGCTGTTGGATCCGCTTTATCAGTCCCGTGCCCTTGAGGGAGATGGTGCCCAGCGTGGGGCAGGTTGAATCGAGAGTTTCGAGCAAACGTTCCCGGAAAAGCTGGGAGAGGAGCTCCATTTTGGATATCCTGTCTACCACGATCAGATCTGCTTCCTTGCGCAGTGGGTCCAGGTGTGAGAGGACGAGCTGCTCCAGCAGCTCAGGCCGGACGCCATACCTGCCCAATCGATGTCTCGGATCGGTCTGGAAATCCTTGTGCGCAAAAACAGCGGAGCTGCCACTCAATGTGACTGCCCTGAAACCAACGCGGACATCCCTCTCAATGACTTCCTCGGTATAGAAGCCACTCAAAGCAAGATTGCCGAGGCGCTCCAGGATGTTCTTCAAGAGAGTGGTTTTGCCTACTCTGGGGTGGCCGGTCAGAAGGATGTTTTTAGGCATGACTCCTCGGTACCTATCTCGGAAGGTTGCGGGTCAGAAAACGGCAGATCCACCAAGCGTCTAGATAGCTGAAGGGAAAGCTTGCGGTGGTGTAGTGACCGCAGGGAAGGTCGGCACGCTGATGCTCGATTCCATGATCGCGATACTGTTCGAAGACCTTGGCAGAGAGCTCTGGGATGAAGGACAGGTCGTATTTTGCCGTGATGAGCAGATGGGGTCGCTGATGCTGTTTCAGCCTCGGAATGGAGTACCAGGGGCTGATCGGAGCCCAGCAGCGATGCAGATCTTTTAGCGAAATATGGCCCTCCAGGCCCCAACGGACGTATCTGGTTGAGAGGCCCGTCCAGACGACATCGGCATAGTAGGCGGAAACATGGTTGAAGACTCCGGTGCAGATATTGAGGTCGTTCACGAAGGCCAGAAAGGTGACACATGAACCAATGCTGCTGCCCACCACGCCGATTCTCTCGTAGCCCATCTCCCGCAGCCAGGCAGCCAGCTGGCGAACCTCCAGTACGGCCTGGCGCGTGCTCTGAAGGGTGCGTCCGAGGTTGGGGCTCACCATGTAGTCGGCGCGGATGGAATCGGGCGGCAGTCTTGCCTCGTGGTAGGGCAAGCACAGTCGGGCCGCAGTGATTCCCAGTCTTCGAAGGAGTTTGCAAAGACCAGCGTGGCTTTCCGAGTTGGCGTTCCACTGGGGCACGACAATGACTGCCTGGCGGGACCCGGCGGCCGGGAAGAGACGGCAATAGGCCGTATTGTTGTTGGGGTAGGGAGTCTGGATCGGGCTGGGGAACTCCAGCAGATCGTCTTTGAGGACGTACTCCTTCATCGGGTCGACGGCGAAGAAGTCGCCGTTGCGCATGGCTCTGTCAGCGTATTCCTTAAGCGTCGAGAGGGGGGCGGAGCCCGTCGGAGCCTCGCCCAGCCATTCGAGTCCCCAATCGAAGGGCATGATTCGGCGGTTCGTGTCGCGGAGCGTCAGCGAGCGCTCACGGCTCGTGATCCATCTTTCGTAGACGCTCATTCGGGTGGGGGCTCTCGGGAGTCCATGCCAAATTCAAGCTTGTAGAGTTCCAGAAACGTCAGTCCCAGAGCGACGATTATGGGACCAAAAATCATGCCTGGCATTCCGAAGTATCCAATACCTCCCAGCAGGGAGAAGAATATCAGCAGACTGTGCATCCTGACGCGACCCTCGAGCAGAAATGGCCGGAGGACATTGTCCAGCAACCCCACCAGCAGGAAGAGGACGAGGAAGACAACGGCCAGGAAGACCGAGTCGCTGCCGAAGAGGTAAAGGCTCCAGGGCACCCATACCAGGGCCGTGCCGATCACGGGGACCAGGGAAACAAAAGCGGTCAAGCTACCCCAGAAGAGGGGCTGTGGGATACCTGCTCCCCAGAAAATCAATCCGCCGGCGAGGCCCTGGGTCACCGCCGTCAACAGACTTCCGACTACCGTGGCCGAGGCGACTTGACTGAAGGTAGAGATGATCCGGCCCTGATAAATTTTCGACATGGGAGTCAGCGCCTGTACTTCCCGGTGGAGTCGGGACCCATCCCGAAACAAGAAGAACATGGTAAGGAGCATCACCAGAAAGTGGCTGATCAGATGGAGAAGTCCCCCCAGAAGCGAGGAACTGTGTCGAAGAAAGAACAGACTCACCTGCTTCAAGGCAGAGGCCAGGCCTCCAACCAGGTCGACCTTGCCCAGATCCACGTATCCTCCGATCCACGGGATAAGGGATGCGAGCAGGGGATGCTGCTGTAACTCGCCCATGCTGGGAACCTGTCCCTGCGCCAACATGGCTTCGAATTGTTTGTAGATCAGGGCGACCTCCTCGGCCAGCTGGAACAAGAGGAGGACAAAGGGAACGATGATCAGAATTGTGATCCAGAGGCAGGTGATCAGCGCCGCCAAGCCCCGCCGTTTTTTCAGCCTGGTATTGGTCCAATCGAAAGCTGGATAGGTCAAGCTCGCCAACACCGTGGCCAATGCCACCGGCAGCAGGAACGGCCTGAAGATCTGGATGACGTAATAGAAGACCAGCAGGGATGAAACCAGCAGAAAGATGCGCCCGTATCTGCGTTCGTGCATCGGGGGAATGATACACTGAAATCGGCTTTTCCGGTGGGCGCCCCGGGAGCGCGGGCAATTCAAAGAGGGCACCTTCCGAGGGAAGCAGGAGCCGCAATCCCAGAGGGATTCGATCGATGGAAGCATGTCGGGTTTGCTCAGAACGGTGCTGGGAGTTGTTCTGCAAGGTCCCCGATCGTTTGCGGGGCATCACCGATCGGATCTGGGAGGTTCAGCGGTGTCAGAACTGCGGACTGGGGGTTACGTTTCCACTGCCCAGAGAGGCAGATCTCCTGGACATCTATCCCTCTGGATATTGGGGAGATGTCCGTCGGACGGTCGACGAGTACTGTTCTGGGGAGCTGCTGCGGACCCGCTCCTGGCGTAAGGAAACCGAGAAGGTGCGGCTCGTCGAACAGTTTGTGACGGGGGGAAGAATCCTGGATGTAGGCTGCGCAGACGGTAAGTTTCTATGGGCCCTGGACGGTAACCGCTGGGAAAGGACCGGCGTCGAACCGACACCCAAGATCGTCGACATAGTCCGTGCCAGGATACCGCAAGTGCGGCTGCTGACCCTGGACATTTTCTCCCCGGAGTTACCTGCAGAGGGGTTCGACGCGATCAGCTTCTGGCATGTGCTGGAGCACCTCCACGAGCCGAAAAAGGTTATTCGCCGGGTGGTCGATCTTTTGCGCCCCGGCGCCTGGTTGTTTGTATCGGTGCCGAACTTGAACAGTCTGCAGGCCGCCGTGTTTCGTCGCCACTGGTATGCCTTCGATGATGTGCCGCGACACCTTTTCCACTTTTCGCCAAACTCGCTTCGGCTGCTCTTACAGAGTGCGGGCCTCAACGTTCGAAAACTTTTTTCTTTCTCCAGGATGATTAATTTTCACTGCTTGAAGTACAGTCTGATCAATTGGTCAGAGGCCCGTTTCCGGAGTCGGTTTCCTTATTACCTCCTGAAACCGTTTCTTTTCGGTTTCGCTTCCCTCGAAAGGGTGGTGAACCGGCACGGAATCATCACCATGGTTGCTCAGAAGCCGGGTTCGAGTAGTGAGCAATGAGCAGTGCTGTTTGAATCTTTTCAGCTAGAAACTCTATCTCGGTTTTTCTCGCAGGCAGTCCCGGTTATGGATGCCTGAAGCGAGAGCGAAGCGGTGACGAGGACGGGATGATGCTTCTCTAGTAGCAGATCAGTTCACTATTTACTTTTCACCGCTGACTCTTCACTGCTCACTGCTCACTGCTCACTGCTCACTCTCCTCAGCGGGTCGTTTTGAAACAAATGCCCAATTCCTCGTACTTAGAGTCCTAGAGGATGGCCAAGACCGATAGTGAGTTGGTTGATCAAATCTTGGCAGGTGATTCAAATGCTTTCGAGCAGCTCATCTCGCGCTATCAGAAGTTGGTCTTCAACATCATCTACCACTACATGGGGCGGCGGGGAGAGGTTGAGGACCTGGCTCAGGAGGTGTTTCTGAAAGTGTTCAAGTCCCTCGATAGGTATGATCAGAGCCGGCCAATGAAGGCCTGGATTGCCAAGATCACGACGAACCGCTGTTTGGACGAGATGCGCAAGGCGCGTTATTCCCGGGTTCAGCTCTTCTCGGATCTTACTGATGGGGAGGAAGATCGAATTCAGCACTATTACGATCAGTCCGCCCGGGGAGCGAGTCTTACCGAAGCAGAGGCGGAGGAGTGTTTCGCGCTTCTTCATACGCTGATGAATCAGTTGAACGAGAAGGACAAAGTGGCCTTCGTGCTTCGAGAGGTCGAGGGCTTGGAATATAGTGAGGTGGCCCAGACTCTCCAGACGAGCCAACTGGGTGCCCGCATCAGGGTCAGTCGCACTCGAAGGAGGCTGCAGCATTCCTTGGCGAAGCTGCTCGAGGGCCAGGGAGAGCCGAAGGTATGAGTTCAAGACACATCTCCTTTTCCCGGTTGGAGGCTGGTGATGCCGTGGATCAGGTTCACCTCGACTCCTGTGGAAGGTGTCGGCAGGCGCATCGAGGGCTTTGTTTTCTGCGCACTCAGCTCTTAGCCGCACCGGAGTTGACTCCTCCCGCCTCGTTTGCCTCAAGGGTGGCGATGATGGCGGAAGGGGCTCGAAGGCTACCCTTCGCGTTGGCTCTTCAATACGCGGCGAAACGGCTCATCCCCGTTTTTACAGCGCTGGTGATGTCCACTAGTTTTTTGCTCTATCAGTTGTCACAGCAGTCCCCATCGAATCTCAATTCGGATGTCTCGACCGAGATACTGTCTGAGGAAGTCACCCTGGAAGAGGCCGTGAATTCCCTGAGAAGGTTTTCGGAGGAGGGATTTCTCAGTGACGAGTCGGACTAAGGCCGTTCTTTGGATCCTCTTTGTCTTTATGGTCGGAGGTGTTTTCGGTGGGACTCTGACCTACCTGCTGATCCATCCGGCTGCCTTCCTCAGTAGCGACCAGGCTCATTCCCGACAGAGGATGAGAGACGGAGATCCGGAGCGGCGATTCGATCGGATTCTGAAACGGATTTCTGACGCGGTTGAACTGGACGATGGGCAGCGCCCCCAGCTACGGCAGATCCTGGAGGAGAGTCGAGTCCTTTATCGTACGGCGGCTGACGAAGCAGACAGCCGACGCTGCGAAATCCGGTTGGCTACCCGACAAAAGATACGATCCATCCTGAAGCCACATCAGATTGAGCCCTTTGAGGATTTTGTTCGCCGGAGGGACCAACGCTTTCAGAGAAGGCATCCCAAGCGGCGGCCATACTAGTGCAGCGCGCCATAAGTTCTGAACCAGTGTGCAGCAGCCCCTCGTCGCCGCTGGCGTTGTTGCACTCGCTCGCGACGCCTAGCCAGCAACAACGATTGACTACTGTCCCCTGGCTCAGAACTTATGGCGAGCTGCACTAGAAACTTGTTGCGAGAGAGCAGCAACTTTCCGATTCTACACTCCGACGCTTGAGCCAGCGACGTCTGTTACTCCTTCTTACGGTCGTAAGAAAACGAGAGCTTCTTCGTCCTTAACCCGATTAGCCGCATCAAACCTGTAGTAGACTAAGCGCGCTTGCGAGAGGAACGAATCAATGCTCATGTACCTTGCTGCAGTCAGTCTCCTCCTGGGTCTCAGCTCTGGCAGCATCAGTGCTCAGAATCCGGCCGCGCCTCAAGAAGATAAGTGGGAGTTCTCCGGCTTTTTTGGCGTGAGCCAGTTGGGAGACCACGCCTACCCCACGCCCATTGAGGGTGGGGATTCCAAAACCGTCAACCTGAGCTACGATCCGGGCTACGCTCTCGGGTTTCGAATCACCGAGAATCTAGGTCGGAAGTTCGGGGCCGAGCTTGAGTACAGCTATATTGATAACTCACTGAGCTTCAGCAATCTGTCGGATCTTGTGCCCAACCTGAACGTCAAGCAGCGGCTCCACAAGATCGTCTATAGCATCCTGGTGTACCCCATCGGTCGCAAAGGAAGGGTTCAGCCGTTTGGCTCCTTCGGCGGAGGAACCTCCTACTTCCAGATAGCCGACGACTCGGAAGCGGCACAAAATGAGATCATTCTGAAGGATCGATGGAAACTCGCTGCCAGCTTTGGAGGAGGGGTAAAGATTCCCCTGAGCGGTCCCTGGGGCTTTCGTGTGGATTTCCGAGATCAGATCACTTCCGTGCCCAGCTTCGGACTCCCCGAAATTGCCCCTTCTTTTCAAGGAAACTCAGGGGCAGGGCTTCTGCCCGATGGCTTGTTCCATGATTGGCAAATCGATGCCGGCTTCATATACCGGTTCAGGCCCTGATACACCCGATTTCTCCCTTCGGCATCAAGCGCCAACAGCGTCTAGCCGCAGTGTCTCGATCCTAGGGATCGTTTCCCTCTGGGCAGCACTGTGTCCCCTCCTGTTTCCGGCATCACCAGTCCTCAACCGGCATCCGCAAGCACCAGCAGAGCGCGAGGAATCCAGATTAGATTTGCGCGAGCCAGCCTTCGTAAAGGTCGCTCGCCGCGGTTTCAGCGAGATGTACAATCTGGATTACGACGAGGCAATCGAGACCTTCCGATCTTTGAGAGAGGAGTATCCGCAGCACCCGGCTCCTCCGCTCTATTTGGCAATCCTGACCTGGCTGGAGGAACTGCTCGTCAGGCAAGACCTGGATCTAGACCGATTCATCGCTCCCGGCTATTTCACCAAGGCCACAGATCACGAGATGCCTTCGGCCAAGCGAGAGGCTTTCTTCGGACACTTATCCGAGAGCCAGAGGCTGTGTCAAAACATCCTTGAAGATCAGCCACCCCACCCAGATGCCAGATACTTTTTGGGGACTTCTTTTGGTGTTCTCGGCTCCTTTGCATTCACCATCGATCGTAAGAAGGTCCAGGCCTTACGCTACGGAAAGAAGGCGTACGGCTACCATCGAGATCTGGTCAAGGAGAATCCCGAGTTCTATGACTCCTACCTGAGTGTAGGTCTCTACGAATACATCGTTGGGAACCTGCCCTGGTACATCAAGTGGTTGGCCGCTATGGCCGGCTACGGCGGGAGCGCGAAACGGGGGTTCGAGTACCTCGAGCTGGCGGCAGCGCGAGCTCACTACGTAGCGGACGACGCACGGGTCTTGTTGATGGTGTTGAATGTCCGCGAAAAGCGCCATGACAAAGCCCTCACCATTGCCAGGACTCTGCACCAAAAGTATCCGCGCAGCTTCCTTCTTCACCTGAATCAGGCTCAGCTGCTGGAAAGAATGGGAAGGTCTGCCGAGGCCGTTCAGGAATACCAGATCATCATAGAAAGAGCCGAGGCGGCAAGTCCGAATTACGGCCGCATTCCGCTTTCCACCTTTCGCTACCGAATGGGCAGGAAGTTTCTAGATCTTGGCCATCCGGACCCAGGCCTGAAACAGTTTCGGAGGGCGGTGAGTGATCGCGGAGTCCCTGCACGTGAAAAGGCTCTCTTCCATCTACAGGCAGCCCAGACTCTGCATTCTCTGGGCAGGACGAAGGAGGCGATCGATCACTACAAGGAAGTGCTAAGACTCCCCAACGCGGACAACTCCCACTCCCAAGCGCGTAGTTATCTCAGGAAATTTCAAGTTCCAAGCACCAAGCCATAATCCAATCCCAGGTAGCAGGAATCTCTCTGGGAGTTGGGGTCCTGGGACCTTGGCCCCTTGGAGCGAAGCGACTACCTAGGGTCTGCGCAAAAATAACTTGGCATTTTGGCATCGCATCTTCACACTATCTTCGGCCGCTCCTCAATCGCGAAATCCTCAACGTAGACCCGGCTAAGCCTGCAGTTTCGCTCAATCGTTCGCGGCCAAATCTAGTGCAAATCTGAGCGCCAATTCTACCAAGTTATTCTTGCGCAGACCCTAGTGTGTCATCGCGTAGACGATGTAGTTGATCCCGAGTTGGAAGGCAAGGGTGGCGTATTGTCGAGGATATTCTTCCACTTCCGCCCATTCCCAGGCGTCACCCAGGTCCACGTTGTGGTTGATCATCACCATGAGCTGTCCATTTTCGTCCTGGATTCCCATGTAGCGGGCTTTGTAGCCGCCCTTTTCCCAGGTTCTTCCATTGTACAAGGGCTGAAGTCCTGGGATCTGAATCAAACGGTCAATGTCGTAGTAGCAGTGAAAAATGGGATGGGACAAAGGAAGGTCGATGGGCTCGTATTCGGGAAGGACCTTTTTGATCTGTCGATAGAAGTGGTTCCACTCGTAGGAGCCGTGGAAATCGTCGACAACCAGAAAGCCGCCCCTCAAGAGATACTCCCTCAAGTGGATCACCTCCTGTTCAGACAACGTCATGTTCCCTACTTCCACCGCATACAAAAAGGGATACTCGAAGACCTCCGTGCCAACGATGGGAAGCGCTTTGTGTTCGGAAGAAACGAAGGTAAAGTCACTTAGCTTCTGCAGCCCATAGAGGAACTGCAGATCTGCTTTCGGATAGTCAGTCGCCCATCCCCACCCCCTCCAGCCTTCACCGGAGTAGATCAGACGCAGAAATGTGAAGTCCGGCAGTCGCTTATTCCCTTCCGGTTCTCCCAGGTCCGTCGAAGCCGGAAGGAAGAAGAGAAGCGAGACGAGGACGATTATCGTGAAAGACGAGATCTTTCGGACCATCTGGATAAAGATCATTATATAGTTGCGCCAACTCTCGCGCTCGCTTGACCACGAGGTCTCCAGAGCGCCGGCCTCATCAACTGGAGTGCTCGAGTGAAATACCAGCGACACCTACTACTCTACTCCCTGGTCATTCTGCTCCTCGGAACCTCTTCGCTGATGCTACTTGCTGGCGACGAGCCATTTTCGGAGAGTCAATTCCAGAAGCGGATCCTAGATTGGAGCGAGGCCCCGGGTTATTTCGATACCGACAATTTCATTTCCAATGAACCTTCCTACCTTCATGTCGTTCCCCTTCTTCTGAAGATAGCGCCATCTAGCCAGGCCTACATCGGAGTGGGGCCAGATCAGAACTTCAGCTATATCGCGCACCTTAAACCGAAGATCGCGATTATCTTGGATATCCGAAGAGACAATCTTCTGCAGCACCTCTATTTCAAGGAGTTGTTCAGGGTGGCGAACGATCGATGGGAATATCTCTCCTACCTTTTCGGTAAACCGCTGCCGAACAAGATAGAACGCGACCCTGCTGCCGATGCCAAAGCTCTGGCGCATTGCTTTCGGGAAATCCACTCTTCGGAGACCTACTTTGAAGAGAATTTCGCTCGCTTCTGGGAATCGCTTCAAAGTCGGTTTCCGCTCCTGGTGCTGGAGTCAGACGAGCCGATCTTCTACAGGATGGCGTCGGCATTCTTTCGAATGAACCTGGACCTGAAGTTTCAAAGTCATCAATGCTATCCTCGCCCTTTCTATCCGAATTACGAGGATCTGATCACGGCTGCGGATAAGGAAGGGGCACTTCGCAACTATCTGAACGACGATGGAGCATTCGAGTTCCTGAAGCGGATGCAGGACGACAATCGGCTGCTTCCCGTGGTCGGGGATTTTGGGGAAGGCAAGGCCCTCAGAGCAGTGGGTCAATACTTGCGGGAGCGAGACTATGTGGTAGCTGCCTTCTACGTTTCCAACGTGGAGTTCTACCTGCTCCGCAGCGGGAGGTTTTCGAGTTTCGCCAGCAGTGTTGCCCAACTGCCCATGAGCGCAAGCAGCGTCTTCATTCGCAGCTATTTCAGCTACTGGCGTGAACACCCTGAGACCGTGCCCGGCCTCTACGTGACCTCCATCCTTCAGTATATGGAGCGGTTTGTTGGGCTCAATGAGAAGGCGCCCTATCAAGACTATTGGGACGTTGTTATGCGGGATTACATCCCTGCTCTCAGCCCTCTCCCGTGAGGACGCTGCCTAGCCCGCATTTCTCATCGCTGATCTACTGTGTCGCCGCAATCATCCGCCCTGGCTGCGTTACGCTCCTTCGGCCTCCTCGACGTACTGCACGAGTACGACTGCGGGGGCCTCGGTCGCAAGCCTTGCCAGGACAGCCCTTGCGGCGCCTCGCTACGACAAGCGATGAGAAATGCGGGCTAGCGCCCTACGACCCGGCTACTCCCCTGCGACTGCCGAAACCAGTTGTTGGGATAGAAGCAGTGCTTGTTTGTCGTCGTGTTTCATGTAGAGAAACACGTCCCGTTCTTGAAGCGACAGCCACTCTGCCCATCGAGCCAGGTCAGAATCGAAGTAATCCGACTTACGCAGCCTGATGTAGACAAAGGAACCGGTGATTTCCATCACGGCGTCCTGCTCATCGGTTTCGACCAACACCAGCGAGGCCCCGTGCTCCCCCAGCAAGTCGTAGGTGTCCTCAGAGAACTAGGAGGCGTGACGAAATTCCAGCGCCAGGTGATGTTGCTGGCCGTAGGTGCGGAGGAACGTCTCCAGGACTGGCAAGCTTTTTTGGGCGCAGGAAGGAAGCTGTACCAGAAGACACCCTAGTTTCGGACCGAGAGCTTCCGTTCCCTTCAGGAACCAGCCCATCTCTTCATCGACCTCTCGTAAGAGCTTCTTGTGGGTGATCCTGCGGTTTAGTTTGACAGAGAAACGGAAGCTATCCGGAACCTTCTGGGCCCAGCCAGAGGTGTTTGTCTCCGACGGGAAGCGATAAAAGGTGTTGTTGATTTCGGTAGTCGAGAGGTGTTGGGAATAGAAGTTCAGGTAGTCTTTTTCCGGCAGCTTGTCCGGGTAGAATACTCCCTTCCATTCAGAATAGGAGAAGCCAGATGTGCCTACGTAAATCATGCCGTCGGCTCCTGTTTGTGCAGGGCGCAGGACGACTCTAATGGATCGGTGCCGCCAAGAACAACCAGGATTCAAGCACGCTTCCCGAAGAGAGCAATGGTTTTTTCTATTCGACTGTGCTAAGAAAGTCACAAAGGCTACCAACTTTTTAGGGAGGAGCAATGATGAGAATACTCAAACTAGGTTGTTTGTCAGTTTTCGTTCTCTTTACTTTTACGACCTGTTCCCAACAGTCTGGAGAAGATGCTGGCAGCGCATCTGCCCCCAAGAAGGAAGAGCCTCCACCTCCGCCCAAGGGTGACCCGGTGGTTACCATCCAGACCGACAAGGGGGATATCGTAGTTCGACTGCTGCCAAAAGTGGCTCCCAGAACGGTGGAGCGTTTCCAGAAGATGGCTGACCTTGGCTTCTACGCTCGAACCACGTTTCACTATGTCAGTGCTGGCTTTATTCAGGGCGGCGACCCTGCCTCGAAGAACAACGATCCCTACGACGACGGTAAAGGCAATGCAGGGGAGTGGATCACCGCGGAGTTTGCCGAGGGTTACGAGGTGGACAGGGGAACGGTGGGCATGATGCGAAAGGATGACCAACCTGATTCGTCCAGCTGCCAGTTCTTCATAGTCCTGAAGCGCAAGAAGGAATGGGATGGCAAATACAATATCTTCGGACAAGTCATCGAGGGTATTGAGGTAGCTGACGAGATTGCGAAGGTGCCCACCATCAAGAAGGATTCCAAGCTCTCCAACCGCCCGTCCGCCAAACAGACAATCAAGGGAATGCGGGTGGAGTATCGAGAGTTTCCTGCGGAAGCCGAGGAGCCCAAATCCGGTTAGGGTTTTTTCGAGAATAGCTTCGAGCGGGGGGCAATCGATGCCAGACTCCTTGTTCGATCTTGCGCAAGTAGCTTGTCTGAAACTGTTTTCCTCGGCTGCGATTGGTGTGCTTATCGTCTTTTGAGGCCGGCACCAATCATTTCGTCGACTCGCCAGGTTTTGTCGCGCCCAAGATCCCGCAAAGATGGTCTCTTGTAGGAAATGACAACACCTTGGTGGTCCAAAAGAATCAGTCGGCGCGCTCAGAAGACATCACCCTTCCTGGTGATGGATGTACTCGAAGAAGCAATTAGGCTCGAAAAGCAGGGTCGAGATATCGTTCACCTGGAGGTGGGAGAACCTGATTTTCCTACTCCTGATATTGTTGTCGATGCTGGGATCCGAGCTCTTAGGGAAGGTCACACCCGCTACACCCACTCGCTCGGTCACCCCAAACTTCGAGAAGCAGTCGCCTCATTCTACAGAAAGACCTATGGGGTGGACGTCTCCTCGAGCCGAGTGATCGTCACTGTAGGAAGCTCAGGGGCCATGCTGCTCGCCTTCGCCACCTTGCTTGACCCGGGGACGGAAGTTTTAATGTCGGATCCCCACTATGCCTGCTATCCAAACTTCGTTAGCTCTTTTGGAGCCCTACCGGTACAGATTCGGATTCACGAAGAGGACGGATTTCTGCTAGATGCAGAAGCAGTTCGCAAGCGGGTGGGCCCCCAAACTAGAGCCTTGGTTCTTAACTCCCCGGCCAATCCCACCGGGACAAGGGTAATGTCCGCAGCCGAAACGATCCCCAGCCAACATCCGATCGTCCCTAGCCAGGCAGGGAGGGCAGACAATTTACGAATAATTCGGGTTCGCGTGCGAAACTGAATTTCGCTGACGGTTCCTGTCATACGGCGTCCTTGATTTCCCAGTTCACCTTACCGACCCGGTTCTGAAGATGCAATTGCGGACATTTCCGTTTGATTTCTTCCCCCGCGTTGCGTAGTTTGAGGAATTCGGCGGTGCTTTTTGACGGAGGGATCATGAGTCTTGAGGGCAAAGTTGCCTTGATCACAGGGGCGAATAGGGGGATTGGAGAGGGCTGCGCCCTCGAGCTAGCGCGCAGGGGTGCAGATATAGCAGTGAACTACCGTCACCACGGCGAGGAAGCTGAGGCTGTGGCGGAAGCAGTCAGGAGGCTGGGTCGACGTGCGATCGTCTTGCAGGGGGATGTGTCAGACCGCCAAAAGGATGAAGAGTTGGTTCGTTCCACCGTCTCCGAGCTTGGGAGTCTGGACATCCTGGTCGCCAACGCCGCCGCCAGCATTCGAAAGCCATTCATAGATCTGACCGAGGAGGACTTGCGTTTTACCATCGATATCTGCCTTTGGGGAGTCGTACACTGTTGTCAATTTTCCGCTCGACAAATGGTGGCCCAGGGCCGAGGCGGAAACATCGTCGTCGTCAGCTCGGTCCACGCTGTCTTACCGATCAAGAATTCCCTGCCCTACAACACGGCCAAGGCTGGGATCAACCACATGGCCAGGACCATGGCGAGTGAGCTGGTTGGGGACGGGATTCGAGTCAACATCCTGGAGCCCGGTTGGATTGACACTCCTGGCGAGCGAACCTTTTCCAGCGAAGATGAAATCAAGCAAGCGGGCCAGCGTCTGCCCATGAGTCGCCTTGGAACCATAGAGGAGATCGGAAAAGGAGTGGCTTTTCTGGCGAGCGATGATGCCAGTTACGTGACCGGTTCCACCCTTCGAGTCGATGGCGGATTCGTCTTGCCGCCACCCGGGTTCTAGAAGAACCCGATGAGGTTGGACTTCTTTCACCTGGTCTCTAACGAGGAAGAAAAAAAATGACCGTTCGGATCTGTCGTTACCGCAAGGGGAGTGAAGTGGCGGCGGCCCTTTATCACGATGACACAATTGTAGATCTGCAACGTTTCAACGACCAGCACGGCGGAGGCGCCCCCGAGGCCCCGGTTGATTGGGGCAATTCGCTGCAGTTTCTCCCTCATGGTGCCCACGCTGCCCATGTCAGGGCACTAGCCGACTACTATGAGCAGCTGGGACCGGAGGTACGATCCGGCTTGAGTCAGAGCACCTCTTCGGTCGACCTGTTGCCACCCATTCCCACGCCCATCAAGTTCTTCCTTCTGGCCGGGAACTATGCGGAGCACATCCAGGAGGGAGGAGGCGAGGTGGCGGAGCGAAGCCGGACTTTCCCTTACGTCTTCCTCAAGCCCGCCAGCACCACCTTGATCGGATCCGGAGCGACCATCGTCCTGCCTTCCCTATCGCCTGACACCATCGATTGGGAAGCGGAACTGGCCGTCGTCATAGGCCAACGCTGCAAGGCGGTATCGGCAGAGCAGGCCCTGGATGTTGTCGCAGGCTATACGGTCGTCAATGACATATCCAATCGCCAATTCCGTCCCAATCCCGGCCGCGACCCCCGCCCGAAGGATGGGTTTTTCGACTGGCTTCACGGGAAGTGGTTCGACTCTTTCGCCCCTTCAGGACCCTGCGTCACGTCCAGCGCAGATCTGCCCGATCCCCAGACACTGCGTCTGCAGCTGAAGGTAAACGGAGAGACTCAGCAGGATTCTCACACCAGCAAGATGATCTTTGGTGTGGCAGAGGTCATCGAGTTCATCTCTGGCTTCGTCACACTCGAGCCGGGTGACTTGATCTCGACCGGGACCGCTGCCGGAGTCGGTTCGCCCCGGAAGAAGTTCCTGCGGCACGGGGATACGGTAGAAGCCGAGATCGAAGGAATAGGTCTCGTAAAGAATCCCGTTGCGGACGAAGCGGCGAGTTGAACGGGGGCCTTGCCTCGCGGTTGCGACGGCAGGGTACCCCTTGGACGCTAGTACGCCGGCTCCGATGGGATTCCAGATATTCGGAAGCGCGAGGATCCTGTGCCCTTGGTGGAGTTGGAGTAGAGTCTGCGCTTTCCGGTGCTGATCAACCGTCGTCATCTACATTTTCATATCTTAACTGGTTCGGAATAACATCTTTGCCCATGAAGATCCAGCTGGTCCCGCCCACGCAGAGATATCGAGAGAGCTTCTTGCATGGGCTTCGTGAATTCCGACACGAAGGCCTTCCCTGGTGGGTCGGGGGCGACCTCGAAACCGCCGAACAGGACTTCACCACGAGCTGAACGACGCACTTCACATCGAAGGCGGGCACATCGGCTACGACACCGTGCCGTCCTCCCGAGACCGCGGAGTCGCTACGGAGATGCTGCGCCAGGCTTTGCCAGTGGCGCGCTCGCTCGGACTGACTGCAGTGCTCCTCACGTGCGACGGCACGAACAGACCCCTGAAGCGCTACTACTGGATCACGCTGTCATAGCAGGGTCACCCGCGAGCGATCAGATCGACCTGTACCGACCGCTGCCCATGACGCCGCCCAACAACACGCTGCAGCTGACAAGCACCTCCCGCGCTTCGCGCTCGGTCGTCGGCTTGCAGTTGAGCTTGGTACCGTTGGCCATACAAGAACAAAGGGTTGCCACTTGGAGACCCGAAAACCGGCATGTTTCGAGTAGACTAGGGGTATGGGGGAACTCGCAATTGACATCGATCGTTTGAGTCCTGAGCAGCGCCTGCGCCTCCTCGAGCAGATCTGGGGCAGTCTCTCCGATGACGATGTGCCGCTAACCAGAGCCCAGCGGGAAGAACTCGACCGGAGACTCGACGATCTCGAACGGGAGGGTCCTAGAGGAATCCCGTGGGATGAAGTTCTCGACCGCCTCGACTTCGACCCGTCGTGAAGCTTATTGTTCGTCCTGCGGCGGCGGCGGATATTGAAGACGCATACCGGTGGTATGGAGATCGGGACCCTGACTTGGGTGCCAAGTTCCTTGATGCTGTACGCGAGGCGGGCGCCCGGCTCAAGGAGAATCCGGAAGCGTATCCTATCTTCTATTCTTCTATCGGGAAGTCCGACGAATAAGACTCAAGCGGTTCCCTACTCTCTGTTGTATCGACTCTATCCCGAGCAGATTTTGGGCGTTGCATGCCTGCATGGGAGGCGAGACCCGTTGAGATGGAAGGTGAGAGCCTAACAACACGCTGCAACGGACGCGGGTTGACGTCCGCCGGTTTCAGGAACTATCGGCGCTACGCCGCCGAGCGAGAACGTTCGCCAAATCACCTAGACAGAACCTGATCGGGACGACTTTGGGTAGTACCGGGTCATTTTGACGTGTCGCGCTCGCCACAAACGTTACCGTATTTATGAAACGGTATGCTTAGACTTCAATCACCGGGTTTTCTAGAGTCCCAATTTTCTCGATCGTTATCTTAACCCGGTCGCCTGCAAGCAGCGAGATGTTTTCAGGTGGGACCAGGCCGGTTCCGGTGAGAACCACGGTGCCATCGGGTAGGGGATTGTGCTTTCTCACGACGCGCGCCAGCTCTTGACAGGTGCGCACCATTTCGGCGGTTGAGGTCTGTCCCGAAAAGATCGTGTTTCCTTCACGGATGATCTCGCACTGCACCGTGAGTTTGTGGGGATCGGGTATCTCGGCCGGGGTCACGACGCAGGGACCGATGGCACAGCATCTGTCGTAGATCTTTGCCTGGGGCAGATAGAGTGGATTCTCCCCCTCGATCGAACGGCTGCTGACGTCGTTACCTATGGTATAACCAACGATCTCGTCCTGGTAGAGGACAAAAGCCAATTCGGCTTCTGGGACGTTCCAGTTCGAGTCCCCCCGGATACCGATGGCATCAAACGGGCCAACACATCGTTCCGCTGTGGCTTTGAAGAAGACCTCCGGACGTTCTGAACGGAATACTCGCGCATAGACTTCGGGTAGAGAACTCTCCTTCTGGCGTTCATCACGGCTGAGTCCGTAGGTCACGCCGGCAGCCCAGACCTCTTTCGGGACGAGAGGCGACAGCAAGCGAAGACCCCGAGACTCCAACTCCGCCGGCGTAGTAGCCGGAGGGCCCTTTCCCATTAGGTTCTCCATCAGATCTTCGGGGGAACTGCCTAGCTGTTGAGCCAGGCCAAGAAGGTCTTCGAACCCTCCAATTGGCGAAGGAGGCCCTAGGTTAAGAAGGTGGCCTGGCCGGATTTCGATCAGCGGGACGACCCCTCCAGAATCATCCTGGTAGCGATAGAATTTCAACGTTTCCCCCTTTTCGTCGCAATTATACACATTGGTTATCTTGCCCGAGCCCCGGAATCCTGTTTTGCTGCAAAGGATGGAGTCTCCTCCGGAGGCACCCTGTAATGCCACGATTGGCCGCTATTTTCATCTATTCTCTGGGGCTTTTTCAAAAAAGGGCGCCCGGGGGTACGGAGTGACAGACCAAAACCTCACTTTCAAGCGTCTGATGCGATCTCGATTGGACGGGTTGCGAGGACTCGTCTACCTCAGCTTGTTCTTTTCCATCCTGTTCTTTGGCCCACCTTTCTCGGTTTCAGTCTCTGGCCAGCACGACTACTTTTCCATTCGAGGATCGGATTTCCTCGAGCAGACGCAGGTCATATTCCTGGGGAAGATGATCGGTCTGGAGAGCTTTCGTTCCGACAGTGGTCAGTTCATTCTGACCCGTTATACCTTCCAGGTCGAGGAGAGCATAAAGGGAGCAGCAGAAGCGGAGCGGATAGAGATAGTTGAATATGGAGGTACGCTTGGCGAAGAGACCGTGACCGTTTCACACAGTCCTCAGTATGGACTGAATCAGGAATACCTGGTTTTCTGTTATGTCGATCCTCTCCGACAGAACCGCACTCTGGGTGGACCACTGGGGAGACTCGCAGTTCTTCAAGACCAGCAAGGCAAACGGGTAGCGCGTCTTTATTCGTCACATCCGATTCTGCAAGTTTTGTCAGCACCGAAGGCACAGGTTCTCTGGGAAATCGGAGTTCTGGCAGGGCAGCTTCGGAGCGCGCTTCAAGGGTCATCCCATGAAACGGATTAGCTGGAAGTATTCGTTTCTGATGGGCGCCTCGATGCTAGCAGGAGCGTCCCTGAGCGCCTACGTGGTGTCTATCAGACCAGAAGGCAATATGCCGATCTGGGATCAGAGCCAATACCCAGTCGAAGTACGGATGTGGGAGGGCTTTACGGATGGGCTGGACCACGTTGTAGATGGGAGCCAACCACGATTGGTCATTGCCGAGGCGCTGCAACGCTGGACCAGAGTTTCCTCAATCGTGCTTAATCTGGGTGAGGACACCGCCGTCCAGAATGTGGGGCTGGGCGACGATACCAATGTCATCACGGCGGCAGACACTCCAGTCAACCGGGCTGTACTTGGTGCCGCTTTGGGGGTCTCGTTGCGACGGTCGATTGGAGATCGGATCGTCGAGGCCGATATTGCGATCAATCCAGACAAGACCTGGAGCACCATCGAATCCACCGATAAGGGGATAGACAACCTTCTGGATGTCGTTCTTCATGAGTTGGGACACAATTGGTTTCTGGGGCACACCATCCTCAGGGACGCGTCCATGTATTTCCAGGGCGGAGCCTTTGATTTTGGATTCAATCCCCTGAGCTGGGACGACATCGCCGGCATCAATGTTGGCTATCCTCTGCCCGGGATGGATCAGATCACGGGCAGCATCTCTGGCCGCGTGACCATGATGGGCGCTCCCGTTTTTGGTGCCTTCGTGGTGGCGGTCGACGAATATGGGGTCTCGGTAGCGAGCGCGATCACATTGACCGACGGTGCCTACAGACTGCAATTCTTGCCCAAGGGCATGTATTCGCTCTATGTGGAGCCACTGGATGGCCCCATGACACCGAATAATGTTACCGGAGGCATCTTCAGTTCCACTCCAATGGTGACGAACTTTCTTCCAGCTTTCTACAGACTTAGCCTGGAGCCCACGGTTGCTGTCGATGGCGATGTCATTGGCATTGACTTCGACGTTGTCTCGGGAAATTCCGCGGTGGACCCCCTGTTTGTGGGAACCGACTTTGATACCATGGAATCTTCCTTGACCAGTCTGAACGCTACGGCGTTCCAGGGCCTTGATACCAATGTGGTGGTACGGGGAAACGGCGTTGGTTCCTTGCTACCGGCTCAGGGCCTGTTCTTTCTGGGATCCGACCTGAGCGCAGGGTCAATCGTAGGTATCGCTGGCTTTAACCAGACGGCCACCAAATGGTTCCCGGTATCGATTCCCCAGGATGCGGTGGCAGGGACGCGCTCAGTCTTTCTGAGGACCAGTCAGGAATTTGGTGTGATGTCTGGGGCTTTGGAGATTTTCGACATCCTTCGCTTCGAAGAAGTTTTCGCCCAGTTCGCTAATCTACCCGGAGCCTCGACCTCGGAGTTTTTCCTTATCAACACTGATTTGGGTCGACATTCCGGCGGCAGGATTTCTCTCAGAGATGGAATCGGCCAGCGCCAGCCCCAGAATCTGTTGTCTTTGGCCAGGGATCCCCAGGGGGATTATCCCTTTGGCCTGTCGCCCGGTGGTGCCTTGTCAGTTCGAAGCAGAGCTGGGACCAATTTTGTGGGATCGCTTCGAGCCCGAGCCGGAACCTCTATCGGCGGTGCGGTACTTTTTGAAGGCCCTTTTGGGACTACCGGTGTTGGTGCAAGTATGCCCCTCCACTATTTCATCGCTCCAGTCGAGATCAGGGGTGGAGGGATCACCAACACCGGATTGGCGATCACCAATACGGACGACCGACCCGTACAGATATTTATCCAGGTCCAGGGAAAGAACGGGCTTCCCGTGGGAAGCAATACGATCGAACTTCAGGGTAATGGCCAAATCGCTCGGTTCGTGCGTGAAAAAGACGATTTGCAGTCGCTAGTTCCGGGAGTTCCTGCCGACTTTCAGGGGTCAGTGCTGGCCACTGCCAACCGGCCTATAGCGGCCACCGTGATCCGACTCGCGCCCGGTGCGTTCACCACCTTTCCCGTTGTCCAAAATCGGATCACGACTCGAAGCTTTTACGCCCAGTTTGCCCATTTAGGGGACCTGACTTCGGTACTACTGCTGGTCAACCCATCCCCTACCAGCACCGCCCAGGTTCAGATCCAGGTACGGAATGCTTCGAGGGGTGAAGCAGCGGTGACTCTTGGCGGAAAATTTCTGGCCAATGGCCAAATGAACGTCGCGATTGTCCCCCTTGGGTGTTTGATCCTGCCATCTGGAGGTCTGCAGGCGGTGCTGGGGTCAGTCGAAGTGTCCTCCCGGATTCCAGTTGGAGGGGTTGTCCTTTTCGAGTCTCCATCGGTAGGCACCGCTGGCGTCGGCGAAAGTGCTCCACTTAGAGAAGTGGTAATGCCTTTGACGCGAGACCTGGAGGCGGGTATCGATACCGGAATCGCAGCTGCCAACACCGAGAACCGTTCCCTGACTCTCATCGTGACGGTGCGGAACGGGGCAGGGAGTGTCATTCGAGGGCCGACAGAGGTCAGTCTGATGCCCAGACAGCAGCGATCTGAGTTCCCGAATGAGGGATGGCTTGACCTGAACCTGCCCAAGATGTTTACAGGTTCCCTCTGGATCCAGGTGAAGGAACCCACCGGGGCGGTGGCTTTTACCGTGATCCGCCAATCCCCCGGTGTCTTGACCACCTTTCCCGCAATTGCCACCGCTCAGCCACTGATCCCAGCCGGTTAATATACTGCAAAAGACTTCAGCCTGGGAGGATCCTCGATGGTCTCCGGGACGCAGTAAATCGAGCCGAAGTTTCGAAAGGAAAAAAGAGAGTAGGCCGAACCACCAACCAGTTGCTATCATTTGCTCAAGGAAGATGATGAGGCAGTCACAGGAGTGGTTTCTGGAACGCAGCCGAGAGATGGTTAATCTGCGAGGCGTTCTAGCACTGCTGAGCTGGGACCAGGAGACCCTGATGCCTCCCCGAGGATCATCACTCAGAGCTCAACAGAGTGCGATGCTGGCAGGCCTCTATCATGAAAAGCTGACCGAACCCCAGTGGGCGGACGTGCTCGAGGAACTGGAGGATGTGAACTCCGATCCCTGGATCAGCGCGAGCGTTCGGGAAATGCGTCGGCAGCACCAGCGAGCCGTCCGAATTCCCGAATCGCTGGTTCGGGAACTGGCCGAGACAACATCTCTCGGTTATCACGTGTGGGTGGATGCCCGCCGGCGGTCCGACTTCGGTCTGTTCGTGGAGCCGCTAGAGAAGATCGTCCGCCTCAAGCGTGAAGAGGCCCGCTGTCTCGAGTTCTCAGGATCTCCCTACAACGCTCTGTTGGACGAGTACGAACCGGACATGACCACTACGGAACTGGACGCCCTGTTTTCCGTCTTGCGCCCCAAGCTCACGGATCTCGTGGCAAGGATCGGAGACTCCGTGGTAGAGCCGGATTCGAGTGTTCTCCAGGGAGACTTCCCTCGACCAGAACAGGAGGCATTCGGTCGACGAATCCTGACTGCCATGGGTTTCGATTGGGAGGCTGGAAGGCTGGACGTCTCAGCCCATCCATTTTGCAGCGGCTTCTCGCCTATGGATGTTCGCATTACCACTCGCTACGCCGAGGAGAGCTTTGCCTCGTCCCTTTTCGGGATCGTTCACGAAGGCGGGCATGCCCTCTATGAGCAGGGCCTGGGAGTGGATCACTTCGGTCTTCCCGCGGGCGATTCCATCTCCCTGGGAATTCACGAGTCTCAGTCCCGGCTTTGGGAAAACCAGGTAGCTCGCGGCCGACCCTTCTGGGACTATTGGTATCCGTATTTGAAGGAAACCTTTCCCGGGCGCTTCGACACTGTTTCTCTGGATGACTTCATGCCGGCGATCAACCAGGTGACAGCAAGCTTGATCCGGGTAGAGGCAGACGAGGTTACCTACGGACTCCACGTGATTCTCCGTTATGAATTGGAAAAATCGCTTCTTGAAGGGTCGTTGGCAGTTCGGGATCTAGACCAGGTCTGGAAGGAGCGCATGAGGGACTATCTGGGGGTGGTGCCCGAACAATCGTCAGAGGGAGTGCTCCAGGACACGCACTGGTCTCAGGGTCTGATCGGATACTTCCCTACCTACCTATTGGGGAACCTGTATGCTGCTCAGATGTTCCAGCAGGCCCAAAGGGATTTGCCGGATCTGGAGCAGCTCTTCGGTTCCGGAGAGTTGAGGCCTTTGAGGGAGTGGCTGCGGGAGAAGGTTCACGTCCATGGGAAGATATTTTCTGCCTCCGAACTCATTCATCGTGTCAGTGGAGAACCCCTGGATTCGAGTTACTTCCTGACCTACCTCGAGACCAAGTTCGGTGATCTCTACGCTTTGTAGGTAGAGGAATGTATCGCCCCGTCAAGGCCTCGGCCATCTCCATCAAACCGAAGAAGTGGGACAAGGCCTACAATGCCGATAAGGCCGAAGCATTTTTCCGAAAGGCCGCCGATGAGAGTCCTGAACTGATTCTGACAACCGAAGGCGTTTTGGAAGGGTACACGGTGATGGACGTGATCGAGGGGCGTATGCCGCCTGAGGCCATGTTGGAAATCGCCGAGCCTATCGATGGGGACTACATGGCCCGCTTCCGCCGCCTGGCACGAACTCTCAAGACCTGTATCTCTTTCGGCTTCGCCGAACGGGTGAAGCGGGACGTCTATAACACTGCGGTTTTCATTGATGCCGAAGGAGAGATTTGCGGGAAACAACACAAAGTTCAGCTGGCCGAGGGAACCCACAAGAGCTGGTACTTCAACCGCGTAGGTCGCACTCTTCGCGCCTTCGATACGCCTCTTGGCCGGCTGGGATTTTTGATTTGCAACGATCGCTGGAATCCCCTGCTGGCTCGAACTCTTGTATTGGACGGGGCTCGACTTCTGTTGATCGCTTCCTACGGTAGCAAGAGCCGAAACCAGAACCAGACAGTTCTAGCCCGTG
Organism: Acidobacteria bacterium UBA6911; assembly: GCA_963579905.1. GTDB lineage: Bacteria > Acidobacteriota > UBA6911 > RPQK01 > JAJDTT01 > CAUZIZ01. The sequence continues at coordinate 23,575 of CAUZIZ010000021.1, read as the reverse complement.
CTCGGGAGAACGGAGTTCCCGTGGTCGAGGCCAATGTGGGAGTGAATCTGTTGGTCAGCAAGGGCGAGGTAGTGGCCTACGAGTGGGGAAACGACCGCATCACCACTGGGGTCGTCGAGGTTCCGGCAGTCCCTTCCACTTTCGCAGCCCGGGCGTCCGAGCGAGCGTATCGGGATGGCCAGGCCCGGGAGATGGAGATCCGATACCAGGAGACATTGAAGCGCCTTCGAGGCGAGTCTAACCTGGTAGAGCGAGCCTCCAAAGGTGAGCTAATCGCTGACAACTGATTACCGTCAGTTTCAAGTATGTCCCGTCCGTGGCGGCGGTCTCCAGGCCGCCGTGTATCGAGCCAACTGCTCGAAAAGAAGAATACTTCGGCCTGGAGACCGAACCCACTTCCGTCAGCCGCAGGAACCAAATGAAGTTTCAGGTTAGTGCGGCCTCCGGCTGCGCTGGATCATTCAGAAAGAAACGTCAACATCCCGTAGTGGCAGGGGCATCCCTGCCCGTGATGGCCGTGCCACGGTTTTCACAGACAAGGGACGTGCGACGTTCAGACGTGCAGACGATTCTTTGAAGTTTCAGGTCAGTGGCCCTCCAGCAGTGCTGGCCCCATTCGAGAAAGAAACTGCCGGCTACTGGGGATTTGTGCGTCACTGCGTGGGGAAGAGTTGTCCGGCTCTCTCCTCGGAACCTGGCCTCACTTTGCTAACGGCTCAAGTCGTTCTCGGCTCTGTCGGACTTGGTTTCGTAACGCTGGTAGTTCACCCGTTGGCGGCACCTTCGGAGGACAGGAGACGTGCGACGAATTCTTGAAGTTTCAGTTTAGTGGCCCTTTGATCGCAGTCCTGACACTAGATTGATAGAATCGAAGCATGGATCCGGCGGAAGTGGAAAAAGAGATCGCAGCGGTGGAAAAAGAGATCGCAGCGATCGTGGGAGAGGGGAACGTCCAGACTCATCTCGCCGAGCGCCTGGTTTATGAGTGCGATGGACTGACCTTTCACCGTAATCCACCCGATATGGTCGTCTACCCCTCTACCGCAGAGCAGATCCAGGGGATCGTGCGAATCGCTTACGAAAACGATCTCCCCTACCTACCCCGGGGCGCAGGTACCAGTTTGAGCGGGGGAGCGATCCCCATCCGTGGGGGAATTCTGCTGCAGATGTCTCGACTGAATCGCATACTCGAGATCAATGAGATCGACCGTTATGCTGTCGTCGAGCCCGGCGTGATCAACTTGGACCTGTCCCAGCGAGTCAAGCCTCTGGGTCTCTATTTCGCTCCGGATCCCTCCAGTCAAAGCAGCTGTACCATCGGGGGGAACATCGCCTCCAACGCCGGAGGACCCCACTGTCTGAAGTACGGGTCGACGGTGTTGCACGTGCTGGCGATTGAAGCGGTCACCCCGCAGGGAGAGTTGGTAGTACTGGGCAGTCCTCAAGGAGAAAATGCCGGTTTCGACCTGAGGGGGTTGTTCACAGGCAGTGAGGGAACCCTGGGAATCATGACCAAGGCCTGGGTTCGACTCCTGCCTCTTCCCCAAACGGTGAAGACCTTCCTGGCAGACTACCTCAAGCTAAGCGACGCCACCCGGTCGGTTTCCGATATCATCGCCGCGGGGATCATTCCGGCAGCTATGGAATTCATGGATCAGCTAACGATTCAGGCGGTAGAGAACTCACTTTACGCCGCTGGTTACCCCACCGATGCCGCCGGTGTCTTGTTAATCGAGCTGGATGGGGACAAGGTCGAAACCGAGGCTCTGGGTGAGCAGGTCCGCGAAATCCTGCAGGTCAACGGCGCCCGCGAGGTTCAAGAGGCCCGTGATGAAAGCGAGCGAACTCGCCTCTGGTCGGGCCGAAAGAAGGCTTTCGGTGCCTTCGGAAGGCTGGCCCGGAACTTCTACCTTCAAGACACGGTCGTTCCCCGAACCCGGCTGACCGAGGTCGTCGAAAGGATCTACGCGATTGCTGACCAGTACCGCCTTCCCATGGTCAACGTTTTTCATGCAGGGGACGGCAATCTGCACCCTGTCCTTCTCTACGACGGCGACAGCCCGGATCAATTGGATCGAGTGCTGAAGGCCAGCGAGGAAATGGTCCAGGTGTGCATCGAGGTGGGTGGAGCCCTCACTGGAGAACATGGAGTGGGCCTCGAGAAGCGGGATTTCATGCCGCTTATGTTTTCCGATTGCGATCTGGAAATCATGAAGAGGATCCGTTATTTGTTCGATCCCAAGGGCTTGTGCAATCCAGACAAGATTCTTCCCTCAAGCAAAGTGTGCATGGAGTTCAGGGAACGGGAGCTCGCCCCGTCCTGATGATACCGCCTTGACTGTTTTCCCTATGTTGGCTCTATTCCTTGCCCCCGCAGCCCCAATCCAGTTGGGGGCGGATCAGATTCTTCAAGAACCTCATTTTTCCTGGATCCAAGGACAGCGCGTTGGGTTGATCACCAATCATACTGGGGTGACTGCCCAGATGGAGAGCCTGGCTGATCTTCTGGAAGGTCATCCCGGAGTCGACCTGGTAGCCCTTTTCGCCCCCGAACATGGTCTGCTGGGACAGGCCCAGGCGGGGGAGAAAATATCAGGAGCAGCGTCCCGCTACAGCCTCTTCGGCTCGATCCGGGCTCCGACGGCAAAGATGCTCGAGGGAGTGGACGTTTTGGTCTTCGACGTTCAAGATGTGGGAGTCCGCTTCTACACCTATATCTCAACCCTCTACGAGTGCATCAAGGCGGCAGGCCTGCACGGAGTCCCTTTGGTGGTGCTGGATCGTCCCAATCCCATCGATGCCACCCGCGTAGAGGGTCCCTTACTGGAGCCGGGACAAGAAACGTTTGTCGGCGTACACGCTATTGCTCTACGACATGGAATGACCGTCGGGGAACTAGGCCGTCTGTTCAACGTCGAGGCCGAACTGGGCTGCGAGCTGAAAATCGTTCCGCTGCGCGGTTGGAGGCGATCGCAGTGGTACGACCAGACCGGTCTCCAGTGGATAATGCCTTCTCCCAACATGCCCACCCTTGCTACCGCTACCGTCTATCCGGGACTTTGCTTGATCGAGGGAACCAATCTGTCCGAGGGGAGGGGGAGCACACTTCCCTTCGAACTAGTTGGGGCTCCTTGGTTGAAGAGCGCTCAACTGGCACAGAAACTCAACCTGCTAGGATTGGAGGGCGTACGATTTCGCCCCCAGGCGTTCCGCCCGACTTTCTCGAAGTTCGCGGGAGAGTCTTGTCGCGGGATCCAGATTCACGTGCTGGATCGCCACTCTTTCGATCCCATCAGGACCGTGCTTCATCTGTTGCAGCAGCTGATTCGCATGCATCCCCAAGAGTTCGAGTTCAAGAATGACATGTTCGATCGCCTCTCCGGATCGCCAGCTATTCGGGAGGGTCTGGAGCAGGGGCGATCTGCTCATGAGATCCTTTCGGGATGGCAGAAGGATCTGACCTCTTTTCGGGAGACCCGAGCACGCTTCCTGCTCTACGATTGACCGGGCGTAGCTTTGGTCTCCAGGCCGAAGTATTCTTCTTTCTTCGAGCCCTTTGGCTCGACGAACGGCGGCCTGGAGGCCACCGCTACTACCAGGCCATCGGAGTGCATGCATGACAGGATTCCACTCTTGAGACCCAGCTCGTTGCTCATTCTGGTCGTCCTTTCCTTACTTTTAGCAGCGACATTGATCCCCAGTGCTGGGTGCAACGATCCGACGGGGGATCGAGCAGTACCGAGCCAGACCAACATCGGGCCTATCCCGGAGGCTAAAGATCAGGATATCCGCAGCCTGGGCGTTGCCGGGTATGCCAAACTGCTCTGCTCGTCGGTTTTCGTCACTGGCATGAAGGAGGCCGAAGCGATCGAGCACAGCCGTAGGGTTGTTGGAGTCCTGATCCGCCTTCCTGCGGCTGATTTTCCGGATCTTGGTGAGGAAGTCGACTACGACAATCAAGTGGTAAGGGCCTCGCTAGGCGGTACGCTGACACGCACGGCAAAGCTCTACGGCGATCAAGGGTGCATCATCCACCCGGCCGACCACGAGGGCATCTTCTTCGAGCCTGTCCCGGTCCAGACCAGTCTTCCCGACGCCCAGACGCAGGCCTGGCCCATGGGTGACATGCTGTCGGATGATCCCTTGCCGCCCGAGGTTGACCAGGAGAAAGTGGAAGCGGCGGTGGACCTGGCGTTTGAGAAGCCGTCGCAAATCGCAGGCATGGTGGTCCTGTATAAGGGTCGTCTGGTGGCCGAGCGCTACGCCGAGGGAATCACCAAGAATACCCTGCTGGAAAGCTGGTCCCAGGGGAAGAGTCTTACCGGCACTCTGATCGGAAGACTCGAGCAGGAGGGTCTCTTGAAGCTGGAGGATCCCGCTCCAGTACCCGAGTGGCAGCAGCCCGGAGACGAGAGAGCCCAGATTCGAATCGCCGATCTGATGCGGATGTCGAGTGGCCTGAAGTTCACCCTCTACGAGGCTTTGGTGAAGACCCCGGAAGGGCGGTACGTAGTGGGACCCGAGTACCCGGATCACTACTACCCCTACTGTGGCGCGATTGATATTTTCCGATACGTGGCCAGTCGACCCTTGCAGTATCCGCCCAACACGGTGGGACGGTACCGGAATTGTGATCCCCTGATTCTCGGCTACATCGTCAAGTGTATCGTCCGGGCGCAGGGTGAGGAGTACCTGACCTACCCCCAGCGAGCCCTTTTCGACGAGATCGGAATCAGGCGTATGGTACTAGACACGGATCCCTACGGGAACTTCGTGTTGTCCGGCTATGAGCACGGAACGGTTCGAGACTGGGCTCGCATCGGCCTCCTTTACCTGCAGGAGGGACTCTGGCAGGGCAAGCGCCTCCTCTCCAAAGACTTCGTTGACTTCGTTCGAACGCCGGCGCCTGCCTGGAACAACGAGGAAAACAAGGAGAGTGTGGCCAGATACGGAGGTATGTGGTGGCTCAACACGACGGGTAACTACGACGCACCCGAAGATACCTACTACGCGGCCGGGGCCGGAGGGCAAACCACACTGGTTATTCCCTCGAGGCAGATCGTGGTCGCCAAGCTCACAGACTACGACGATTCCGTCCCCGGTATTAGCAAGGCAAAGGCCAACGCAGCCCTGAAGGGTATCCTGGCGGCTATTCGTCACGAGAAGAGAGTGATCAGTGATCAGTGATCAGTGATTGAGTCAATAGTGAGTCATCAATTCTGCTTCAGCTATCAGCAATCTTGCGAGCGTGTTCTACAGTATCAATGCTGAGCCGTGCATGCTTTTCGTCGGGATTGACCCTGTTGATGCTAAACTGCTCACTGCTCACTGCTCACTGCTCACTGCTCACTGCTCACTGTTCACTGTTCACTGTTTCACTCTCAAGCACAGGCTCAACCCCCTGGGGCAGGTACTTCTTTAGCAGGTCATTGAAGTCGCGGCGGTAACGGATGTTATCCAGATCTGAGTGGATCTGGCGAAGTTCCGCCCGCACCAGTGGCGCGAATTTGTGCGGATTCTCGCGGAAGGCCACTTCGAGATGCGGCAGCGATTTCTGGGGCTCCGATTGTCTGGCATAGATGATCGCCAGGCGAAAGTGAGCCTCGGGCTTTCCGATTCCGTTCTGGATCGCCTTTAGGTAGTGTGTCTGGGCCTCAGCGTATTCCTCTTTCGTATCCAGCATGAGGGCCAGATTGTAGTGTGCGAATCCTGATTGAGGCTTCACCTGCAATGCTCGCCCCAGATAGTCGATTGCTTGGTCCGGCTGACCCAATGCGGCATGAAGACTTGCCAGGTTGTATAGGCTCGAATAGTCTTCTGGCTGGTGATCCAAGGCGGACTGGTAGGCCTTGATAGCCTCCACTTTCTCGTCCAGAGCCACCAATGCGTCTCCCAGATAGGCCCACAGAAGTGGTTGCTCTGGATCCTTCTCGAGGGCTTTGAGGAGGTGTTCTGTCGCCTCCCGGTTGCGTCCTTCGCGCTGGGCAATGATGCCTAGATTGGCGGTGTTATCTCTATCACCCCGGAGCAACCGCTTATGAGCTTCCTTCAGGTTTCCCAGTTCGAGGTAGAGATCCCCCATGATCTGAGCGAGCCGGGGATCGTCCGGATTCAAGCGCTCCGCCCGCAGCAACTCTTTCATCGCCGACTCATTCTGGTTCAGTTGTCGATAGAGACGACCAAGTAGAAAACGAGCCTCGAAATCGTCTGGATACTTAGCCAGGAAGATCTGATAGCTTTGGACGGCTGCCTCGCCCTGCTCCAAGAGCATTTGCACCTGGGCCAGTTGGAGGTACATCTCGGTCAAGCCTGGATTCAGTGCCAAGGCCTTTTGGAAAGCTTGTAACGACTCCTGATAACGCTTCGCCCGATAGTGAGATCTCCCTTGTAGTTCCCAGGCCTCGGGATTCTCCGGGTCCCTGTCGAGAATCGTCGCAAGGTCTTTTCTTAGCAGATCAAACTGGCCACGCCTTTCGAGCACGCCCGCCCGCAGGAGGTAACCGCGCAAGTTTTCCTTCTCCACTTCAATCAGTGCATTCAGGTGCACCAAAGCCCGATCCAGCCTTTCCTGTCTGATATAGATGAGGGCAAGGTTGTATCGCGCAGGGACTAGCTGCGGAGCCAGTGTGATCGCCTTTTCGAAGTACTCGGCTTGTTGATCCGAGTACTGTTGAGGAGTGTCGATCAGGGCTTCTCCTTTTTGAAACCACTCCAGGGCGAGTGGATCGATCTCTGGTGCCTCCTGCGCCCAGGCTGGGGCGGAGAGGGTCAGAAGGAGGAGTAGAGATTTCACGTCGTCACTTCATCGCGCCAGTGGGCGAAATCATCGAAATGAGTCAGACGCTTGAACTCCCGGTAGCGGAGCTCGATTTCGGTGAACGTCAGGGTTTTCAAGCGCTCCAGAGAGAACTTCTCCACATTGAAGCTTGCCATCACCGAACCGAAGATGATCGCCTGGCGGAAGGCATCTGGGTCTGAGCGGTTCGTGCCCGTAAGATAGCCCATGAACCCACCCGCGAAGCTGTCGCCCGCGCCGGTCGGGTCAAACACATCTTCCAGGGGAAAAGCCGGTGCCGCGAAGATGGATGCTTGGTTCCGATGATCTCTTTGAAACATCAGCGCTCCATATTCTCCCCGCTTGACCACGAGCGTGCTTGGTCCCCATTGGTGAATCTTGTTTGCGGCCTTGATCAGGTTGGACTCCTGCGTTAGCTGGCGTGCCTCGCCATCGTTGATGAGAAGCACGTCGACGTGCTTGAGGGTTTCAAGCAGAGTCTCGAAGTGGTCCTCGATCCAGTAGTTCATGGTGTCACAGGCCACCAGCTGGGGTGTGTCCACCTGGGAGAGCACTCGCAGCTGCAGTGCCGGGTCGATGTTGGCGAGGAAGACGTAGTCACTGCTGCGGTAGGCCTGGGGAAGTGTAGGATTGAAGTCGGCGAAGACGTTTAGCTGGGTGTCCAGAGTTCGTCTTTCGTTCAGGTCGTATCCATACTCTCCGGCCCAGCGAAAAGTCTTTCCCTTCATCTTTTCCAGGCCGGCAAGATCGATCTGACGGGATTTCAGGAGGGCGAGATCCTCGTCGCGAAAGTCCTCTCCGACACAGCCAACCAGCTGCACGTCGCAGAAGAATCCGGCCGCCACGCTGAAATAAGTAGCGGCGCCTCCGAGGGCATCCTCAACCTTTCCGAAGGGAGTTTCAACCGAGTCGTAGGCAACCGAACCGACAACCACTACCGAAGCCATTCAGGGTTCTCCTTCCTTGTGTGAATATATGGGACTGAATCAATCCAGATACCTTCCGATGATGGCGTCCAAGCGCTCTCTGGCGGACTGGGGGATGGCCTTGGGGTCTGTAATGATGGCACTTTCGAGAGCGTGCTGGCAGGGGCAGTCCGACTGCTCCGGCAAGACTCGAACCACCTCGGTAAGCAGGCGCTGTGCATTCTCGCTGTTCTTGTTCAGATATTCGATTAATCTCTCGACCGTAACGGCCTCTTCTTCTTCGTGCCAACAATCGTAATCGGTCACCATGGCCAGTGTGACGTAGCAGATCTCCGCCTCCCGCGCCAACTTGGCCTCCTGGAGGTTGGTCATCCCGATCAGGTCCATGCCCCAACTGCGGTACAGATGGGACTCGGCGCGGGTGGAAAAGGCAGGTCCTTCCATGCAGACGTAGGTTCCCCCTCGTTTGATGGGGAACTGGATGTTGCTCGATGCCTGTTCCACCGTTTCTAGGAGCCGGTGACAAACCGGATCGGCGAAGCTGATGTGGGCGGCGATTCCGTCTCCGAAGAAGGTAGAGATGCGTTTGGAGGTGCGGTCAAGGAACTGCTCTGGCAGCACGAAGTCCATGGGTTTGTGCTCCAGGCGCAGGGACCCGACCGCGCTTGCCGAAAGGATCTGGCTTACCCCCAGCTTCTTGAACGCGTAAAGGTTGGCCCTGAAGTTGAGCTCCGACGGAATCAGGCGGTGTCCGCGGCCGTGACGAGCCAGGAAAGCGACATTCTTCCCTTGCAGCTGGCCGGTCAGAAAGCTGTCACTAGGGGAGCCGAACGGTGTCTCAACTTCTGTCTCTCGCCGATTCTCCAGGGGTATTTCGTAAAGTCCACTACCCCCGATGATTCCAATCTGAGCCTGGTCCATTCGATCGATCCTTTCTAGGTGTCGTCCCAGTCGCTCGGTTCCAGCACAAACCTACCCTCCTTCTCGGAGAGTCGTCCGGACGTTATCTCCGGATCATGTTCGAAGAACAACAGCCATTCTTCTTCGATTGCCTGAGGGTAGATCCGCTTTCGCGTCTCGAGTGTTGTGAGCGGGAACAGATCGTAACCCATGATCCAGGGCAGTGGGACGTGGACGGAGGTGGGGCACAAATCGGCCAGATAGAAGACGATCTCCCCTTCGGATTCTATCCTGACCGACTGGTGGCCGAGGGTGTGACCTGGGGTGTGCACCACGCTGACGCCGGGGACGATCTCTGCATCCTGCTCCAGGATCCGGAGCCTTCCCGCGCCTTCCACGGATTCCCAATTGTGGGAAAAGTAGGATCCGGCGGTTCGCTGATTGATGTTCGTTGCTGCCTCGTATTCTTCCCTCCGCACGACATGGGTTGCGCGGGGGAACGTCGAGACAACTGCATCGCCCTCCCAGCGAGTATTTCCCCCGCAGTGATCGAAGTGGAAATGGGTGTTGATGACGAAGTCCAGGTCTTGGGGCTGGAGTCCGACTCGCCTCAGTTCACTCACAACATCAGTGGGGTGGACGATCCCATAGATGTCCAGCTCCTTCTGCGAGTATTTGTCGCCGCAGCCTGTGTCCACAAGAATGTTCTCATTGCCGGTACGGATGAGGAGACAGTTCAAACCCAGCCGGACTCGGTTGCGTTCATCCGGTTCGGTTTTCCGCTCCCACAGGACTCTGGGTACGATGCCGAACATGGCACCGCCGTCGAGTCTTATCTCACCATCGGAGATTCTGTGGAGTTGGAACCGACCCAGCTTCATTCTATGGGTTGGGAGAGCTCTACAAGCACCCCTCCGGTGGATTCAGGGTGAATGAAGGCGATAAGACGCCCCTGGGCGCCAAGCCTCGGGCTTTTATCGATTAACTTGACGTTCTTTTCCTTCAAACGGTCCAGATGGTCTTGTAGGTTCTCCACTTCGATTGCGATGTGGTGAATCCCCTCTCCGCGTTTCTCAAGAAAACGGGCGACCACCGAGTCCTCTTCCGTGGCTTCGATGAGTTCGATTGACGACTCCCCTACCTTTATCAGCGCCACTTGGACCTTCTGATCCTCGACGATCTCGGTGGATTCGATCTCCAGTCCCAGAGTTTTGTAGAACTCTGAGAGGACGGCTATTGAGTGGGTCGCGATTCCGACGTGGGATATTTTTCTGATCATCGAAGTTTCTTCCCAAGTCCAGACTGCTCCAGCAGCAGGTCTACGAGAGTATAGGGATCGGTCTCCCGGTTTGCCAATTTTTCGGCATAGCTTTCGAAATCCGCGCTGGGGATCTGGCTCAAGATCCGCTCGGCCACGTTGTCGCGCACCATTTCGACGAGCCTCTGTCGACACAGCTCCAGCTTTCGTTCCCTGGGAAGCCCATCCTTCACCGAGAATTGATGATAGGCGGTCAGCGCCTCTGTCAACTCTCCCGTCCCATCTCCAAGGGTAGCCACGGTCTTGACGATGGGTGGATCCCAGCCATCTGGGCGGGTGGCCAGAGAAAGGGCTGACCTGAGCTCCTGCTCGGTTCTGGAGGTGTCAGGGCGATCGGCCTTGTTGATGACGAAGACATCCCCGATTTCCATGATACCCGCCTTTATGCTCTGTATTTCGTCCCCCATCCCTGGGACCAGAACCACGGCCGTAACCTGAGCGGTGCGGACGACATCGACCTCATCCTGTCCTACGCCGACGGTCTCGATGATCAGGACTTCGTAGCCGCCCGCTTCCAGGACGATCAACGCATCACTGACGGATTCAGACAGCCCTCCCATCCGTCCCCGGGTCGCCATGCTTCGAATGAAGATGGCAGGATCCGTTGACAGCGCTTGCATCCGAACTCGATCACCCAACAGGGCTCCGCCGGAAAATGGCGAGGTAGGGTCCACCGCAATGATTCCGACCTTCTTGGCGGACTGTTTGTAGAAGCGTGCCAGTCGATCGACCAGGGTGCTCTTGCCGGATCCAGGGCTCCCGGTGATGCCGACGATCAGAGACTGCCCGGTGTGTGGGTAGAGATGGGTAAGCAGTGACCGGACGCGGTCGTCCCGAGCGTTCTCGATCATGCTCAGGGTTCGAGCCATGGTGCGAATATCGCCTCGACGTATGCGCTCAACCTGCTGCTGAATCTCCCCGTACTGAAGAGTGTCGTTTTCTATTCGGATTGTCTCTGCACCCTTCTACTCTGGACTATCCCCGGCCAATCCTGATCACTTCAGTACCTCTCGGGCAATCACGATGAGTTGTATCTCACTGGTGCCCTCTCCGATTGTACAGCGCTTGGCATCACGCCAATACCTCTCAGGCGGGTAGTCCCTGGTGTAGCCGTAACCCCCGTGGATCTGGATGGCTTGCTCAGCGATCCACACCGCGGCCTTGCCGGCGAAGAGTTTGGCCATGGACGAGTATTTCGGGATTGCAACCCCTTGCTCTTCTTTCAACCAGGCCGCTCGATACGCCAATAGCCTTGCCGCTTCCAACCGGGTGGGCATCTCAGCCAGCTTTCCCTGGATCGCCTGAAACTGAGCAATGGGCACGCCCGAATTGCTCGCGCTCCTGCGCGTATGTCACACTGCAGTCGAGAGCCTCTTGCGCAATGCCTACCCCCATTGAGGCAATCGAGATGCGGCCGCCGTCTAGAATCTTCAGCGCCTCGAGGAATCCCTCATTTTCCCGTCCGAGAATATTCTCTTCGGGGACACGGCAGTCTTCCAGGGTGAGTGAGGCCGTGTCGCTGGCTCGGCAGCCAAGCTTGTCCTCCTTTTTCCCGGGGCGGAGGCCCTTCGTCCCCTTTTCGATGATGAAAGCGGACATGTCGTGAGCGCCTTTACTCGGCGCAGTTACCGCCAGAATTACGTACACTTCGGCATAGCTGCCATGAATGCAGAAGCTCTTGGTCCCGTTGATCCACCAGTCGCCGTCTCACTTGACCGCCTGCGTGCGAGCGCTGGCCGCGTCACTCCCCGAGCCGGGCTCGGTTAGAGCCCACGCCCCTAGGGCCTCTCCGCAGGCCAGGGGCTTTACATACTTTTCCTTCTGCCGATCGCCCCATCGACCCGTGAGAGCTCCTCGATGACGAGGGCGTATTCGGGACAGCCAAGCCCGGCACCTCCATACTCGGGGTCCACGAGGACCCCCAGGATCCCCAGCGCGCCCAGTTTCTTGAAGATTTCGGTAGGGAAGGTCTGCTCGCTGTCCCAGAGAGCAGAATGCGGAGCGATTTCGCTGAGAGCAAATTTCCGAATGGTGTCCCGCAGGATTTCTTGCTCCTGGGTCCAGGCGAAATTCACCCTGCCATCTTAGCAAAAACGGGCCGGTTTCGGCTCGCGCTCCTCCCCGCTTCAACTAAGCTGAACCTTCATTGGGCTTGTTCCTGCGGAATAATTTTTTAACCCATTGATTCAGTGACCTTTAGGTCATGTAATCCTGAAGCGGAAGTTAGGGGTTGGGGTGCGGCGAGATGGTGGACAAAGGGGCTTGAAGCTCAGCGAAGCAGCGAACTCAGGACGATTCGCGGTGTTCCCCAACCCCTCGCTTGCGCTTCAGGATTCCATCGATCGGGAAGTTTCGTTCTCGAATCATGGTAGTCTGAACCCATCATGAGGATCAAAGCTGCGTATATCCTCGAAGTAGGAATTCTGACGATTGGAGAAGTGGAACTCGATTCGCCCAAGCCGACAGAAGTTCTGGTCCGTGTGCACGCGGCCGGCGTTTGCCACTCCGACCTGCATACCTACAAGGGCGAGCTCCGTGCCACGCCGCCTCTGGTGCTGGGACATGAAGGCGCTGGAGTGGTCGAGGAAGTGGGAGATCAAGTGACTCGAGTCAAGCCCGGCGATCGGATAATGGTCAACTGGCTGCCCGGGTGCGAGACCTGTCCCACCTGTCTCAGTGGACGTTTCAATCTCTGCGAACGGTTGCCTGAAACCACCTTCCAGGCCCTGCTGCTGGACGGGACCTCTCGCCTGAAGACACTTGACGGAATTACCCTGAAACACATGCTTAGCGCCGCGACCATGTCGGAGCACATCGTCATCGACGAGGCCAGTGCTGTCGCCATCCCCCAGGATGTCCCCTTCGAGGTTGCTGCCATCACCGGCTGCGCAGTGGCGACCGGCGTGGGCGCGGTCATCAACACGGCCGAAGCCAAACCAGGTCTCTCTGCAGCAGTGATCGGGTGCGGAGGTGTTGGCCTGAGTGCCGTTCAGGGGTGCAAGTTGGTGGGCTCCAACCCCATCGTCGCGGTGGATGTGCTGGAGAGCAAGTTGGATTTCGCCCGACGACTAGGGGCGACCGACACCATCAATTCCAGTCGAACTGATGCCGTCGAGGCTCTACGAGAGCTGACAGGTGGCGGGGCTGAGTACGTATTTGACAGCGTCGGTTCGGCTTCCACCATCGTGCAGGCGCTAGAAGCTGCCCGACCCGGAGGGACAGCCACCATAGTAGGGCTGCACGCCGTCAAGATAGAAGTCGCCATTTCACCGGCAACCCTGGTCCTTCAGAACAAGCGACTGCTGGGTTCGTTCATGGGTTCAGTTCGACCGAGACTCGACCTCCCCCGATTCATCGGCCTCTACCGCGCCGGCAAGCTCCAATTAGATGATCTGATCACGAAGCGCTACAGTCTCGAGCAACTACCGCAGGCTTTCGAGGACATGGAGGCCGGCCGCGTAGCCCGAGGGGTGCTGGTGTTCAATTCCTAAGCTGAAACTTCAAGAATTTGTCGCACGTCTGAACGTCTGAACGTCGCACGTCTCCTGTCCTCCGAAGGTGCCGCCAACGGGTGAACTACCAGCGTTACGAAGTCAAGTCCAACAGAGCCGCGAACGACTTGAGCCGTTAGCAACATGAGGCCAAGTTCCGAGGAGAGAGCTGGTCAACAGCAAGATCTCTACTAACCCCGACGAGGTCTCCTGCGGCTGGGGTTTCCTACTTCTTTCTACCGAAGGGCAGCAGCATCGGGACTCGGCGTCGATAATCCTGGTACTCCTGTCCAAAATAGTTGATCAGATCTCGTTCCTCGAAGAAGATACCGACAAGTATATAGCCCGTCGTTGCAACCGCGAATATCAGATGCCCCACACTCATCTGGAAGGTTGCCCAGAAGGCAATCACGAAGCCCAACATGATGGGATGGCGCACTCGTTTGTAGAATCCGGGCTCGACGAAGTCAGGTTTGGGATACCCGGTCCCTTTCAGGTAACAGGACACCTGACGCAGTCCGAACAGATCGGAATGACCGACCATGCAAGTCGACAAAAAAACGATCAGCCAACCCAGCCAGAAAAGTCCCGTCAGAATAAAGTAGCCAGCGCCGCTCTGGAAGTTCCAGACCTCCGCGGTCAGGGGGCGCCACTGCCAGAACATGAGAAGCAACAGGAGACTGGCGATGAGTACATAAGTACTCCGCTCGACGGGTTTGGGGACAATCTTCGTCCAAGCCTTCTTGAAGCCGGGCCTTGCCATGACGCTGTGCTGGATGGCGAACAGACCAAGAAGGATTGCATTGATGGCGAGCGCTTGGGCAAAGGGCGCCTCGGGCCCTGAATCAATGCTCTTGGGGACGACCAGGTTTCCGACGAAGCCAATCGCGTAAACGAAAGTGACGACGAAGACGGCGTACGCAACCAGTCCGTAGACGAAGGCAATAACTCGACCCATGATTCCTTTTCTCCCTTGAAGTAAATCCCAAGATACAAGATACAAAGAAGTTCCAAATTCCAAGCTCCAAACCCGAATCTTATTCCGGCTCACATTGGATACTTGGAATTTAAGATCTGTTTGTAATCTTGTATCTTCTATCTTGGACTCTGTCAGCCTCCTTTGTACCGAACCACGACCTCCACGCTTTTCAGGGAGAGTGGGCTGATAACTTGCGGATTACGGCCTCGGACAATTGCGCCGACCCGGTTCCACCCCTGTCTCAGAAGAGGGGGTGCCACGTCGAACTCGAGCCAGGTCTCGTTGAAGAATATTCGATTTGGCCTAGCGGTCGTCAGAAGCTCGTCGTTCAGACGGATCTCCAGCTGATCCAGAGGCGTCAGGTGGTCTACCAGTAGTCGCAGTGAAGCCTCCTTCAGCGCTCCTTCTTCTAGTGCAGCATCCAAGTCGTCGGCGACATCGACGAAAACGCGGCGGCTGTCGCCTACCCCCGCCAGTTCTAGCGGGAGTGGTCCCGCATCCCAGTGCTGTTGATCTACCAGATAGTGCTTGTCCTTCCGGGCGATGAGATCGGGATCGCCGATCTCTTTCCAGGGAAGCCGATCATAATCCTGGTCTCTCAGCACCTGTAGGTAATGGTTGTTGAAAAGAAAGATGCCCTCAGCGCCAGCCCTGAAATGGGCGGCGGCAACCGCCCGGCACATCTCCACGCTGTAGTAGTCCTTTTCCTTCCAGATCAGGCGGGCGGAGAGGGGTCTCGGCTGTTGAAACAAGCCCAGACCCTGGGCGATGACCTGAGTCCCAGTGCCTCGAGCGGCCTCGACGAACTCCTCAACCGGAAGACGGTGTTTATTGCCGGGCTGATGTCCCACGATGAGGATGTCGATGAGACCCTGAGAAAGCCAGCTGCGCACGTCCATGCCCTGGGCCAAGGCTTGATCTAGGGGGCCTGGGACACGAACCGAAAACGAGAGTTTGCGGCCTACCCTTTCTGATTTCCGGTCCAGGGCTTGTTTGATCTGAGTCAGAAGTTGGGTGAGGAGCCCTGCCCCTTCCTTTTCCCGACCCTGAGGGAAGAGATAGGGATGGCGGCAGAAGTCCCAGTCCAAACCATCCAGATCGTAATTGTCGATGGCTTCTGTGGCCAATGCCAACTTGTACTTGCGTACCTCGGAAAGGGAAAAGTTATACGCCGTTCTCCGGGATCCCTCTTCTCCCAGGAGCCAGTCAGGATGGTCTCTCTTTGTGGGCGAGATGAGCGGATCTTCGGTGCCGCCCTCCAGCCGGGAGTCGTGGACATCGTTGACCCGCATGCACAGAAACACCTCCAGACCAGCCCGGTGCCCCTGTGCCACCACCACCGCTGCTGGGTCGGTACCCGCCTCCATCAACTGCCGTGCGTTTTCGTGGATCCTCCAGAGACCGGCACTGGGGAAAGTGGTGCCGGCCGATCCCCAGATGGGTCCCACCTGGGTCTTGTGGGAGTAGTAGTCCGAGAGTCGATGAGAGGGCGATCCCATATAAGGGTCGGTCCCCAACTGCCAGTAGAGGGTATCGATCAGGGTATCCTGGAGAGGCTCGATCGCCAGCTGAACCAGACCCTCAACACCAATCGGAGCTTCCACGATGGGACCTGCCAGGGATCCCCCATCATTGCAAAGGATGAAACGGTGTTTCTTTTCCAAGGCTCCCTCTTCCTGGTCATTGCTCTCGGGTTCGGAACAGGCGGCCGACAGCAACAGGGCGCAGGTCACTCCTGTGCCTGCCAGAAACCTCATTTTCCTGCTGAAACGGAACACCGGGGACTCCCAACCTCTTGAAGAGGAGGCTCGGAAGCCTACCAGCCTCCGGGCGCTGGTGCAAGCATCTATCGAGGTCTTGGACGACAAGCCCCTCCGCGGGCTGGTTCCGTTGACATTGTTGTAGTCTTTGATACATCCACTTGTTCAGGGCGGAATCACCCGACTGGAAATCCGGGATCTCACACTCCACGAAAACACGGTCAACGATGTCAGAAATATGCACATTGCGTTCGAGAGATTCTATCTTTCCTCCCAGGTTGATGATCGCCTGGGTAGTCTGGTCAAGTCTGACGATCGGCGTCCTCGGCCAGGGCCCGTCCTCGGAAGAGGAGTACATCAAAGCCAACTACAGCAAGTTTGAATATAGGATTGAGATGCGGGACGGCGTCGAGCTTTTCACTGTGGTGTACACCCCCAATGACGTCAGCAGAGAATACCCGATCCTTCTGTACCGGACTCCCTATAGCTGCAGCCCCTACGGCGCGGATCAATACCGGAGTGCGCTAGGTCCCAGCCACCGATTCGCTCGGGATGGCTATGTTTTTGTTTATCAGGATGTGCGGGGACGGTACCTGTCGGAAGGCACCTGGATTCAGATGACCCCTCACATTCCCCGAAAGACCTCGCCGAAGGATACCGACGAGAGCACCGACACCTACGACACTATCGAGTGGCTCCTGGAGAACCTGGATCACCACAACGGCAGGGTGGGACAGTGGGGAATATCCTATCCCGGTTTTTACACGGCGGCCGGGATGATTGGTGGCCACCCCGCCCTGAAAGCGGCTTCCCCTCAAGCTCCCATAGGGGACTTCTTTTTCGACGATTTCCATCATCATGGCGCTTTCTTCCTTCCCCATGCCTTCGGCTTTCTTGCCCGTCATGGCCGAGACCGTTCAGGTCCTACCACCAAACCGGGGGTGCGCTTCGATTTAGGAACACCCGATGGGTATGAGTTTTTCCTCAAGCTCGGTCCCCTATCAGAGGTCAATCAGACCTACCTCGACGGGGAATCGAGCTTCTGGGAGGAGCTCGTCCGTCATCCAAACTACGACGCCTTCTGGCAGGAACGCAGTATCATCCCCAACCTGAAGGACATCGCGTGTGCGGTCATGACGGTCGGCGGATGGTTCGTCGCCGAGGACTTGTACGGTCCCCTGCAGATCTACCGTGCAGTGGAACGGAATAATCCGGAGATATTCAACATCCTGGTCATGGGGCCCTGGGCCCACGGGGATTGGGGCCGACGGGAAGGAACCGGTTTGGGAAATGCCCGCTTCGGCTCCCCGACTTCTGATTTTTACCGGGAACGAATTCTAGTCCCCTTCTTCAATTATCACCTCAAGCAAGAAGGGGAACTGGCTTTGCCTGAGGCGTACGTCTTCGAGACAGGGGCCAACCGCTGGCGTACCTTCGAGCAGTGGCCGCCCACCTCAGTTCGGGAAAAGACACTGTATCTTCGCCAGAGAGGAGGGCTTTCCTTCGATCCTCCCCAGGCCGGAGAGGAGGACTTCGGCGAATACCTGAGCGATCCACATAGGCCGGTCCCCTTCACTCAGGAGATCTCGCCCGAGATGACCCGAGAGTACATGACGGATGATCAGCGGTTGGCTTCCCGCAGACCCGACGTTCTCTCTTATCAGACGAATGTCCTGGAGGAGGATTTGACCCTGGCTGGTCCCATCCAGGCGGAGCTCTAGGTTTCGACGTCCGCCAGTGATGCAGACTGGATCGTCAAAGTCATCGATGTGCATCCGAGCTCCGCGCCCGACCCGGTGCTCAATCCTGGCCAAGCTCGCATGGGCGGCTATCAGATGCTGATCAGAAGCGAAGTCATCCGGGGACGTTTTCGCAACTCCTACGAGCGACCCGAACCCTTCATACCCAACCGCATCACCAAGGTGTCACTTCCGCTGCAGGATCTGTTTCACGATTTCAAGAGGGGCCACAGGATCATGGTTCAGATCCAGAGCAGCTGGTTTCCTCTGGTAGACCGCAACCCCCAGAAATATGTTCCCAACATTTTCAAAGCGGTGGAGGCGGATTTTGTGAGCGCGATCCACCGAGTCTATCACTCTCCGGAGTATCCGACCCAGCTGCAGGTGAGTACGCTAGGAAAATTCCCAAGATAATACAAGCAAGTCCCAAGCAGCAAAGACTGAATCTAGGGAAACTTTGGGCCCGGCGTAGCGGTGGGCTCCCGGCCGCCGTCCGAGCCAAAGGCTCCTAGTCGGAAGAACAAGACTTCGGCCTGGAGACAGAACCCCCGTCCGCCGACCGCAAGCGTCCGCTTTCTCCGGTCTGGTTGGGTTAATATGTGGGCGATGCACTCTGGTCTCAATCGCCTGATCTTGTCGGTCAGTGCAGCCATGGTTGGATCGACCCTGTGTCTGGGCGGCGCGGTGCCGTGCTTACTGGCCCAGGAGAGGGTGTCGAGGGAATCTCCGAAGCAGGATTTCTCCGCCCCAATCTTTTTCGACGCTCAGGAGTCGGCTGGGTTGGACTTCCAGCATTTCAACGGCATGACTGGGGAACTCTATCTGCCCGAGATCACTGGCTCGGGAGGGGCTCTGTTCGACTATGACAACGACGGCGATCTGGATGTCTATCTGGTTCAGGGCGCGTTGATTGGAAAGGGAAAGAGTTTCAAGGATGCGATCTTTCCCTGGGACGGCTCCGGCTCGCCTCGGGATCAACTCTTCCGCAACGATCTCCAGTTGGATTCCAATGGCGTTCTCCAGCTGAACTTCACCAATGTCACAAATGAAAGTACTCTCGTGGTGGAGGGTACGGAATGGGGGTAGCGGTTGGTGACATCAACAACGATGGTCGCCCCGACCTCTACGTCACCAACCTGACCTCCAACCAGATGTTCTTGAACCGGGGCGATGGGACCTTCTCCGATGTCACCCATCGATCCGGAACCGACGATCCGTGCTGGAGTACCAGTGCCGCCTTTCTGGACTACGATAGAGATGGCAGAATCGATCTTTTCGTAATCAACTATGTGGACTTTTCCGTGACCCAGAATCGAACCTGCTACGCTACTAGCAGCGCCCGCGACTATTGCGGTCCTGGTGCCTATAAGCCGGTGCCAGACCGTCTCTTTCGCAACCGGGGCGAGGGGATCTTCGAAGACGTGTCCAATTTGGCGGGAATCTTGGCAAAATATGGTTCGGGACTGGGAGTGGGACCGCCGATTTCAATGGCGATGGCTGGACCGACATCTACGTAGCTAACGATGGGGACCCGAATCAACTTTGGATGAATCAGCAGGATGGCAGCTTCCGAAACGAGGCGCTTTGGGGAGGCACGGCCTTGAATAGGGTAGGTCAGGCGGAAGCTGGTATGGGTGTGGATGCGGCCGACTTTGACGGTGATGGAGACGAGGATCTCTTCGTCACCAACCTGACGGAGGAGACCAACACGTTATACGTCAACCAGGGCAATGGCTTGTTTGATGAGCGCACCATCGAGTCGGGTCTCCACTTGCCCAGTCTGAGGTTTGCAGGATTCGGGCCGGGCTGGTTGGACTTCGACAACGATGGCCGGCTGGACCTGGTCGCACTCAATGGCGCCGTCCGGACTTTGTTCGACCAGGCTCGAGAGGGGAGCCCTTTGCCCCCCTGGGGCAGTCCAACCATCTGTTTCAGAATACAGGCGCCCTCTTGTTCAGGGATGTCACATATCGGGCCGGAGCCTCCTTTCGGCTGAAAGAAGTCAGTCGGGGAGCGGCCTTGGGAGACGTCGACAATGACGGTGACACCGACAACTGGTTATGAACAACAGCGGTCCAGCCAGGCTGCTCTTGAATCAGTTGGGAAGTCGCCGGCATTGGAGGGGCCTTAGACTGAGGGACAAGGAAGGCCGTCGAGACGTGCTCGAGACCCGGGTGAAGTTCACCTTGCCCAACGACACCGTGCTTTGGCGTCGGGTCCGAACCGTCGGCAGCTTCTGCTCCTCCCTCGACCCCCGAGTTCTGGTGGGTCTGGGAGCCTGGGATCGGGTGAAGATGGTTCGGGTGCATTGGCCCTCCGGTCAGGCTGAGGAGTGGAGCAATCTACCCGTTAATCGTTATTCAACCCTTCAAGAAGGGGCATCTCCAAGCAAAAAATGACTCATTCTCGATTGGACTCTCGAAGACTTGCTGCCCTGAGAAGACGCTTCTGGTTTTGCGCCATAGCCTTCTCCGCATTCGTCTTTTCCGCCATTGCCTTTGGGAGTGCTCCCCAACAGCAACCATCGCTGGACTCCAGCCTGCGTGCCCCCAGGGTGGGGCTGCTTTCTCTGCCTTATCCGGAGATGACATCACTGGAGACGGACGTGGGCGAGCAGCTCCAGTTTTCCCAAGAACACCTGGGCCACCCTGGCCGGTAATCTGGAGACAACTGACGCCGAGTTGGGCGAAACCTATGGACAGCTGGGGCAGATGTATCATGCCTACCTGCTCAGTGATGCCGCCGAGGTCTGCTACCTCAACGCCCATCGAATGGCCCCGCGGGATTTCCGATGGATCTATCTCCTAGGATATCTGTACCACAAAGAGGGTCGTCTCTCAGAGGCATCGCTCTACTACGGGCATGCCCGAAAACTTCGACCGGAGTTTCTCCCCGTGCCCGTCAACTTGGGAGATGTACTGGTGCAGCAGAGTCGCCGAGTGGAAGCCGGCGCTCGGTTTGAGCAGGCTCTCGAGCTCGACCCAGGCTGTGGCGCGGCCCACTTCGGCCTGGGACAGCTGGCCCTCTCCAGCGGAAAATACGAGGACGCCGTAGGACAGTTCGAAAAGGCTTTGGAGCATGTTCCCTGAGCAAACCTGGTTCACTATGCTCTTGCCATGGTTTACCGCGGCTTGGGAGATCTGGAACGGGCTGGAGCACATCTGAAACAGCGAGGATCGGTTGGTATCCGGGTTGCTGATTTGCTGGTCGACGGACTGAAAGACCTGTTGAGGGGCGAGCGGGTTCATCTGATACGCGGTCGCGTGGCTTTCGGAGCAGGACGTATTTCCAAGGCCGCCGCTGAGTTCGGCAAGGCGATTGCTGCCAAGCCCGGCAGTATCCCGGCGCGCGTCAATCTGGGGACGTCTCTGGCGCAGCTGGGAAAGACCGAGGAGGTAATGCAGCAGTTCCAGGAAGTAGCTACGATTGGATCCGGAACACGCTACGGCTCACTATAACCTGGGTTTTCTCTTATCCGGAGCCAAACGGCGAAGTGAAGCAATACCTCACCTGAGGTCGACGCTCAGCGTCAACCCCGAGGATTCGAGTGCTCGGCTTCTTCTGGCTCAGGCCCTCCTGGAAACACGGCAGCTGGATGAGGCTCTGGTCCAGTCCACAGGAGTCCTTCAATCTGATCCTGCCAACGAGGAGGCGCTGCTCCAGCAGGTGAACATCTTGGCTGCCAAGCGAGAATTCCGAGGAGCACTGGAGCAGTTGGAACAGGCCAACAATCGCTATCCCACTCGGGGCCGCACCGCGCATACCCTTGCATTGTTCCTGGCATCCTGTCACGACCTGGAGTTGCGAGACGGAGCCCGAGCCCTGGAGTTGGAGCTCAGGGTTTTCAAGGCCAGCAAGTCGCTCAGCCACGGGGGCACCGTGGCGATGGCCCTGCCGGCCGCCAGGTTAGTGTCCCCACCTCCGAGTACCAGCAGAACCGGTCTCTTTCGTAGCGATGAGAAATGCGGGTTAAGCGCGGGTTAAGCGTATTTGTTTCTCAACAGGGACGCGCCGTCGCACATCGCTTTCAATTTAAGATACGCCTCGTCCAGGTCCATCGGGTTGATGCTGGATGGGGAGAACCCACAATCCGGATTCAGAGAAATCCGTTCCTTGGGAACGTACTGCATTGCCCGCTCGACTCTATCCACCACCAGTTCCGGAGTCTCCACCTTGAGGTCGGTATGGTCGATAACCCCGAGCCCCAGGATCTTGTCCTTCGGGAAGTTCCGAAGGACTTCCAACCCGCCGGCGTCGGGCGTCGCAAATTCGATGGCGAAGCGGTCGACCTGCATCCGGCCGAGGGCCTCGATGATCAGTTCGTAGGAGCCCTTGGTGGAATGCGATCGGTTGAAATGAGCGTGGCATAAATGGACGCTTAGAAAGGCGCCTTCTATGCCCTCGACGGCTTGGTTTACAGACCTGACGCTGAGTTCGATCTCCGCTTCCACGTCGTCGATGTTTTCCCGCCTGCGGTAGTCAGGGTCTACCAGGAGTGCCAGCCAGGGATCGTCGAGCTGGATCGCCTCTACTCCAAGTCCGATGAGTGTCTCGATCTCGGTTCGGATGATGGGGATGCAAGTGTCCATGAACGCTTCACGGGTGGGGTAGGCAGATGAGGAGTGCTCCGGGTCCCACATTCGGCGGGCAATGGTGTACGCGGAAGGCAAGGCGACCAGGATCCGGCTGTCGCTGTGCCTGCGGATAAACTCAACCTCGGAGGCGGCGATCGATCGCTGGGGCGAGAGCTCGGAGACAACCGCGGGATATCTCAGATCAGGGAACTCGGGGTTACCCGCCGATACAAGATCGGACTGGAATCCTGTGACTGCCTCTGCGAAGACTTTGACATAGCTTTCGCGCCTCCACTCGCCGTCGGAAATGAAGTCCATCCCGGCCCTCTCCTGCATCTTCAAGGCCGAGGGAACTACCGAATTCAGCAGCTGATCGGCCTGGGCCGAACTGACTTTGCCTGACTTGCGTTCCTCGATCAGCTCCTTGACCCACTGAGGACGAGGGAGACTGCCCACGACCAGGGTTGGGAAAAGAAGGTCACTTGGCATTGGCGTCATATTTCTCGATCCCTCTAATTGTGGCCACCGCCCGGATCATTCAGGAAAGAAACTTTGCTTGATTTCATGAGGTATCAGCTACGCCGAAGGCGTTATTGCGTGTAGCCCAGGGTTGCAACGCGAAGCGAGCTACCCTGGGTTCAAGTCGCTTCCTTCTTCTACGCTGAAAGCGTTATTGCCAACGCGTTTCCGGTCGGCAATAACCCCTTCGGGGTAGCGCATTTTCTGGAACGACCGTGCCCCAGGGTAGCTCGCTTCGCTCCGCATCGCCAACCCTGGCCCATTCGAGAAAGAAACTTGGATTGCCCCTTTGCCATGATCATCGCTAGCAGCGCCATGACCGTGAGGGAGTGGGATCCTGTGCTTCAATGAAGCGCCTGGGGGTATGGTCCCTGTCGGGCCCCGCTCCCTGGCAGTCACGGCTCTGTCAACTGCCGAAGGTTGCTTCGCTTCCTCTTGGGTGAAGTTTTCCCTTAGGACTAGTAAATAAATAAAGGTATCAATATGTAGTTTGTAATGCTATGCTGCGCGTGCATGGATACGCTGACCGAATTGACTGAGAAATTCCGGTCTGTATGGCCCCTGTTGGATGAA
>CAUZIZ010000020.1:0-47128 GCA_963579905.1 Acidobacteria bacterium UBA6911 | reverse complement strand
TCGCGGCTCTGTCGGACTTGACTTCGTAACGCTGGTAGTTCACCCGTTGGCGACACCTTCGGAGGACAGGAGACGTGCGACGTGCCACGTTCAGACGTGCGACGAATCCTTGAAGTTCCAGCTCAGGGTCGGTTGCGATCTTCTTGTCCCCAGCGACGCGTCGCTAGAGGTTCGAAGACCTCGTCACCTGGTCCGTATCCTGCGCTCTCGGTTCCGATCACGTACTGATAGTAGAGGATGAACTTGAGCAGGTCCGCCATTTCCTGGTGACTGACATTTTCCTCGAGGCCTTCGGGCATCAACGACTTACCAGTTGCCCTGATTTCCAGAACATCTTTTCTCAAGATCGTGTTCTGAAGGTCTTCCCCTTCCAGCAGGGTGACACTCATCGCAGTCTGATCGGTCAGGATTCCGGTGAAGAGCCGTCGCTTCTTGTCGGTTACGACATACTGAAGGTATTGAGGTTCAACGAAACGGTTGGGATCTAGAATATTGGTAAGCAACGGTTCGGGATCTTTGTAAGATCCCATGATTAGATTCGGACCGATGAGGTGCTCGGTGGAAGAAAGGCGGTGACACTTGATGCACTCTCGGCGATAAACGGTCTCTCCTCGAGTTCTGTCCCCCGTCAGCGTAAGTGCTGCTTGATAGTCGGCAAGGACCTCCTGCCGTGGACCAGGAGCCTGAGAGTCAAACAGCGTCGCGGCCCGAGCACGGATCGCCTCATCGCTGTGGCTCATCAAGAGCTCACGGCGTTTGGGGTCGATCTGGTTGGAGGGGATCTGCTCAGCCTCGATTGCGTCCAACAAAGAGCGTGTCCAGTGTTCTCGCGACAAGAGACCTGTCAGGACCTTGTTTCGGGCCTCCGGAGTCTGGCTGCTCCAAGACTCCAGCAACAAGGATGGGATCTCGGGATGGTCGTAGCCGGTGAGAGCCGCGATGCCGGCGAGTTGTACTGCCTGGGGCTGCTGGAAGTCGATCAGGGCAGTCAGCGCTTTCCTCACCCGATCAAAGCCACCGTGGGCGAGAAGCCGAATCGCGCCTACCCGCTCCTCTTCAGTCAAATCAAGATTCGCGGCGATCGTCTCGGATCGATCCACCAGGTTCTGGATCATTCGCCTCGCCGCCGCCGAAAGGCGACGTAGTCCGGAGAGACTTCTGCCAGAGATGGCCAACCCTTCTGCAAGGCCGGTGACAATGACCTGTTGGGCCTCTCTGTTCTCCTTGAGGGTCTCATGGGTCGCCGCAGTCTGTGTGAGTCGATTGAGCTCGGAGCGCTTGTTTCGAGCTCCTATAACCCGGGCCAAAGGAGAGAGCCATTCGGCCGCTTCTTCCTTCTCCAAGAACCCTTCCGTGTCGAGGAGTTCAACCAGCAAACGGTCGGAGAATTCAGAGCTCGAGCTGAGAATGGCATTCCGGGTCCAGCGGTCAGCAGAGTCCCGTTCTGCAATGCGCACGAGGCCTGAAAAAGCCTCTCGATTCTTCGCCTCTCCCAGTGTCAATGCCACTCTAAAACGGACCTTCGGGTCATCATCTTCGGCCAGCGCCAATACCTGATTGAAGAGGGACCGGGTGCGGTTCAATCTGGATTCGGCCAGCTGGACAGCGTGTGCCCGCACACCCGGGGAAGAATCTTTCAAGGCCTTTGATAAGTCCTCATCTCGGAGAGCATTGAGTCCTTTGAGCGACCAGAGAGCATGCATCCGCGCCAGAGGCTTGGAGCTCTCTTCCAGGAGCCCTCTGAGTAAGGGGACTGCCGCTGCGTCCTTGCGTTCGTAGATCAGCCGATGGGCCGTCTCTCGCCACCAACCGCCGGGGTGCTCCAGATGGCCGATCAATTCTTGAATACTGGCATCGCCCAGGCGGGGTGCCGGAGGCACTTCGAAGCCCGGAGGGGCGACACGGTAAATACGTCCTCGGTTCTGGCCTCTCGTAAAGTCCAGGTGTTTCATGACTCTGGCGGGCACATGTGCGGCCTCGATCAACTCTCGGTACATATCCAGGATGTACATAGTGCCATCCGGAGCGTTGATGGAGTTGACCGGGCGGAACCAGTTGTCGGTAGAGCGGACGAACTCCGTCTCCGCGGGTTCCCCACGCACTGATTTGAAGGTGACCCCATCCTCTTCGAGAACCCGTCGGTGATATAGATTGGCGGTGTTGGCTCCGATGAAGATGCTTCCCCGATACTTTTTGGGGTAGGCATGTCCCCGATAAACCTGCACTCCGGCCCCGGCCGTCTGGTAGCTGTGGCCGACGCCTGCACTCCTGTTGCTGCGGCCAGCAAAGACTCGGCGAGCTTCACGGATTGTACGCCAGCGTTCTATCGGGCTGATCTTGTAGACCCGTGTGCTGCCCGGCACCAGCGGGTTGACTTCGAGTGAGCCATGTCCTTCCCAATGGAAACCGTGCAGATCGAAGAAAAGGTAGGGGTTACGTTCCAGGTAGCCTCCGGGCATCACCACGTGGCGCCCCGACGACCCAGCAGTGCAGACGAAGCGGTTGTACCAATCGTCGAAGCTGTGTCCGAACTGAAAAGTCTGGGTGGTAAGCTCGAACTCTTTGCTGACCGGATCGAAACGGAAGTCGCGATCGTAGACCGAGATGGGCTCCGCGTTGGGTTGGTCTCCGGGTCGGATATAGCCGCCGTCTCCCCCGGTAGAGGCGTAGATCTTGTGGTCGACTCCCCAGATAAGATTGTTCACCATCTGCTGTTCGTTGGTGACCCCGAATCCGGTATAGATGACCTTTCGGATGTCGGCTTGTCCATCGCCGTCGGTGTCTTTCAGATAGAAGATACTGGGCGGGGCGGAAACATAGACGCCCCCTTTGAAGACGGCCACGCCGGTGGGCCAGATGAGCCCATCTGCAAAGACGTGGCTGACGTCAAAGACTCCATCCCCGTCCTTGTCTTCCAGTAGTCGGACACGTCCAGTAGGTTCTTCGCCCTCTCCTGGTTGATAGGGATAGCTCTTCAGCTCTGCCACGTACATGCGGCCGTTCTCATCAAAGGTAGCGGCCACCGGTTCGTTTACCATGGGCTCATGGGCCACCAACTGCATCTGGAATCCGTCGGCCGTCTCGAATTTCTTGAGCACGTCGGCCGGCTCGGTTGGCAGCACTGGCTTCAGGTACTCCTTCAGAGCGGCATCGTCTCGGGAGATGTCCACCAATTTCTTGAAGCGGTCCTCAGGTCCGTCGGAGGGTTCCTCACCGCAGGAAGCGAGAAGAGCCACGCAGATAACGGGCAGGATCCAACGGAAGCAGGACTCGTATGTTCTCATGATGCCGCCTATCATGAGCGATGGAAAGCAGTATTTTCAAGCCGATTCTCCGCCACCTGAAGTATCCGCCGACTGGGGCCTCGATCGACCCTCGAGAGGCTCTATTGTCGTAAAGTCGCCCTAAGGGTCTGTCAGGAAGTAACCGATACCCTTTAGCTGGGGTCTCCAGCCCGAAGGGGCGCGGCGGCGTGAGGGCATCTGCTTTGTTGCCGCTCCTGGAAGATGCGCAGCGGCATCGTCTGCGTCGCGGCGCCTCCCATTTGCCCTCACGGCGCTCGCGCCAAAGTGCATCGGGTACTTCCTGACAGACCCTAAGCAACTGGGGCCGGTTGACACCAGGGGGCTTATACGCCGAAACTGGAGACTTCACCCAACGGATCATGGTTGTTTCGACGCTGGCCGCATAGGCGTCAAAGGAGAAGGTAAGAGATGTCACTGATAATCAATGATGAAGCCCCCAACTTTACCGCCGAGACGACTCAAGGTTCCATCAATTTCCATGACTGGATAGGTGATGGCTGGGCCATTCTGTTTTCCCATCCAAAAGACTTCACACCAGTTTGCACTACCGAGCTGGGATATATGGCCGGCTTGGCGCCTGAATTCTCCAAGCGGAACTGCAAGGTCATCGGACTCAGCGTCGACCCTGTAGACAGCCACCGTGGCTGGTCGAAAGACATCGAGCAAACCCAGGGCCACGCCGTCAACTTTCCCATGATCGGCGACACGGATCTAGCGGTGTCGAAGCTCTACAACATGCTGCCGGCGGAGGAAGCTGGCACCTCGGAAGGCCGCACGGCTATGACCAACGCGACCGTGCGCTCCGTCTTCATCATCGGTCCGGACAAGAAGATCAAGCTCATGCTCACCTACCCGATGACGACGGGCCGTAACTTCGATGAGATTCTGCGAGTGCTGGACTCCATGCAATTGACCGTCAAGCACAAGGTGGCAACCCCGGCTAACTGGAACAGTGGCGATGATGTCATCATCGTACCTTCCGTCTCGGACGACGCTGCAAAAGAGATGTTCCCTGAAGGCTGGAACGCAGTGAACTCGTATATTCGTGTCGTGAAGCAACCCGACTGACTCAGAAGTGGCAGATAGCGTTGGAGGCAGGACAGAAGATGGCAAGGTGATGCCGGGGGTTCTCACAAGGGGGGGAGTTTCAGCGCCTGGCGAGATAGGTTGACCATATATTTCGTGGCGCTGACAGAAGGCCGCTTAGGCGTATAGACGAGTTCGATGGCGTCCCCGACTTCATGGCCTTGCCAGACGTCTTCATCCACCGCGATCTTGTTCTCGTAGCGCTCTCCCATTGGGGTCGTGTGCTCGTAGCGGAGATAAGGGGCGGTCGTGCCTGATCCGGGCTGACGGAATTTCTTGATGATGGTGCCCTCAATGGCCACGCCCTCTTGGGCCAAGGCCTTCATCTGGAACCCCCGCCGAACAATAAAGACTACGATCAGTCCGACGATTACAATGGAATGATTATGTTTAGCCAGCCCATGCTGTCCTTCAGCTAAGGGTCTGCGCAAGAATAACTTGGCATTTTGGCATCTCATCTTCCCACCATCTTCGGCCGCTCCTCAATCGCGAAATCCTCAACGTAGACCCGGCTACGCCTGCGGTTTCGCTCAATCGTTCGCGGCCAAATCTGGCGCAAATCCTACCAAGTTATTCTTGCGCAGACCCTAAGTACAGTCATTGATCACTGCTCACTTATTGAAGCTTCAGGTCAATCGTCCCCCCAGCCGTGCTGGATCAGTTGAGAGTATGGAGGAGATTGTGCTGTTGCCCAGCTCTCTCCTCGGAACTTGGCCTCATGCTGCTAACTGCTCAAGTCGTTCGCGGCTCTGTTGGACTTGGTTTTGTTGCCTGCAGAGACCTCGATCACACGCCCCTGGGGACCGACCAATGGCTCTCCCGGTAAGTGCGCGTGAGTAACCGGCTGGCCTCGTTGTCACCGATGATCTGCTCCCGTTCCGGATCGAATTGGAATGACCTCCCTACGCGCACGGCGATGTTGGCCAGGTGGCAGAGTGATGCGGATCGGTGGGCCGTTTCGGCATTGGCGGTGGCCGCGGCGGCGCCGCGTATGGCCGCTAGCCAGGCCCTGAAATTGTCCGGAACGAACATCTTCGGTGCCTGACTCGGTTGGGTTTCAAGCTTTTTGTTTTCTCCGTCCCAGAGCTGGAATGTACCACGGCGGCCGAGGAGCATCTTGCCCTTGGTTCCAAGAAATTCGACGCCACTGTCCAAGCCGTAGGGCTGATTTCCGGTCCAGAGCCGCATCTCGAAGATCAGTTGTCGGCGACTGCCGAGTTTTCCGTTTCCCGGGTAATCGAAGGTGGCGGTAACCGTGTCGGGGAACTCCTGGTCATCGTCGAAGTAGAACTTGCCGCCGGCCACGGCCACGTTGGTGGGATGCGTGTCCTGACCCAAGCCCCAACGGGCCAGATCGAATTCGTGGACGCCGTCGTTGCCTAGATCGCCGGTGCCGAAGTTGTACCACCAGTGCCAGGAATAGTGGTGTCGATTTTTCTGAAATGCGACCATGGGTGCTGGGCCCACCCAGAGGTCGTAGTCGAAACCATCCGGTGGACTGCTGGTCTGCTCATGACCGATGTTCTTGCGCTGCTGGATGTTCCAGGCCTTGGCGATGAGCACCTCTCCGATGGTTCCATCGCGAAGCATCTGAATGGCTTCCTTGAATCCCTGGTTGCTCCGCGCCTGGGTGCCGTGCTGGACGACCTTCCCGCTGCGGCGAGCTGCCTCGACCAGCAGCTGGCCCTCCCGTAGATTATGCGAGCAGGGCTTTTCCACATAGACGTGCTTTCCCGCCTCCATCGCCAGAATAGCCGCCGGAGTGTGCCAGTGGTCGGGGGCGGCGACGGTCACAGCGTCGATCGACGAGTCGTCAAGGATCCTCCGAAGATCGTCGACCGGTTTGGCACCACCGCCAAGACTGCTGCCTTGGGCCCGCCGAGCCTCGTCCGGATCGCATACGGAAACAATCTCGACATTGGTGTCCTTCGGGAAACGCTCGATGTGCCAGCGCCGGCCTTGGTTTCCGCAGCCAATCACACCTATGCGTATACGTTCATTGGCGCCGGCCGGCCGTGTAAGTGCCGATCTGGCAGAGAGGCCGCCAACCGCTGTGGCAGCCGCGGCGCCCGACCCCTTCAAGAAATCTCGTCGGCTAACTTCAACCTTTTTCATAGAGTCCTCCCTGGGCCAAAGCCACTTTGAGACACCCAGGAGCCTTGGCCGGATGCGGAAAGTTAAAGCCTCAGGTCATCTGCTGTCAGGAAAGTGGCGGTCCATTCAGCGCTTCAAGCCAAAGGCTCGAAAGAAGAAGGATACTTCGAACTGGAGGCCAAAGCTACGTCGATTGTCACCGATAGGGGCGTTCTGGTGGTAGCGGCATTGCCCGGTCGCCAGGCACCCCTTAGAATCGGACTAGACCGAAAGAAGGAGATCGGTCCTATGCCCAAGAGACTGATTGTCACGGCCCCGAGGCAGGTGGAATTCGAAGAAGTCCCTATTCCCGATTGTCCCGGTGACGGATTGCTGGTTCGTGCCAAGGTCACCGCCGTGAGTACCGGAACCGAGGTCCGGGTCTATCGTGGGATCCCGGTGGATAAGGATGGTGGATTCCTTCATACCTTTGTCCCTACCTTTGTCCCTTTTCGGTACCCCTACATAAACAGCGAGTCGATGGTAGGCGAAGTACTCGAGGTGGGTATCGAGACTTCGGGTTTCGACGTCGGAGATCGGGTTTTCGTGACGGCATCCCACAGGCATTACGCAGCCGTCTCCGCTCAAGAGGCTATCAAGCTGCCCGATACCATCCCCGACGAAGTTGCTGCTGTCCTGAACATTCTGGAGGTAGGTCATATCGGCCTGAGAAAAGGAAGCCCGCAGCCTGGCGAAAATGTCGCCATCATTGGGGCGAGTGTTATTGGCTTGTCAGCGCTGGCATACTGTCGAACCTTTGGCTTTCGTACGGCTGTGGTCGAGCTCGCCCGAAAGCGCCTTGATCTGGCTGGGGCAATGGGAGCCGATCTGCTCGCTTCCCCCGAGGACTAGGATTTTTCGGACCGAATACTCGAGTTCTTCGGTGGCGAAGGTGCAGAACTGGTTTTGGAGGCCGCCTCGGTGTGGCCCGCTATCGAGACGGGGATGCAGATCGCCCGCGAGAGTGCCCGCGCGGTTGTCATTGCTCGCCACACCGATTCGCCTACTTTCAGCGCGGTTGGGCATTCCTACCTGGGAAAGGATCTGGCCCTGCTGACTTCGTACGGCTACCAACCTGAGGGTCATCGCTGGGACCGACGCCGATCCAACAGCTTGACGGTTGACTTGTTGTCGAAGGGAAAGCTCCTGGTGGCTCCCATGATTACGGACAAGTTCGATTGGCAGGAACTGCCCGATGTCTACAGACGTCTGGATCAGGGGGGCAAAGGGCTCGTAGGCGTCGTAATCCAGTGGTCCTGAGAGTGCGCTCTTGCCTTCCATCAGAGTCGGCTCAAGGCGATTTTCGGGTAGACTTGATCTCGTAGATCCGCGTGCTCGCACGTTTGGTTAGATGACGCCGCTCGCGGCCCAATACCCAATCAGAATCGCCTTTTCTGCGAATGTGAAGATGACACCTCTGAGACAGCAGCTCAAAGACTCCTTTGGTTTCGACGAGTTTCTGCCCGGTCAGGAGAGGGTTCTCGAAAACCTGATGGCGGGGCACTCCGCTGCGGCGGTCTTTCCCACAGGCGGAGGAAAATCCCTTTGCTATCAACTGCCCGCTCTTCTGCTTCCGGGGCTGACGCTGGTCGTGTCTCCGCTTATCGCTTTGATGAAGGATCAGATCGACCAGCTCAAACGACTGGGCATCGCCGCCGAGCGGCTCGACTCAACCCTGACGGCCGCCGAGTACCGAGCCATCATGGACGCCATCCGTGGCGGGAGGCTGCGCTTACTCTACGTGGCTCCGGAGAGATTCAACAACGAGCGCTTCCGGGAGACCCTGGATCGTATCGATTTACCGCTTCTCGCCGTCGATGAGGCTCACTGCATTTCGGAATGGGGTCATAACTTTCGCCCCGACTACCTGAAGCTGTCCGACTACGCCCTGCGTTATCGTGCAGGACGGGTGCTGGCCCTTACCGCCACCGCCACTCCTCGGGTGCTCGAGGACATCTGCCGCGCCTTCCAGGTCGATCCTGAACGTGCCGTCCGCACTGGATTCCACCGTCCCAACCTTGAGTTGCTCTCCACGCCAGTAGCTTTCGAGGACCGCGACTCCATGCTGGTGCGGCGTCTCAAGGAACGCCCTCTGGGCTCGACGATCGTTTATGTCACTTTGCAGCGCACGTCCGAAGAGGTTGCCGAACGACTAGTGGCAGCGGGCTTCTCAGCCCGCCCTTACCACGCCGGGATGAAAGACGAGGAACGGGCCGAGGTCCAGGATTGGTTCCTAGCATCCAAAAGCTCTACGGTAGTAGCGACAATCGCCTTCGGCATGGGGATAGACAAACCTAACATTCGCTACGTGTACCACTACAACCTGCCCAAGAGCCTCGAGAATCTTTCCCAGGAGATCGGTCGCGCGGGCCGGGACGGCAACCCTTCAATCTGCGAGAGCTTCGTCTGCCCCGATGATCTGACCGTGCTCGAGAACTTTGCCTTCGGGGACACGCCGGCACTCGAAGGGATACGGGGATTGGTCCAGGAATTAGCTGCGGCGCCCGACCAATTTGATCTGAGTCTTTACGAACTTTCCCGACACCACGACATCCGACTTCTGGTGGTGCGCACGCTTCTCACCTACCTGGAGCTCAAGGGTCTTCTAGAAGGGCGCACGCCGACGTTTTCCGTCTACCGTTTCCGCCCTCTCGCACCTTCTCAGGAGATTCTGGGCCGGTTCAGCGGCGAGCGGAGATCCTTTCTGGCCGCTCTATTTCAGCAGGCGAAGAAGGCCAAGGTCTGGTTCGACATCGATCTAGTCAAGGTGAGTCGGACTCTGGGGGCTCCCCGGGATCGTCTAGTGCGAGCACTCGACTACCTGGCTGAGCAAGAGTTGATTGAGCTGTGGGTCGGAGGGATTCGCCAGCGCTACCACTGGCGGCAGCGAGCAGCTGAACTGGATCAACTCGCGCTTGAGCTCCATGCCAAGACCTTGGAGCACGAAGGCCGTGAGATCGAGCGCCTGGGTCGGGTCCTGGACCTGGCCGCCCTCGATGGTTGCCAGACCCGAGCTCTGTGCTCCTATTTCGGGGAGATTCTGACTGAGGATTGCGGGCACTGCGGCTGGTGTCTGGGCGGCCAGCGCCCGGCGGAGTTGCTGCCAAGGTCGGAGGCAGCTATCGTTGAGGATCTCTGGAATCAGGCGATCCAGGCGCGGGAGGCACATGCCGAGGTGCTGGCCGAGCCGCGCGCGTTCAGCCGCTTTCTGACTGGACTCAGATCCCCCAGCATCACCAGCGCTCGACTCGCTGCCCATCCCCTGTTCGGGACCCTTGAGCAGGTGCCGTTCGCCTCGGTCCTGGAGCGGGTTCTTGGGGAAGCAGTGAGCAGTAAAGAAGTGAGCAGTAAAGAAGTGGGCAGTGAAGCAGTGAGGTAGTTAACCCTCATTTCTCATCGCTTGTCGTAGCGAGGCGCCGCAAGGGCCGTCCTGGCAAGGCTTGCGACCGAGGCCTCCGCAGTCGTACTCGTGCAGTACGTCGAGGAGGCCGACAGAGCGTAACGCAGCCAGGACGGATGTTTGCGGCGACGCAGTAGACCAGCGATGAGTAGCCCTGTTCCAGCCGCGCGAGCAGCTTCGCCGGCATTGGATCGAAGTTGTGGTCGAGAGCCGATCAGGCCATAATGGCGGCTATGTCTGGACAGATTCGTGACGTGAGCCTTAAAGCAGGAAGGATACGGTCGAGTGGTAGATGCACGGCGCCATCGAGTTGTGAAGGGAAGGGAATGACGTATGTGTAGTTTTGCTGATGTCGTGGCTCGAGTCGTGCGGGTCACAGCCGTGTTGATTGTGCTCTTGTGGAACCTGAGCAGCGTTGTTGGAGCTAGCGATCTCGACGCACAGATCGAAGCGCTCGGCCTACATCGATTGAGTGGGGAGACTATCAGTGCCCCCGATTTTACCGTTACTGGACTAGACAAAAGAAAATTGACCCTGAGCAGCTTCAAGGGACGCCTGGTACTGCTGAACTTCTGGGCCACCTGGTGACACCATTGTAATACAGAGAGGTCGTCTCTGATGAAAGTCCATGAGAAGTTCAAAGATAAAGGGTTCGTCGTCTTTGCCGTCTCTCTGGATCAGGGCGGGTTGGAAACCGTCAAGCAGTTTGCAAAGAAGCATGATATCCAGTTCCCGGTCGGGGTTGATCTGGAGAAAGAAGCCAGATGGAGATACAGGGTGAGAGGAACTCCGAACTCGTTTCTTATCGGGGCAGACGGCACTGTAATCTGTGCGGGCTCGGGTCCACGTCGGTGGGACAGCGAGCCGGGTCGCAGACTGATAGAGACATTGTTATCTTCTACCCCCTCGCCCTAGCGAGATCTTTAGGAGGCGTTGCGTAGGTTCTTGGCCACCGCCAAAACAGTATGAACTGACTGCTCACTGCTCACCATTTGCACCCTTCCCGTCAGGAGAAATCAGATGAAACGAAGAGACTTTCTGAGGTCTTCCGCCGGTCTACCCCTGATGGCATCGGTAGGGGCTTCTCCGGCGGAACTGCTGCAGCACGCACCGACGCCAGCACCCGGGATTCTGGAGCTGGGAGGCCAGAAGCAGCTTTTCCTCGATGACTGGCTGATCGAAGAAACGAGCCGTATTTCCCGCTTCATGTACCGTCCCCAAAAACACGCGGAGAATCCCATCATCGAAGCAGATCGACCCTGGGAGATGGGGATCCAGTCCGGATATTTCACGGGAGTTCAGATCTTCGGATAGGCCGTTGTATACGACGAAGAGGAGAACATCTTCAAGACCTGGTACCTTCCCAGGTTCCTTGAGGATGGAATGCAACCCTGGTGCTACGCAGTTTCCTTGGATGGGCACCACTGGGAGAAACCGAACCTGGGAATCTACGAGTTTCGGGGCTCCAAAGAGAACAACATCCTGGCGGACTATAGGGATCCGCACTATTTCAACGTGTTCAAGGATCCTCAGGACCCCGATCCGCAGCGTCGCTACAAGGCCCTGGGGGAACAGGAGGGGCCCATCCCCAACCTTACGGGCGGTGCGGCTGTGGCCTTTTCACCCGATGGGATCCACTGGAATCCCTGGTCCGGAAATCTGGTCGTTCATCACGGTCCCAATCTGGGAGATGCCCCAACTATCCTGGGCTGGGATCACCTGCCAAGAAGTACGTTCTCTATCCGCGGCCCGGACACCCACTAGCCTACGAGATAAGCGGAAACGGCGTCCATCGCCACATCCGAATCGTCGGGTATTCGGAGAGCGACGACTTCGTCAACTGGACTCCTACCCGCCTGATGTTGGCTCCCGATCGGGAGGACTGGGTGGACTACCAGTACATGTGCTTCACGGCAGTGATCACCGCGGGCATCTACGTAGGGTTGATGTGGATGCACGAGACCCACGAACAGGTGTGGGATATTTTCCTGATGACCAGCCGGGATGGCTTCAACTGGAGTTGGGTAGACCGGAAGCTCCCCTTTCTGGGTCGGGGAGAGGTCGGTACCTACGATGCTGGCTACATGTCCCCTTCGAGCCCCATTTTCCATGACGGAAAGATATGGATCTACTACGGCGCGTATAGCGGGGCTCACAGTTATCGAACCAGCAGGTTGGGGGACAAGAACACGCTTTCGATTGCTCTTGCCACGCTTCCCGAAGATCGTTGGGTCGGGCTCTTGGCAGGTCCCTTCCAAGGGACCATCCTGACCCGGCCTTTCACATTTACCGGCTCGAGACTGATGTTGGACATCGACGCCTCCTTGCCCGTGGAACCACCCAAGAGCTACCGCAACTACGACGAGTGCGAGGTTCGAGCGGCTCTGGTGGATCAGTCAGGAGGCGCTATCGAGGGATTCACCCTGGAGAAATCCCGGCCGCTGCTGGAGAGTGGGCGGCAGGAGATGCGCTGGGAGGGAAAAGAGGTGGCTGAGCTCGAAGGAGAGGGCATGATTACCCTCAGAACTTCCGTCGACAAAACACAGTGCGTGTCGAGATCTCAGACTCAGGCAAGGGCATCCCTGTGGAACGACTCGAGACTCTGTTTGATTTCAACCTGACAACTAGAGGCGCCAGGGTGGGGATGGACATTGACATGGTCAATGCCTACAAAATAGTAGTTCAAAACCATCGTGGAGAACTGACGGCGGAATCGAAAGTGGGCAGGGGTAGTATCTTCACGATTACATTGCCCACGGATTTCCAGGAAAACTCTTCACCGGCTCATTATCGAGTAGCACCTCCTTTGGAGTCTTGAGTTCGGTGTCCGGTCGTGCGCCGTGGCTCAGGAGACTCTGGGGCATCACCGGCGAGCTCGGCTGGGTTTTTCTTTTGTGCCAGGAGGGCGCCGAACATCACCAGGGCTCCTCCGACCCAGAGCAGGCAGGTCGGTTCTTCACCCAGAATGATCCAGGCCAGAATGATCCCGAGGACCGGCTGGGTCAGCCCGATGGCGGTGATACGGGAGGGGTAATAGTACTTGAACATGAGCAGACTCGCGAGGAATCCGAACCCCGCGATCAGGAGTCCCTGGTAGGCGAGGGAGCCCAGCAAGCCCCAGGCCCAGATCCAGGGTTCCGGTTCCAACATCTGACTGCCGATCGCGAAAATGACGCTGCCAAAGGCCGCCTGAAACACCAGCATCTTTGCTGGGTGGATTGTCGAAACCAATTTCGCGTTATAGACCTGCCTCGCCCCCAGAAGCACAGCTGAGATGACCGTCAACACGTCTCCCAGTATCAGATTTTCGCCGCCTGAATCTCGTAGGCCGTCGGCTGAAATGACAGCGATGCCCAGATAGGAGACCAGGATTCCCAGAAAGCGCGTTGGAGCGAAACGATCTCCGGGTATGAAGAAGTGGGAAAGGACGACGATCCAGATCGATGCCGTCATGAGAAGGACGGTTGCATGGCCCGCCGTGGTGTATTTGATTCCCAGATTCATGGTTATGATCTGGACCGAGAATAGGATCGAAAGAGAGATCAGAGGCGACCACTCCCTTTTGCGAATTCTCAGGTCCGCTCTGGTATAAATGGCCCAGCCCAGAATCACCAGGGAGCCCAGGATGAACCGCATCCAGCCCTGACGAAGAGCGGGAGCGTATTGAAGGCCAAACTTGATGGCGATGGCATTTCCACTCCAGAGGGTGGCGAGAAAAAAAAGAAAAAGCCCGGCCTTGAGATCGAGCGGTCGACGACTATCCACGGGATGGCTAGCAGGACCCGATTCACTTCTGGGCACCTGTTGGGAGGTGGGGCTTCTCAAAGTACCACTTGTCACGCAGTCAGCCTGGTTACGATGTGGACGGGTAGGAAGCCGGGGTTGGCCTACTCGGCCTGAGTCAGCTTTTGGCGATAGATCTCTTCTGCCTCCTCGAACTCCTGCAGTATCTGGCGCTCCTGATTCGGATGCTCGAAGAGCCCCTGTGTCAGCAAGCGATGGCGTAGGTCGTGAATCCACTTCAGCAGGTAACGGAGAGATTCCGGGTCCGCGAACGGTTTTCCCTCGATATCACAATAGACAGGGCCGGAGTGAGCGAAAAGGGTTGGGTTGTTCACCACTAGCTTGTGAGCACCCCCGGTAATCCGGGCCGCCACCCAGGCGCTGCGCTCTAGAAGGACCTTTCCCTTATAGCGGAGCTCGGTTTGGTTCTCTTCCAACTGTTTCGAGTAGGCGGACTTGCCATTGACGATGATCTCTAATCTTGACATCGGTACCTGGGAGTAGGCTTCCACTCTCACCTCAACGGTTTTGGGTGCGGAGAAACTCAACTCGCTCCCGGGCAGCTGGTCGTTGACTCGAAAAAACAGGAGCGGACCGTTGGTCACGAAGCTCCGTCCCGCCTTCAGTCCCGCCACCCAGGCTTCATAATCAAGGGGGCCGGGAGCGTGAACGTAGACACGATCACCCCCAACCACCATGTGTCGACGGATGTTGTTGAAGGTGTCGGTGCCGGCGGCAGGGGCCAACCTGAAACCTGAGTTCAGAAGATGATAGTAGAGGTTGGTCGATCCCTCCGTATTGGCGTAGCCGAGGATCTCCATTCCGTCGGTGGCACCCAGAGCTGCATCGATTGGAAGCGCCTTGGCACTTCCCATTTTCAGCCCGTCCTCCTTGAAGGTCTTGTAGGGGTGTACGTAGAACAAAGACGAGCCCTTCTGTCTGGCCTTCCTCGCCTGAATTGCGTTGGACGGGAAATCGAAGGGGTGAAGCGAATTGTCGAAGCCGTTGAACTGGGGTTCGATGAAATGCGTCAGATTGAGGGCGGCCATGTGGCCGTAGAGGCGAGTTCGCACCTCCTCGTTCCAGTAAAGGATGTGCCGAGACGTCGACAGGGGGTGAGGCGCACCGGTGAAATGTTTTCGGTCGTAGACAATATCTCCCTGGGAGTTGCAGACCAGTAGATTGGCCACGTTCAGGTCCTCTGCGTGGACCTGGAGTCTGATGTCCTCGGGATTGACCAGTTGATCGAGGGTCTTGTGGATGAGGTTGGGATGAATGTGGATGTCCCCGGAGTACCATCCCCGAGCCGAGGCATCGAATAGTCGCTGCAGCTGGAACTCCGCCAGGTTTTCGCTTTCAGCGGTCAGCTGGATACTTCGTTCCTCAGCCTTGTGCTCGAATCCGTGAACCACCAGGACTTTCGTCAACCCTGCAGGTAAAATCAGCGAACTGATGCCCTGGGTGTGAAAGTAATGGTGACCGCCGACCCAGCTGCTTCGAAGAAAGGCGCCGGAGGGCCCTCGTCCCAGATGGTCCGAGCCAGTGACATAGACTCGAGCTGGGACAAAGTCTCCTTCCGAATTCTTGACTCGAATCCGAAGCCATGCCGCCGGCTGCCAGCTTATGGGCAAGGTCAAAGTCGTTTGTCGCTCTCCTACCTGAAGTCGCACCAAGAGCTCGTCGCGATTGTCTCCCCAGACCGTCAGGTGTAGAGGGAGAACTTCGCCTGGCTCGAGAACGGCTTCTCTGACTACGAAGCTCGGACTCTGCGCCGCCGGCGTCAGCGAGACCTTCAGGGGCCGGCGCAAGCGATTCCGCAGCATCATCATCACCCGGTTTGCGAGCCCATTTGTGAAGAGAAGACTGGATGGCTGGGCGATGACAGATGGCTCTGGATCTAGCTCGACCCTGATAAGTTCAGGGGACTGGAGTTGCCAAAGGGCATCTGCCACCTGAGCGAGCAGCTCCGAGTCGGGTAGCGGCGCATGTCGTTGTTTGTAGGTCAGAGTGCGAATGGGTTGATAGGCCGCGAAGCAGGTTTTCCGATCCGTCTGGTCATTCAGGAGCAGGGCAGAGAAGAACTCGGCGAAATCCCGCAGAGGTACGCTCCGCGCCAAAAGGGGATCGATTTCGTCCTCGCTGAGGCCGTAGGGGTTTCTGATCCTTGCCTGTCCTGCCAATTCCGTCATCGCCAGAAGCAGGCTGAGGCAGAGTAGGAGTAGATTCGTCATCGGCCTGCACAATGTACTGCGCCCTTTCAGGGGTTGCAAACGGCTTGGTGAAGGGCAGGGGTTGGAGCAGGCTGGAACATCAGCAAGCCTGTGGCAGAGAAACGTGGCTTCGGCCTGGAGACCGCCGCCACGTCCCTCGACTGGAGCTGGCTTCTCGAATGATCCGGCGCTTCGTAGCTGGAGGTAGCGCTGAGGACTCTGCATCGCTTGGATCGGGCGTAGGGGTGGGTCTGTACGGCGTGCCTGATGTAGAATGTCTGCAAATCGAATCCATGAAACGAAGGGCTAGAGTGACTCTATGAGCTACACATTCCTTTTGCTGGTCAGTCTGGCGGCGAGCCTGATACCAGTGTGGGCGGGCTCGTCGCTCCCACCGGTTGATTTCAACCGACAGATCCGGCCCATTTTTTCGGATCACTGCTTCGCCTGCCATGGCCCTGACGAGAGGGTCCGAGAGGCGGGTCTTCGTCT
Organism: Acidobacteria bacterium UBA6911; assembly: GCA_963579905.1. Classification (GTDB taxonomy): domain Bacteria; phylum Acidobacteriota; class UBA6911; order RPQK01; family JAJDTT01; genus CAUZIZ01. The sequence continues at coordinate 30,719 of CAUZIZ010000020.1, read as the reverse complement.
TGACCTGAAAGAGGGATTGTTCGAAGAGCGGGGAAACTACCAGTTGGTGGTGCCAGGCGATTCTTCCCAGAGCCGCCTCTTCCAACGGATCAGCGCCGAACACGAAGCGGCCCTGATGCCTCCTGCTCGGTTTGATCGGAAGCTCTCTCAGGAGCAGGTCGACCTGATTCAACGCTGGATTGAAGAAGGCGCTCAGTGGCAGAATCATTGGGCCTTCGTTGCTCCCAAGAAATCGGCGATTCCCAGGGTCAGGAACCGCTCCTGGGTCAGGAACCCCATTGACAGTTTCATTCTAGCCAGATTGGAGAGAGAAGGACTGGAGCCCTCACCCGAAGCCGACCGTGTCACTTTGCTGCGAAGGATGACGCTGGATCTGACAGGCCTTCCGCCGGGCCTGGATGATATCCGAGTCTTCCTGAGCGATGATTCGCCCGATGCCTACGAAAGGGTGGTGGACAGACTGCTGGAATCTCCTCATTACGGAGAGCGCATGGCATTGGAATGGCTCGATGTTGGCCGCTATGCGGATACTCATGGCTACCACATCGACAGTCATCGCGACATGTGGTTGTGGCGGGACTGGGTCATCGACGCCTTTCAGCAGAATATGCCCTTCGATCGCTTCACCATCGAGCAGCTTGCTGGAGACCTCCTGCCCGCGGCGACTCACAAGCAGAAGATTGCCACCGGTTTCAACCGGAATCACATGATCAACTTCGAAGGTGGCGCCATCCCCGAGGAGTATCAGGTGGAGTACATGGTAGATCGTGTCAACACCACCTCTACGGTGTGGATGGGGCTTACCATGGGCTGCGCTCGATGCCACGACCACAAGTACGATCCCATCAGGCAGCGTGAGTTCTACCAGTTCTCGGCCTTTTTCAATACCATTCCGGAAAAGGGCCTGGATGGCAGGAAGGGGAACGCCGCGCCTTTTCTTCAAGTACCCTCACCGACCCAAACTAAGCTCCAGGAAAATCTGCAGCAGGCAATCCGCTCGATCGAGTCGACTATGCCAGAGGAGAAGGTAGCCGAATTGTTGGTGGAGTGGGAGAAGTCGGGGCTGTCCCGGATTCCTCCGGGTCCGACTCGGGAGTTACTAGCGCACTACGAGCTTGACCACCACACCGCCGACACCACCGGGTTTTATCGGCACGGCCGGGCCAGAGGAGAGGAACTGGAGTATCGCGAGGGCAAGGTAGGGTTGGCCGCCAAGTTCAACCAACGCAACTATGTGGATCTTGGTGATCTAGGAGACTTTGAGTCGACAGACGCTTTCTCGATCGCTCTCTGGGTGAATGTCAGCAGCGAGGACGACGGAGCTGTTGTCGCCCGGATGGATGATTCAAACGATGGCCTGCGCGGATACGAGCTTTTCCTGGGGGACTTCAAGTCCTTCGATGGGCCCAAGGGAAGCGGGCCATTGTTGATGGCTCATCTGGTTCACCAATGGCCTGGGAATGCCCTCAAGGTGCGCACTCTGCAGCCTGTTTCACTGAACTCCTGGCATCACCTTGCGATTGTCTACGACGGATCCGGTAAGGCGGCTGGCGTCAAACTCTACAAGGATGGCGTGCTGCAGGAAGTTGAGGCGGTTCACGACGGCCTCGAGGGTTCAATCAAGACTTCCGCACCGCTGCACCTGGGTCAGCGGCTGAACAAGAGCGGTTTCAACGGTCAGATGGACGAAGTACGAATCTACGGACGCGAGCTGGAGGCCGAGGAAATCCAGCGACTTGCGATCCATCAACCTGTCCGGGCTAATTTGAAGGTGCCATCGGAAGACCGGACCGAGAGTCAGCAGAAGGATCTGAGGAGTTTCTACCTTCTGAAAGAGGCTCCGCTTCAATACCGTGAGCTGTATACCAGGCTCCTCGCCCTGCGTGAGCAGGGAGCAGAGCTGGAGAAGGCCATCCCCACAACCATGGTCATGGAGGAAATGGCAGAACCCCGTGACACTGTGATTCTGGACCGGGGCGACTACCGGAATCGTGGTGAGAAGGTTCTGCCCGGCGTCCCGTCGGCGCTTCCGTCGCTTCCTCAGGATGTTCCCGCCAATCGCTTGGGTCTGGCGAAGTGGCTGGTTCACCCTGACCATCCTCTGACCGCGCGAGTAACCGTCAACCGCTACTGGCAGATGTACTTTGGAATCGGTTTCGTCAAGTCAGCAGAGAACTTTGGCTCTCAGGGGGATGCTCCAAGTCATCCACAGCTGTTGGACTGGCTTGCCACAGAGTTCCGCAACGGCTGGGATCTCAAGAGTCTGCAGAGGTTGATCGTGACGTCGGCCACTTACCGTCAATCCTCGCGTGTGACACCTCAGCTTCTGGACAGGGATCCCGAGAACCGCCTGCTCGCGCGGGCCTCCCGTTTTCGTTTGACCGCCGAGGCAGTCCGAGATAACGCCTTGGCAGCGAGTGGACTGCTGGACAGACAGATTGGGGGTCCTAGCGTCTTTCCCTATCAGCCCGGTGGTTTGTGGAAGGAGATGGCCTACGGACAAAAGTACACGGCTCAGTACTATCAGCAGAGCCAGGGACAGGATCTCTACCGTCGAACCATGTACACCTTCTGGAAGCGCACCATTCCGCCTCCCACACTGGTTGCCTTCGACGCGCCTGACCGCGAGACCTGTACCGTTCGTCGGGCCCGTACCAATACGCCGCTTCAAGCCTTGATCTTGATGAACGATCCTACCTATGTTGAGGCTGCCCGTGTCTTGGCGGAGCGCATTATCAAGGCAGCCGGACACACGGTGGATGAGCGGATAAGCCTGGCCTTTCGTCTGGCGACTGCGCGCCAGCCCACGCCGGCCGAAGTGGCGATTCTTCGTCGTATCCTGAAAGCTCAGCAGGCCGAAAACCAAAGCGATCCCGAATCGGCCGCGCTGCTGCTCCAGGTTGGAGAGTCCTCTTTTGACGAGAGCCTGGACCGGCGAGAGCTGGCCGCCTGGACCGCCGTGACCAGCAGCATTCTAAATCTGGATGAAACCATCACCCGAGAGTGAGGAATCATGGATGTAAGGAGCGCACTACAGTTGGGAATGACGAGGCGTCAGTTCTTTGCCAGAACCAGCACCGGAATCGGGGCCACCGCACTGGCCTCGCTTCTGAATCCCACCTTGTTCTCGGCATCCAGCGATGTCGGCAGCCCAGCAGGCGGACTGGCGGGCGTGCCCCACTTTGCACCCAAGGCAAAGCGCGTCATCTTCCTGTTCCAATCCGGGGCCCCGTCCCAGATCGACCTCCTCGACTATAAACCCAAGCTAGAAGCGCTTCGCGGGACCGAACTGCCCGACTCGATACGCCAGGGGCAGCGCATCACCGGAATGACCTCGGGTCAGAAGAGCCTGCCCGTGGTCTCCTCTCTTTTCAAGTTCGCCCAGCATGGACGCGCGGGAGCCTGGGTGAGCGAGTTGTTGCCGCACACGGCGAAAATCGTCGACGAGATCGCGATCGTGAAGACCCTGCACACCGAAGCCATCAATCACGATCCTGCGATCACCTTCTTCCAGACCGGCAGTCAGCAGCCTGGACGTCCCAGCATAGGCTCCTGGTCCAGCTATGGTCTGGGCAGCGAGAACCGCGACCTGCCCGCCTTCGTGGTTCTGGTTTCCAAAGGCGGACACAAGATCAACGCCCAGCCAATCTTTTCTCGTCTCTGGGGAAGTGGATTCCTGCCTTCAAACCATCAAGGAGTGAAGTTTCGGGGGGTGGGCGATCCTGTCCTGTATCTTTCCAATCCTCCTGGGGTCAGCGCGGGGAGCCGCCGTCGGATGTTGGACGGGATTACGGAGTTGAATCAGCTGCGGGCGGACGCCCTCGGAGACCCAGAGATCGAGACGCGCATAGCCCAGTATGAGATGGCTTACCGGATGCAGCTATCGGTTCCGGACCTGACCGACGTCTCGGACGAGCCCGAATCCATCTTCGAGCTGTATGGTAGCGATTCCAGAAAGCCGGGCACCTATGCCGCCAACTGCCTCCTGGCCCGGCGGTTGAGCGAGAAGGGTGTGCGCTTCGTGCAGCTCTTCCACCGCGGATGGGATCAGCACGATAAGCTTCCGGCTCACCTCAGGGGGCAGTGCGAGGATACCGACCAGTCCTCCGCGGCCCTGGTGATGGACCTGAAGCAGCGGGGACTGCTAGACGAAACGCTGGTGATCTGGGGAGGCGAGTTTGGGAGGACCGTCTACTGTCAAGGGCAGCTCAGTGAGGACAACTACGGTCGCGACCACCACCCACGCTGCTTCACCATGTGGATGGCGGGCGGCGGCATAAAGCCGGGGACGGTCTACGGAGAGACCGACGACTTCAGCTACAACATCGTGAAGGACCCGGTCCACGTCCACGACTTTCAGGCCACCCTCCTACACTGTATGGGAATCGACCATACCAAGCTGACCTTCAAGTTCCAGGGCCGACACTATCGCTTGACCGACATTCATGGGAAAGTGGTCGAGGCCCTGCTAGCGTAGCCTTGGCCTCCAGGCCAAAATATTTCGGCCGAGCCCAGCTCGACGGACGGCGGCCCGGAGACCGCAGCAACGTCCGAGTTTCAGCTCAGTCCCGCCCCCAGGAAGCCCTGGCCCCATTCAAGAAGGAAACTTGGAGTCCCGGCCGTGGCGGCGGTCTCCAGGCCGCCGTGTATCGAGCCAAAGGCTCGAAAGGAAGAATACTTCGGCCTGGAGACCGAACCCACGTCGACCCGCCGGAGCTAATTGAAGTTTCAGCTTAGTCCCGCCCCCGCTGCGCTGCCCCATTCGAGAACGAAACTTCCGGTTACTGGGAGATTGTGCGTCACTGCGTGGGGAAGAGTTGTCCGGCTCTCTCCTCGGAACCTGGGCCCATCTTGCTAACGGCTCAAGTCGTTCGCGGCTCTGACGGACTTGGCTTTGTCATACTGGTAGTTCACCCTCAGGTCGTGACAAGAGTCTGGGGAGTCTAGTCTTGGTGAAGTAGGTTGATGCTGTCGGCAAACAGGTTCCGTTCGACGCGCTGTCTGGGGACTAGAGACGTGCGACGTTCAGACGTGTGACGAATTCTTGAAGTTTCAGTTTAGGTATCCTCAAACAGAGCGAAGCCCATTGCCTGGGCCATCTCGATCTGTCGAATTTCGTAGCTGGCCAGTCGGACCTGTTGGCCCATTTTTCTCAGAAAATCCATCGAGGCCAAGTGGAGAGCATCGAGCGTCCGGACCCTACCGGGAAAGGGACCAAGAGCTCTTTCCAGAACGGGGGGTGATAGTTCCAGAAAGGCAAGTCTTGCCAGCAGAATTCTGGTTTGTTCCGAGTGCGAGCTGCTCAGACCGTGCCCATGTATCCGTGTCCACAACTCATTCTGCAGTAGACGACTCGAGACCAACGTCTGTTGCCAGATGGAGTCATGGGGGAGGCGATCTTCTGCCAGGAGGTGAGCCAGAGCCACCGAGGTGTCGAGATAGATTATTTCTCGCTTCGATCCTGAGCCAGTTCCTTGAGTAGACGTTCGATGGGCATGACCGGAAACCTAGGTGGAGGCTCTTCCTGGGTCGTCAGCGGAGGCGTTATCCACCCCTTCCTCACCGCTTCGGCGAGGCGTGAATCCGTCAGGACGGGACTTCGGCTAGGGCGTGGAGGAATCAGCTCGGCAACGACTCTGTCTCCCTCGGTCACCAGAATAGTCTCACCTGAGGCCGCTAGCCGAACGTACTCACTGATGTTTGTTCTTGAGTATCTTGAGACCTACAGCTCGCATGAAGAAAAGGTAGCTTCCAGGAGCTACCTTTGTCAAACTCCTAGCTCGATTTTTGGGCGGACAGAGACGTGCTGACAAAGTTAAGGGGCACGACATAACGCCGTCGAGAGCCCCAGATGCTCACTTGGTTGCCAGGGATTCGGAGTCAGAGAGAAGATTGATAGGTAAGACGAGCTTCTGCTAGTGTAGTGCTGGTTCAAGTACTAAATTTCATTAGGAGAGATCCCAGGATGGAATGCCTTCGATTGAGAGAATCAGGGCGTCCGGGCCGAAGCTTGATCCTTGGGGTCCTGGGTTTCTTTCTTTCTCTCTCGACAATCTGGGCCAAGGTCGAAGCACCCGCACAGCCTCAGATCCTTTCCGTTTTCCCCTTGGGTGGTCAGCCAGGCGCAGAGTTGCAGGCAACGCTTCGAGGCCACCTTTCTGGACGGGACCTATGCCCTTTGGTTCGATAACCAATTCCTTGCAGTCCGGATCCTCAATCTGAGAACGGAGCAGATCCCTGTTTCTCCAGCCGCGAAACCCGGCAGCAAAGATTCCTCGAAAAAACCGGTTCAAGTCCTGAAGCTGGCCTTTCAAATCCCAGATCACGCCCTCTTGGGAGCCCATGCTGTCAGAGTCCTCACTCCAGGGGGCATTTCAGACATTTGGAATCTCTGGGTTCACGCCAGGCCCTCTGTCATGGAGGGCGATGAGCCGCACGAAATGCCAAAGGAGGCAGTGGAACTGGGTGCCGATCCGCCGGTTGTTCACGGAACCATCAGCGCGAAAGGAGAGGTTGACTACTACTCTTTCGAAGCCTCCAAGGGCAAGACCCTTGGCTTCGAGGTCTTCTCCAGTCCCTCGATGGATCCCGCTCTCGCCCTTTTTCGGCTTATCGGGAGCTGGTTCAATCCTGATCGCGCCAAGCGACTGGCCTTCAACGACGAACCCATTGCCTATCCAGAGCTGAGCAAAGAAGCGATCCTGACTTATCGGTTCGAGACCAGTGGCAGATACCTTGTCCGGGTGAGCGGCTTTCTCGGCGAAGGAGGACTCGACCACCAGTACCTGCTCAGGACCATTCCAGTCACTTCTGGGGCCACCAGCTGGCGAAGCGGACGCGCCGCAACACAAGGTTCGGATCTGGACATGTGGGAAGAGCGAACCTGGACGCGGCTTCTGCGGAGGGATCGGATGAAGATTCTGCGCTCCCGCAGGGTTGCGCCTGAAGCTGCGCCGGACCCAGTCGATATTCCTGTGATAGATCTGGATGCTGAGCCGGCCGATACTTCCGCACGGCCTCGTCGAGTAGACCTTCCTTCACTGTTGATAGGAACCATCGATCCTCCTGGAGACATCGATCTTGTGAGCTTTTTCGCCGAGATTGGAGACAAGATCGCACTGGAGGTGGAGACTCCGAATCAAACCCTTCCCCTGTTCAATCCCTATCTCAGAATCTACGACGATCAAGGAGTAGAGGTGCTCACGAACGTCCACTCCACTCTCAACGGAAACAATGAGATCTCCAAGCAGATTCAGCCCAAGACGATCCATTCGTTTCCCCGGGCTGGAAGATTCACCTTGGAGATCCGGGACATTACCTCCACTTACGGCGATGCCTACAGAGTCCTGCTCCGCCCCCAGATACCCCATATGGGCCAGATTCATGTCGATGCGGGCCACCTCAACCTGGTAGCCGGCCGCGCCAGTAAGCTGAGTCTCACGACCGACCAGGAAGAAGGCTTCGAGGGCTACGTAATAATGACGGTCGAGGGACTCCCCGAGGGTGTGAAAGCCCACACTGCTACGGAAGTGGAGCCCGACCGTCCGCCTGCCATGAACCGGGGCAGGCAGGAACGGTACGTCTCGAAGAGTCGCAAGGCCACCTTCGTTTTCGTGGTGGAGGAGGATGCTCCTACCACTCGCACACCGGTGACGACGCGAATCCTGGCTCGGCCGGTCGGTGAGGGCCGGCTGGGAGCCGAGATCCCGGTGAAGGACCTGCTCATCATGGTGGTCAATCCCACCGAAGCTGTGCCCGAAAGCGGAATAAAGGTCGCTCGAACTCTTGAGTGAAGGGACGGTAATGAAGAGTCTGCAGTCGAAACTTCGCTTCGCCCTTCACCAACCCGACGCCCTATGCGACGCGGTTGGGAAGCGTCTATTCTGCAACACAGCCCTTCAAGGGTCGGGCTCCTCCTCTGGTTGAGTGTTCCCCTGGGGCAGGTTCGAGACGGCTCTGCTGCCCCTGCTCCAACTACTGGGGAGGCCTCAATGGCCGGTCTGATCTCGATACGGTTGGTGCCTGAATCTCCAACTGTTCGGGGCAAGGGTTCGACCCAGCAGTTCGCGGTGCTCGCCAGCTTCGCCGACGGAGAAGAGCGGGACCTCAGCTCCGATGCCCAATTCTTCTTGTCGAATACCAGGGTAGCGAAACTGTTGGGTAGCGGACGAATCCAGGGCGTCTCTGATGGTGAGACCAAACTCATAGCCAAACTAGGCGACCATCGGACTGAAACCGTCCTACGGGTCCGGGACTCGAGCTCTCCGCCTTCGTTCAGTTTCGAGCGCAGCATCGGCGGTATGCTCACCCGTCGCGGTTGCAATGGAAGGGAATGTCACGGCGGCCTGAAAGGAAAGGGTGGCCTCAAGCTCTCAGTCAACGCTGCACATCCGCGGCAGGACTACCGGTGGATCGTCAAGGGCGGAGTGTTTCAGGTCCTGACGGATGAGCCTGGCGAACCCATTGCTCCTCGCATCGACGCCGAGAATCCGGCCAAAAGCAGGCTGCTGCTGAAACCGACCATGGACCTGCCTCACGGAGGTGGGCTGCGGTTGGAGAAGGAGTCAGACGACTACAGAGCTATCTTGGAATGGATCCGTCGAGGGGCAGCTTTCGGAGACCCAGATGAGGCGACCCGGCACAAGGTGGTGGGACTCGAAGTCCTTCCCGAGGGCGCTCTATTGGAGAGGCGGCAAAGCCGGCAGCTGATCGTGACGGGCGTCTTCTCCGACGAGACTACCGAAGATCTCACACATCAGGTGTACTACGAGTCGAGCAGTCCCGGAGTGGCCACGGTTTCCTCCACCGGCCTGGTAGCTGCCCATGGCCCAGGCGAGACCACGATTCTCATCCGGGGTGTCGGTTATGAGACCCGTGTCGGCATCGGAGTGGTGGGGGCTCCGGTGGCCGACTATCCGAGCGTCGAGAAACGTAATTTCATTGATGAGAGAATCTTCGTTAAACTTCGCAGGTTCAACATCATTCCCTCACCGATCTCTGATGACGGGGAGTTCTTGCGGCGGGTCTGTCTCGACCTGACTGGAAGTCTTCCGCCGTCCAATCGCGTGCGAGCGTTTCTAGCCGATAGCGACCCCCAGAAACGGGAGAAACTCGTTGAAATCCTGCTCGGCTCCCCGGAATACGTGGGCTACTGGACCTTTCGTTTCGCGGATTTGTTTCGGGTCGCCGTATTTCCAGTGGGCATCAATCCCAAGTGGACTCAGGTATATTGGGAATGGATCAGGGACGCCATCGAGCGCAATCGTCCCTATGACACTTGGGTCCGGGAACGCATCGCAGCACAGGGTTACAGCGCTCCCTCCCGTCACTATCTCCCCTATCTGGTCATCCCACCTCCGCAGAATATGATGGGAGAACAGGTTCGGGTGTTCATGGGTCGACGCCTGGACTGTGCCCAGTGTCACGATCACCCCTACGAACCCTGGAGTCAGGACCAGTTCTGGGGATTGACGGCTTTCTTCGGTTCCATGTTCAAGCTGGGCGGAAACCCTGAATCGGTTATTTTTGACCATCCCGGAGGCAAGGAGGTCGCTGCAGACGTGCCCAGTCTGGTCGACATGCGGGTCCTCCACCCGAGGACAAAACAGGAAGTGCGACCTACGCTTCTCGATGGTAACGCGGTGCCGTACACCCCTGGAAGCTTTCCACGCAGGGAACTGGCCCGCTGGATGACCTCTCACGAATACTTTGCCGAAGCCTCTGTCAACCGCATTTGGAGCTACTTCTTCGGTCGTGGCATTGTCGATCCGGTGGATGACTTCGGGAGCAACCACCCGGCCACTCACCCAGCGCTTTTGAAGCAGCTGGCTCTGGACTTTTCTGAGAACGGATATGACCTACGACGGCTGTTTCGCCTGATCGTCAACTCGCGCGCCTATCAACTCTCCAGCGACGTGAATGACACCAACCGGGAGGACCGGCTCAACTTCTCGCATGCCCTGCCCCGAGCTCTCGACGCAGAGGTTTTGTTGGACGCAATCTGCGACCTCACCGGTGTCGCCGAGACCTTCAGTACTTCTCTTCCGGATTCAGATCAGGCTGGAGGGACTTCGCCCAGGGGGACCCGTGCGGTGCAGCTGAAGGAGACGGACATCTACCACTCGGCTTTTCTGGATCTCTACGGACGCCCGAATCGATTCTCGGTGCCGGAACGAGATGCCAAACCCAACCTGAGCCAGGCGCTGCACATGCTGGTGGGATCGACCTACAACGACAAGCTTTGGACCGAAGGCGCCAGGGTGCATGAAATGTACCGTTCTGGAGCTGGCAACCGGAGAATCATCGAAGAACTCTATCTGGCCGGATTGAGCCGCTTTCCCTTGCCGCAGGAGGTTGCTGACTTGGAGGGGTTGATCGAGCAAACTCCCAGCCGGGAGCAAGCGCTCCGCGATCTGCAGTGGGCCCTGGTCAGCTCCAGGGAGTTTGCGGAAAACCACTGAGATAAAACTTCAGACAGCGAGCTGACGGATTCACGGTCATTGCGAAAGGCCATGGAGCCTGAAGCGCAAGCGAGGGGTTGGGCAGCAGCACAAATGTCCCGGCTCGTCTGCTTGCCTTCGGTTCAAGGCTCGTTTGTCGGCGTATGCTGCCGCGGCCCAACCCCTTGCTTGCGCTTCAGGCTTTTATGGCTCGAGTAGTTTCTTTTAGGTACGATCCGCCTCCAGAGGGGCTCGACTGACGGGTGTACAAGGGATAAACTGGTAAGAGGTCCGCAAGACATCGCGTCCTGACCACTTCGAAAGGCTCATCCGTGCAGAAGAAAATCGGCTGTTTAAGTGCCACTGAAAGGGAATGGAACCGGCGTGATTTCGTTCGGGTCGGCTCACTCGGTTTCATGGGCATACATCTGAGCCAGTCCTTGAGATTGGAGGCCGGGCTGGCGGGCACCAACCCGAATAGCCCCAAGGCTACCTCCTGCATTCTGGTCTGGCTCGAAGGAGGTCCCAGTCAGGTCGACACCTGGGACCCCAAGGCCAATAGTTCCTTCCGGCCCATCTCCACCAATGTCGCCGGGATCCAGATCTCGGAGCTTCTGCCCCAGCTAGCCCAAAGAATGGATAAACTAGCCCTGGTGCGGTCCATCACGTCATTCGGAAACGATCATCCTCAGGCAGTCCACTACGCGGCCACCGGACATCGCCACAATCCAGCCATGCAGTTCCCCAGCTTTGGATCCATCGTGGGAAAGGAGCTGTCCCCAGCCAACAACATGCCTGCTTACGCCCTGGTGCCGCGTTGGGAGCGAAACCGGCAATATCAGGACTACTTCAAGTCAGCCTTCCTAGGTCCCGACTATGATCCCATGCTGCTCCCTGACCCTTCTCGAGACGATCTGAAGGTAGCCGACCTCAGCCTCCCCAAGACGTTGGCACCCGCTTCTGTGGAGAATCGCCGCTCGTTTTTGGCAGCGTTGGACAGGCTCTACCGACAGAAGGTGCAGAGTGTCGAACACGCCAAGATGGACGCTTTCGTGCAAAAGGCCTGGGAGATGATCCTGACGCCTGCTGTAAGAGATGCTTTCGACCTGTCAAAGGAGTCGGAGAAAACCAGGGAAGCCTACGGCCGCGACACGGTGGGCCAGAGCCTCCTGCTGGCGCGGCGTCTGGTGGAGTCGGGAACCCGCTTCGTGACCGCCGCAGGCTTTCGAGGCAACTCCTGGGACACCCATTCCAATAACGACGATGGACATCGCGATCGACTCACGCCCCCATTGGACCGGTCCTTATCGGCACTGATTGATGATCTGGTCGAGAGAGGCCTCTACGATTCGACGGTTCTACTGGTCATGGGCGAGTTCGGTCGCACACCCTATCACAACCCTGGCTTGGGTCGGGATCACTGGCCCCAGTGCTGGTCCCTGGCACTCGGGGGTGGCGGACTCCGGACCGGTGTGGTCGTCGGTGAAAGCGATGAGCGAGGTGCTCAGGTGGCCGATCGTCATGTCAGCCTGGGCGATGTGTTCGCCACAATCTACAAGGCCCTTGGGATCGACTGGTCCAAGGAATACATGACGCCCGTTGGTCGCCCCATCAAGATCGCCAACGCCATCGACGACGTCACTGGCGTACCCCTGGCAGAGCTGGTTTAGCAAACCTTCCTGACCGACCTGGAGCTTGACGTGGCCTTCGGTCTCCAGGCCGAAGAATCTTCTTGTGCCGAGCCGTTGGCTCGACCCACGGCGGCCTGGAGACCGAAGCCACACCCAAGAACCGACGTTGCTTTTCTCAAATGTGCTCAAATGTGGCCGGCACTGACGTCACGCTAACGGTGCTCTGGATTAGGGTAGTCGAAGCGGCAGCCCCGTCCCAAGCTGAGCGCTGGTTTCCATGTACCCGAATGCCTCCGGCGGCTTTGACCATGCGAGCCAGGTGTACCAAGTTCCATGTCATGAAAGTGGTGTTGCGGTTGGTGAAGTCGTTCTCGGGGCCTCCGGAGCCAGGGTCCAGATAGGAAGGCCCGGGGCCAGCTTCGCCCAGCCAAGCTGCGTCCGCCTGTGGTGGGATGACATAGCCGAGATGCTGTAACGAATACAGGATGTTCATTGAACAGTGCCTGGCGCCGTCTTCATTTCCGGTGATCAGGCCGCCGCCCACCCTGCCTTAATACGCATACTGCCCTTCGTCATTCAGGATATGTGAGTTGGCGTAGAGCCGCTCGATTACCTGAGTTGAGACCGAGGTCTTCTCTCCCAGCTAGATTGAAGAAGTGATCACCAATATGTGGGCTGCTTCGACCTTCTTAAAGATTTCAGGCCAATCGTCCTGATCCCAGCCGTGTTCGGTCATGTCGGGCCACACACCGGTAGCCAGGTTGTAGTCGACTGGCCGAAGCACCTCCACTGCGCCGCCGCTTTTCTCCGTGATCGCCTTCGAGATCTCAATGAGGCCGTGAGTATGCGAGAGCTCTGCGATTTCTTCAGGGTACAGTTCAAAAAAGAGCCTTGAGGTCTGAAAAGTCCCACTTGGTTTGCTGACACATTTGTTCTTGTTGCTGGTTGAGCGCCATAGAGTTTTCCTATTCGTTAGAGCGAGTGAATAAACTTGCGATCTGAGGGAGCTCGTTTACCATCCCTTGCGGAGTCCTTCGAGGACGATCCTCCGATGAATGGCAGGTTGAGCATCGAAATCGTGCATCACCTTCAGTTTATACAGATCGTTGAGAAGCTGATCGCGCTGGAGGTTCTTGCTGGGTTTGGCCTCGGGAGGGTATCTTCGAGCTGCTTCCCTTCTAGCCCGTTCTTCCGCCTGATGCAAAGCCTTGAAGATCTCTCGTCTGGTCGAGAGTAGCTCAGGAATCTCTGGAGTGTAGGGGATAGGCTTGGCTAGAGACTTATAGATATAACGCCTTCCGCCTGAAAAAAGATGGATTGCGAACCATTTCCCCTCTTCCTTTTCTAGCTGGAACACGTCATCACGCCTCGCCTTCGCCACCCGGCGGGCGCCGGTGGTGGGGGCGCTTCGAATGTTTACCACCTGGCTTGTGATTTGGACGTAACGGGTTGCCCCGTTGGCCATCTGGATGGAAGAGATTGCTATCAGGAAAAGGACGGCTGTCAGACCGAACATGATCACTCTGTCGGCAACTCGAACGCACACTACCCAATCCTCTGTGTGGTATCCGATTCGGCCGATCGATAAGCCGCAAAAATTACCTTCATCACATGAAGCGAGTCCTGAGTGGTGAGGGGGGCAGGAGCAAGTCCCAGCGCCGCATCTACCGACTCCTGGACCAGGACCTTGTAGAGGTTGGGGTCATCCTGGTAGGTGAACGACTGAATTCCGTGCGGGGATTTGGAATGGGTCGAGTACCACTTCAAGGGTTCGCCGGAAGGAAGGTCCAGGTGAAACCACCCTTTTGAGCCCCAGACGCGTATCTGGTTCTGATAGCCTCTGTCCAGGTAGTATCCGGCGTTGAGGGTACCTACCAGGCCTTTTTGACAGCGGAAGCTGACGACCGCTGCATCTTCAACTTCGATGGGCTGCCCCCCGACATTCTCGCAGATGGCAGAGACACGTACGATTTGATCGCCAATCAGATACTGCAGGGCGTCGAGATAGTGGATCCCGTGGAAGAGGAGTTTTCCACCCCCGGCCTTCTTTTTGAAGGAGAGCCAGGATTTCTGATACTCGGGTCGTGTCAGACGGGTTTGGTCCGCAATCCAATCCATGGTAGCTGAGTACGGTTTACCGATGAATCCGGCTTCGACCAGGGCGCGGGCCTTGCGAACCGCGAGACTAACTCGGGTTGCCATGGACAGCATCAGATGGACCCCGTGCGAGTCAGCCAGCCGAGCTAGAGATTCGAAGTCTTCCAGACGAACGCAGCTGGGTTTTTCAGTCAGGACGTGGCAGCCGCTCTGCAGGGTGTCTGAGATCACCGGGGGAGCGTGGTGGCCCTCTAGCGTTACCACTGCAAGCCGTGGCTGCTCTCGGCGAAGCAGTTCCTGGTGGTCCCGATAGGTTGTCACCAGACGTCCCTTCAGCAGCTGAGCTGCTTCCTCGAATGTCTTTCCGGACGGGTCGGATAGAACCACTCTGGCCACACCCTGGCATCGTGCCAGACCTTTTAGGTAGGAAGAGAGATGAGAGCCTGTGGTGGCTTCCGTGAGCACTCCGACGGTGAGAGTGCTCTTGGCCCGGAGCGCCCGTAGGGAGCCCGCGCCTAGAGTGGAGAGGCCTAGGAGTGCCTGCCGCCGGGACATTTGGTGTTTAAACATGGAAATAGGCTTCTTCAACGAGGTCAGCAGCGCCGCTAAGATTTGACATTGGAGCGGACCTCTATACGAAAGGCTTACTCGACCAGTGATCCCGGTATTCCCGAGTCAAGTACTTGTTCGCTTCGGCGTCATCAAGAAAACTCTCTGTTTCAGGATTGAAACGCAGCGTACGCTTGAGTCGTCCCGCAGTATTCCCGAGATGGCAGAGGGCGGTCGAGAGGTGTCCCACCTCGATGTCAGCCTTGGGTGTTTTCCGGGTGCGTATGCGGTCGACGAAGCTAGCGTAGTGAGGATTTATTTCTTTCCCGTCCGCCAGTGCATAGTGCATCAACCGGTCCTGCTCGTCGTAGATCTGATAGCCGTAGCGTCGGCTGTCGTCGAAGTAGCCGCAGACGGCCTTTCCTCCGGTTCCGTAGACCTCGACACCGTTCTGGCCTCCATTCATGCGGTAGGTGTTCCAGAGACGCTGCTCGTACATCAACGTCTTGTCCTTGTAGTTGAAGGTCAAGACCTGTGTGTCGGGGGTCTGCTGGTCGTCGTCGAAGTAGAGCTTGCGTCCCATTCCGGTAATCTCGTTCGGGTAGCCGACGCCCAGGACCCAGCGGGCAACGTCCATCCAGTGGATTCCATCGTTGCCCAGATCTCCGGCGCCATAGTGCCAGTGCCAGTTGACGGTGCCATGAAAGCGATTTCGGTTGAAGGGAAGTTGGGGAACGGGACCCGTCCAGAAGTCGTAGTTGATTCCGGATGGGACAGGCTCATCGGACTTGAACCCGATGTTGCGACGCATCTGACAGTTCCAGACCTTCACCATGTGCACCTCGCCGAGCTTTCCCGAGTGGACATAGTCGACGAATTCCTGAGTGTTGGGCCTGCTGCGTCCCTGGGTGCCGACCTGGACGATTCGGTTATGTTTTCTGGCTGCCTCGACCATCAGCCGACCTTCCCTGAGGTTGTGGGAGATGGGCTTCTCGACGTAGACGTCCTTGCCGGCTTGGCAGGCCAGGATGGTCGCGGGCGCATGCCAATGAAGCGGGGTCGCGACGACGATGCCGTCGATGTCTTTATCGTCCAGGACCCGTCGGATGTCCTCCTCCAGTTTGGGGCGTTTGCCTTGCCCTTCTTCGGCGATCTTCATCGCTGGTTCCACTACGTTCTGGTCGACGTCGCAGAGGTACTTCAGGTCCACATCCGCCATCTGGCCGAAGTATTGGATCAGGGGCTTGCCACGACCCCGGACACCCATAACGGCCAGCGTCACCTTGTTATTGGCCGATACGCTCGTCGAACGGGCACGCGTGGTCGCCGCACCGGCGGCCGCGCCTGCCAGGCTAGTTCTTAGAAAACCTCTTCTGTTCATTAGATGCCTCCCAGACAAAAACCAAAGCTTCAAACTGAAAGAAATTCGGGTAGGCTAAGTATGGATGATGGGAGGCTCTTGTGCAAACCCGGTTCGTAGATAAGAAGCCCTTTGGGAGGAGAGCGATGCAAGGCAGACACCTACTCATGCTGGTGATCGGATTCGGTTTCTGGTGCGGGCTCAGGGCCGACCGGATCCTGTTGGAGAACGGCGATCGCCTGACGGGGACCATCGCCCACTCTAATGTCGAGACAATGAATCTAAAGACCGAATTCCTGGGAGAAGTCCAGATCAAGTGGAAAGCCATCGAAGGGGTTACGGCTGAGCAGGTCCTCTACGTTGTGGACAAGAGCGGACAGGTCCTGTTGGGGACGGTTTCAACCTCGGGAGAGAGCTTCCAGGTAGAGACAGCCGAATCGGGTCTGGTCGCGATTCCCAGGGCGTCGGTTGAATTTCTTCGGTCGGAGGCCGCACAGGCAGCCTACAAGGCGGAGATCGAGCGGCTCCGCGATCCGAGTCTCCTGGATCTATGGAGAGGCAACTTGGATGGGGGGTTGAGCTTTGCCCAGGGAAACGCGGAAGCGACCAATTTTTCGAGCACGCTGAGAACCGAGCGCAAGACAACGAGGGACAAGATCTCGATCTACGCGACTTCTCTATTCGCTCGGGACAGTACCAGCGGCGCATCCGAAACGACCGCTAATGCCGTTCGCGGAGGCACCCAATACAATATCAATCTTACCGATCGCCTCTTTTCCTTCGGTTTCATCGACCTGGAATTCGACGAGTTCCAGGACCTCGATCTTAGAAACGTTCTGGGTGGGGGGCTGGGCTGGCGCCTTCGTGAAACCAAGCAAACCAGTTTTTCTCTTCTTTTTGGCGGATCCTTCAACCAGGAATTTTTTAGCGGCGACGTCACCCGCCGTGCCGGCGAGGTGGTGTTGGGCGAAGAGCTCTCCCACCAGTTGTTCGACGGAACTTTTCTTTCGGAGAAGCTCGTCTTCTACCCAAATATGAGCGAGATCGGCGAGTTTCGAATCCAGTTCGATACCTCGATTTCGACCGAAGTAGGAAAGGGATTCGCCTGGCACGCCACCTTCAGCGATCGCTTTCTGAGCAACCCCCTCCCGGATCTGGAGAAGAATGACATCCTGTTTTCAACGGGAGTCCGTTTCATTTTCGGTAAGGGATCTTAGCATTAGTGAGCAGTAGTGGAGTAAGCAGTAGAAGAATGATACCCCTTCAGCCGAGAGTCCGCTGGGCACTTATAGCTTGATCTTGAGGCCTGGGCGCGGGAGGAGAGTGCGGAAACCCAATGAGCCCGCGGGGGGAGCTAGTGGGCTCATGTGGAGAGGTAAGAGCGAATGATCATTCTCGTAGGATTAGGTCGGGCACCGAAAGAATGATCGGTGCGGTGTTTGAACTCAATCAACAGCTCCGGCCCCTCGCCGTAAGCCTCCCCATTGGAGCCACCCTGCTAAGCTGAAACTTCATTTGCTGATTGGAACGAAAAAAGCGTGTAACTCCTTGATTTTGAGTTGGCTAGGACTTTCTCCAAGCAGTTGTCTGAAAAACCGCGTGGCACGGCCTTCCAGGCCGTGATTGTGGAGCCTTCACGGGCAGGGATGCCCGTGCCACTATGGAGTGTTGAAGTTTCTTTCCTGTACGATCCGGCGGTCTGCAGCCGGTGGCGCTGCTAAGCTGAAACTTCAAGAATTCGTCGCACGTCTCTAGTCCCCGGACAGCGCGTCGAACGAGACCTGTTTGCCGACAGCATCAACCTACTTCACGAAGACTAGACTCCCCAGACTCTTGTCACGACCTGAGGGTGAACTACCAGTATGACAAGCCAAGTCCGTCAGAGCCGCGAACGACTTGAGCCGTTAGCAAGATGAGCCCAGGTTCCGAGGAGAGAGCCGGACAACTCTTCCCCACGCAGTGACGCACAATCTCCTAGTAACCAGAAGTTTCGTTCTCGAATGGGGCAGCACCGCTGGGGGTCACTGACCAGAAACTGGGAACTTCGGAGACTGTGATCGGCCCCAGGAAATTCAGAAGATGGGAGTCCGTCAAAGATAGAGTAGATGGGCGTTGGTGGAGCTAACGGTCCCGAGATCTCCCAATACCAGTTCCACGTCTTGAGGTGGATCCTTTGGCACTAAAAAGGTTGCGGTGAAGGCCTCCTGTTGTCCCGTCCTGATTTCACGGAGAATGAGCTCGGAGCCGCTATGGCGGCGACTCCCGGGCAGCTCCACACTCGATCCCAGCGTCAAGCCGCGGCAGCGGTCAAGGCCTACCGTTGGATCGCAGGTCTTCCGGATGACAACCGCGCCAACGAGGAACTAATCCTCAACATCCACCGGCTTGTCATTACCGGAGCCGACGACGACCACTGCCTACCGGGTCGGCTGAGAGGCTAGGATGAGAACGTAACTTTCGGCTCACCATCACATCACGGGGCGACGGGAGGAGAAGAATGCAGAACAGCCTTCACACGGTTCTGCACGCCCCTTGACGGTGAAATGCGGGGGCACGATCCTCTTGTTCGTGCACTGGCCGCCCACTATCACTTGGCGGCAATACATCCTTTTCTCGATGGAAACGGCCGTACCGCCCGAGCGATGGAGGCCTTCTTCCTTCAGCGCTGCGGCCTGCGGGATACGCTCTTCATCGCGATGTCGAACTACTACGAGGAGAAGAATCCATACCTGCAAGCCTTGGCGGATGTCAGGGCCAACGGCCACGACTTGACTCCTTTCCTCTCCTTTGGCCTGAAAGGGATAGAACTCCAGTGTCGGCGCCTTTTTGACGAGATCCGAGTTAACGTTTCCAGAGCCCTCTACCGCAACCTCATGTTTGATCTATTCAACCGCCTCAAGAGTGCCCGAAAGAGGGTGATTGCGGAACGACAGATCAAGATTCTAACGCTTCTCCTCGATCGGACCATGACGTTCGGCGAGCTCGTTGGCGCTGCAGAGGGGGACTTACCGTGACCTCAAAAACCCTGTCCGGGCTTTGGTTCGTGACATCAACGGTCTTAGTCAACTCCAGGCCATCTTCGTCGAGCGTGTGAGCGAGGACGAGTTCAAGATATCTGTGCGATTGGAATGGCCCACAGAGATCACCGAGACTGAGTTCTTCAGGCCGGGCAAAAAATTCCCAAAGCCAAGATGCATGGCTTTCTTGATCATTGATCTTGGCCGAAGCTTGCCGACGCTCAGCACAGCTGCAGAGCCGAACCAGAGAATGGAGCACGATTTCGTGTTCGCCAAGCCTCCGAGATATACCCTGATGGCGACAACTTAACTTTGGGTAGTCTCTGTTGCCGTTGCCGGGCCCTGGAAGGGCAAGCTCACGGTCTACGGGTTCTACGTTTTACCGTCTCATCGATATGGTTTCCAGTGGTTTCCAGATAAGCCCGCTTCCCGGGAGAAAGCCGCCGTTCGATTGCGATCAAATCGGACGCTGTCTGTAAGACTGGTGCCGACTATCACGCTTGATCACTGCTGGCTGTTCACTTCACCACTATCCACTCCACTACTGCTCACTCCACTACTGCTCACTGACTCAACTACTCCACTATTCAAAGAAGCTCATCCCTACGGAACTGCTGGATCAGATAATCACTGGCTCGCCAGGCTAGTGCCATGATGGTTTCAGTTGGATTCTGGCAGGTAGAGCTGGGCCAACTGCCGCCGTCGACTACGAACAGGTTCTTGACGTCGTGGGCCTGATTGTACTTGTTGAGGACGCTTTGCTTTGGGTCGTTTCCCATCCTCGTCGTTCCCATTTCGTGGATGATCTCGCCTGGGGAGCTGAGCGACTCGTCGGCGCTCAGGATCTCCGCTTTGGCTGTGTGCATCAACTCCATGAGCTGTTGGAAGGAATCCTGCAGCATGTCCCGATCGTTGTCGGTTCGCTGATAGTGGATGCGCAGCGTTGGAATCCCCCACGCGTCCACGACCTTCTTGTCGATCTCGACGAAGCTGTCGAAGGTCTGCAGGGGCTCGCCGCGGGCGTAGACCCTTACGATGGCTGGGTGCAGCTTCTTTATCTGCCGCTTGTAATTCGTCCCGAACCCATCGATCAGGTTGGCGTGGCCGGGGAAGATACTGCTTCCCCCTTTGACCATGATGGCGTAGCCCCGGATGAACTTTGGGTGGCGTTGTCCCAGATTCCGAAACCGTGGGATGTAGGAACCATTCGACTTGCCGTCATCATTGAGGATTTCAGAGTCCACTAGTTCAGGCAGAACTCCGGTCAATTGACCGGCCGTGAAATGATCTGTCAGGTAGTGTCCCAACACGCCGCTGCTGTTGGCCAGACCATTGGGATGGTTTCGGGAGACCGAGTTCAGCATGATGCGGGTCGATTCCAGGGTTCCTGCGGCGATAACGACTACCTTGGCAAATGCCTCTCTCTCCTCCTTGCTGTTTCGGTCCACGTAGGCAACACCCTTGGCTCGTCCTTCCTGGTCGACCAGGACCTCCCGGACAACGGCGTCTGTCTGAAGCGTGAGTTTCCCGGTGGCGGCAGCGTCCGGAATGGTCGCCGCGACGCTCGAAAAGAAAGCCCCGACGGCACATCCGGAAGAGCAACTGCCGCAATAGTGGCAGGCTGGACGCCCTCGATGGGGGCGGCTCAACTGGGCAGTTCGGAGGGCGGTCATGCGCCAGCCTTTCTTGCGAGCTGCTTTGCGCATCACGTGTTCGAAGCAATTGTAGGCGAACGGCGGGAGGAAGCGTCCATCGGGAATCTGGGGTAGACCTTCCTTGAATCCCTGAATGCCGACGTAATCTTCGACCTTGTCGTAGTAGGGGGACAGCTCCGCATAGGTCAGGGGCCAGTCGACTCCATATCCGTCGATCGAAGCTCCTTTGAAATCGAAGTCCGCCAATCGGAAAGACTGCCGTCCCCAATGTAGCGTCCGACCTCCCAGGATCCGGGAGCGGCCCGTCCATTTGTAGGGTTTTCCGGCCGCAGTCGAGTAGGGATGTTGGCTGGACTTCGTATAGTAGCCGTCGAAAGGGGTCTGCTCACGGGCTGCCAGCCAGCCCTCCTTGCGGATCACGCTGGGACTTCCGACCCCCCGAAAGGGAAAGTTGTAGGGCATGTGGTGTGTGAGGAAGTCCGAGCCGGAGATACTGGGCCCCGCCTCCAGAAGCAAGACTTCGAGGCCCTGTTCTGTCAACACCTTGGCTGCTATGCCCCCACTGGCACCACTTCCAATGACCATGACATCGTGTGATTTCATGTTATCTGTCCTTGCCAGGCTAGCCTGAATCCCCATGGTTGCCGGGGTGGGGACAGCCTTCCCATTCCAGCAGCACCTGTTTGCCCTTGTACTCGAGTTCTTCGTGGATCCCGACTCGAGAGGTGTAGTAGGCGAAAACGGTCCGACGTCGTAGGTCGAGAAAGAACCGTCGGCCGCGCTCCTCCTCAGGGCGAACCTGGCGGTCATCGGAAAGGCGAGTGAGGAGGGCGACCTGCTGGTCCTGAGACAGTCCCGAGAAAGGCTTGTCGTACTGGCTTTTACTGATTTGATCGATGGTGTTTAGTCCTTCGACGAAGGTACGCTGTTCTTCCTTCGTCTCCTCACTGAGAACCAGATCGATATGCTGGTTTACCAGGGCAGCCGAAGCGCCCGGTGTTTCGGTTTCCGGGATGATCAGTTCCGACAGTGTCTCAAGCAAACGATTCTGGGCGGAGGTAAAGAATCCGGGCTTCCAGCTCGGCTCAGCAGTTCCTGGAATCTTAGAAACCTGTGCAATCGCTCCCACATTCTGTAAAGAGGCCGCTTGGACCAGTGTCGGCGGGGCAAGGGCAATGGTCTTCAATATCTCACGGCGACGGATCTCTTTCGGCTTCATCGATCCTCCTTCTGCGCTCCCAATCAACTCTATCCTTGCCAACCCCAAGGTACAACGATAGCATCAGTTGTAACCAAAAAACTCGCGGTTTTCACGGGCCGGGGTGAGACCCACGAGATGTATGGCGACTTTTAAGGAGGTACAGCGATGGGGGAGACAACGCGACGGGAATGGATGCGGGGAAGCCTTGCTGCCGCCGGAGTGGCCAGCCTGAGTTCTCAGCTGTTCAGCCTGGCTCTTCCGCCCCTGGGAGAGGACGAGGCATCGGTGGCTTTTCTGGATCCCCAACCGGTGAATCCCGACAGGTCCATGGTGATCTGGGAGCAGTTGAAATCATGGATCACGCCCCAGAAAGATTTTTTCAGCGTGAAGCACTATGGAATTCCGGAAGTTGATTCGGAACAGTGGAGTCTGGGCATCAGCGGTCTGGTGTCCAAGCCGCGCTCCTTCACCCTCGAGGACCTGAAGGCGAGGCCCCGGCAAGAGTACGCCGCAACATTGGAGTGTTCCGGAAACGGTGCGTCCGAGCGCTTCATGGGGGCTATCGGGAACGCTGTCTGGGGAGGGACGCCCTTGGCTCCTCTGCTGCAGGAATGCGGTGTCCCGCCCGGCGGCATCGAGGTAGTCTTTTTCGGCTCGGACCAGGGGACCGAGAAGATACGCGGCAACGAGTACCAGCAGAACTTTGGCCGCAGCCTCTCGATCGAGGAGGCCAGGAAGAACGGGGTGCTGCTGGCATATGAGATGAATGGCAAGCCCCTGCTCCAGGCCCATGGTGCGCCCTTGAGGCTGATTGTGCCCGGCTGGTACGGGGTGGCCTGGGTGAAATGGCTGCAGCGAATCGAGCTTCACGACCGCCGCTTTCTGAGCCGCTTCATGGGGCGCGATTACGTGACCATTCGAGGGGAGCAGCAAGGAGAATCCATCATCTGGTACGAAACCTCGGTGGGCAAGTTGAATCTCAAGTCGATCGTCGCACGGGTGACTCGGAAGAGCGATGGCAGCGTCCGGGTCATGGGTGCAGTCTGGAACGACGGGACACCCCTGAAAGCCGTCCAGCTTCGGATCGACGATGGGTCTTGGCAGGACACTGAGTTGGGCCAGGGTCTGGATTTTCCTCACTGCTGGACCTTCTGGTCCTATGCCTGGAGGAATCCTGCTGCAGGTGAACATACTCTGGTGTCGCGGGCCGTGGACGTCCAGGGGCGAATGCAGCCGGCTATTGAGGATCCTGCCATCGCTCTGAAAAAGACCTACTGGGAGGCCAACCAACAAGTGCCTCGCCGGGTCAAACTCTAGCAGGCATTTTTGGTCGATTGATCTGGGGCCCTGCAAAGGAACACTCTTTGGCGCCACTTAGATGATTGGAATGAGAGCCCGCTTGACCGTCTTTGTGATGGCATTTGGGGGAGGCCTGGTCCACCCAGCTGCACCTGAGACTGAGCCCCCGGTTGTGGTCACAACCTTCAAAGAAACGCATTTTGCACTGTTGGCCGACGGCCGACTGATGGCCTCCTGCGTTGCTAGGACGTCGGAGGCCTACGAAGCCACCGCACGTTTTTCCACGGATGGGGGCCGGACCTGGGCCGAGCTCCGATCGTTCCTTCACCTTTATGAAGACCAGGGTGTTTAGACCGGTGGAGAGATACTCCAGACCCGGGACGGAGATTTTCACGTTTTCCTCCAGAATGACGCCAATACGATTAGCCAAGGGGCACGCCTCCGCCGGGATATCTGGCACGTTCGGTCCAAAGATGGGTATTTTGGGGAGCCCAAGCGGATCTGGGAAGGTAATTCACTTCCACTTTACACGGCGAGCCAGCTGAAGAGCGGCCGCATTCTCCTGCCTTTCTCCCATGCGACAAAACGCAACTGGGCCAACCGCGGAGAGGGCACGGACGCCTTCACTTTCTTGGGTCGTTTCAGCTCAACGGTTCTCTACTCGGATGACGGCGGCAATACATGGCTGCAGTCTTCCGCCGAGTTAAAGGCCCCGGCGCCCGACTGGCATGGGTTGTTTGGAGCCGTGGAGCCCGTTGTTCTGGAGTTGTCAGATGGCCGGGTCTGGATGCTTTTTCGAACGCAGATAGGACGGCTGTACGAGTCCTTTTCAGAAGATGGAATCAACTGGTCTCCTGCCCGGGCTACCCGTCTTCTCTCCTCAGATTCTCCCCTAGGGCTGGTTCGTCTCGACGAAAAGAAAATCGCGCTCTTCTGGAACTCCTGCCGCCAGTTTCCCAATGCTTATGGAGGTCAGCACGTTCTCCACGCTGCCATTTCGGAAGACGAAGGGGGGAGCTGCCGGGGTATGCGGGAGGCCTTCCGAGATCCCCTCGGCGCCCAGGCCGATTCGGTCTCAGGCGCCCGCGGTGCAGGATCTCCCTTCCCCGTAGTTACTCCTGAAGGTAAGGTGTTTATCGCGTTGGGACATGGGGCAAGTGGAGTCTCCGGAGTGCTCCTCGATCCTGCCTGGCTCTACGAAACCCGTTAAGAGGACAGTTTTGGGGACGGACTCGACCAATGGTCCGTCTTCGGGACGAAGGGAGTAGGCCTTGCGGCTCATCCAGAAAAGGAGAACATCAGAGTCCTTCAGATCAGGAAGCCCGATGCCGCCTGGCCAGCAGCAGCAGTAAGGAACTTTCCTTTGGGAGAGGCAGGTCGCCTCAGCCTTAGATTCTCCCTGATGCCCGGAGCTAAGGCGTTCATGGTGGCCCTGACTGACCACTTTTCGGTCCCCTTCGACGAGCAAGATCGATTTCACAGTCTCTACAATCTTTTCATCGGAGCAGACCACAAACTGGCAGGACTCCACCGATTGGAGCCGAAGCGCTGGTACACACTTGTCTTGGATTTAGATTGCAGTCGTCGCGAATGTCGGGTGCTACTCGATGGACGACAGATCACGGTTCTTCTACTCCTGAAAGAAATTCTCGGTGTCAACTACCTTCGACTGCGATTCATAGAGGCGGGATCCGACCCATCGGGCATCCTGGTGGAGTCCGTGAAGCTTGATGTTTCAAAAAGCTGGCCCTTAGGCCCAGCCTTAGCCCGCATTTCTCGTCGCTGGTCTACTGCATCGCCGCAAACATCCGTCCTGGCTGCGTTACGCTCTGTCGGCCTCCTCGACATACTGCACGAGTACGACTGCGGGGCTCACCACGAGTGGTCTCGGTCGCGAGCCTTGCCAGGACGGCCCTTGCGGCTTCTCGCTACGACAAGCGATGAGAAATGCGGGTTAGTCCACCGAGAGTACGAGATAGGCGTCTGCCCTGGGCCAGCTCGAACTCTCGCTCACCGGTCATCTCTCCCTGGTTTGAGAAGACTTCGACCTTCACGGTTGCGCTGGCACTCGTGGGATTGAAAAAAAGCCGCACCGGTGAAAAACTGTCCAGGCAAGACTGCGACCTGACTGTAGACCGCTCGAACAAATAGCTCTGCCTGGAGGCTCAGGGCCGCCGGTTACTCACCTGGCGGGCCCCCAAAAACGACGTCGCCCACGACTCCTGCCCCATTCGCCCTGACCCGCAGGGAGCCAACTCCCTCGAATCGGTCTTCTCCCTGAAGTGTTCCCCCGACCGCTCCGTTTGAACCGGAGGAGGTGGAAGAGAAGATCTCGGCAGCATCGCCCTGAAAGACTCCCCCGGGCCGCATCGTGATTTCGGCCGGGTCAGCCAGATTGTTTCCGTCATCACCGACGGATGTCATAGTCACGGTTCGCAGGGAACTGGACAGGTTGATCAGGTTGATACTGGTATAGAGGTCCGAAGCTTGGCTAGCCAGTTGAGCGGAGAAGAGTTCAATTTTCTCCTCACTTGAACCCTGGAGTTCCAAGCCCTGAGAATCCTGTTGGAATCCGGCATTCAGGCCGAAGATAGTGCTGTCATTGACGAGGCTAACCAGTTCAAAGCCGATCGCTCCTACCCCCTCTATGACATCAACTTCAACATAGCCACTGGACACCTCGACATCACCAAAGATATCGGAAATGGATTCCAGGATCCGACCCTTGCCGGGAACTGTTCGGTTCTGAGTAGACGTGAGGGGACTCGATCTGGCACCTGAAGCCATCATCTGGTCCATCCCTCCGAGTTTGAAAGTCAGATCGATGGACTCTTCATTCGGATTGGCAACGCTAAGAATTGTCGAAGCCGGGCGCCCCCGAAAAGCGGTTGTACCTTCGAAGACGCGCGTAAAAACGAGCCGGCGTCCCTGCTCGGTGAAGGCCACGACTCCATCCAGCTAAGTCGAGGAGACTTCGCCAAACTGGTAGAAACTGGCAATCAGGGGACTGTCGCTATTGAGCTCGATCCAACCCTCCGAGGTATCGGAGGAAGCGATGCCAAAGAGTTCCCTGGCCAGCTTCGCTACTTGACGATGTCGGGTGAGTCGTTCTTGGGAGGGATTGGTGGGCAATAGGCTCAATACCCCATCCGGGTCAAGAGCGCGAAACGTCAAATCCGTGGGAATCGCCGAGTAATTCGAGACTGCGATCCCGGTGAAACCGGTGGAGTCGGTCAGGTAGAACGGAAAATAAAGGGTGGTCGAATCGTCAGACTGTGCTCCGTTGGTGTCGGTCTCGAGGGCTGCAGTTCGCTCCAACGTCTGGGCAATCCCTAAGCTCACCCAGAGCAAAACCATGAAGATTGCCAAGCTCGAAAGCTCACAGACTCCGAGTCTCCTGAGATTCATCGCCGACCCCTTGGGTTGTTTAGAAGACAATCTGAACAAGTTCGGGACTGCTTCACGGTCTTTCCCAACGGTTCCTATGGGGCTGGACACGGCTTATCGATCGTACAATTATCCGCAGTCACACCAGAGATGCTATGCATTTGGTATACCATACACGTATCGACGCTCCAACCAATCGATGCCCGCATTGTAGCCGTCCGCTTGGGCAAACACGGTCACCTCATTTGGTGAGGAAGCTCTAAGCTGAGACTTGAAGAATTCGTCGCACGTCCCTTGTCTGTGAAAACCGTGGCACGGCCTTTCCAGGCCGTGATTGTGGAGCCTCTAGCTCCACGGGCCGGCCATCACGGGCAGGGATGCCCGTGCCACTACGGGATGTTGACGTTTCTTCCTGAATGATCCAGCGCAGCCGGGCGGGAGTAACCTGGCAACTCGACCCTTCAGACTATGGCGAGTGTGCTCGAATCTCCCAGTGAAGAGCGCTCTGGGGTTTCCAGAACGATAATCCGTTGCCAGATTCGATGTCGATCACCGTCATCGTATTGACGCTGCGATAGAACACTGGTAACCCCTATCACGACTGCAGGATCTAATTCGTCGGCTGAGCCGGGAGGTCCCTTATGGAGTGCTGGTGGCAGCGCAGTCTTAGCACGGGGTTGCAATGCTTAGAAGATGAGCTAGGATCAAACTATGGCAAAGAAAATGGTGGTGTATGGAGCGGGTGCCATCGGGGGCCAGGTTGGCGCGCGAATGGCTGCAGCCGGACACGATGTAACCCTCGTTGAGCCCTGGGAATCTCAGTTCGATGCTATCCAAAATCAGGGCCTGACGATCGAAGACGAGGAGGGGCCGCGTAGCCATCGGCCTCCTGTAATCCGACCTTCGGAACTGGAAGACCTCGATCGGTCGATCGATATCCTGTTCCTGGCGGTCAAATCATATGACTCGCAGCGAGTTCTCCAAACGGTAGAGCCCTACCTCAGTCCCGACTCCTGGGGTGTGAGCATGCAAAATAGTATCAACGAGGAATTCCTCGCCGAGATCTTCGGTCCTGAGAGGGTGCTGGGCGGTGTCATCCTCATCAATGCCGTGCTGGAGACTCCAGGGCACATACTGGGCTCCAGTTCGTCGGTGTCCCGATCGGTTGATCCCTCTGCCCCGGGCGTTCTGGTGGGGGAGTATGCGGGTCCCATAACCGAGAAGGCCCCTGAAGTGGCAGGCTATCTGGATAGCGTCTGGCCCTCCCAGCCTACCGGTGACCTGATGAAGATGCGGTGGACGAAGCTTGCCACCAGTGCCATGGTCAACTCAGTTTCGGGAATCACCGGCCTCAGGTCGGCGGCTCTTCTTGCCAATCCTGAGGCGCGAAGCCTCATGATACGGATCGCGGCTGAGGTGGTCCGGGTCGCCAGGGCTCAGGGGCACGGCATTGAGCGAGTGCTGGGAGCCTGTACTCCGGAGCAGGTGTTGGAGTCCGCCGAAGGACGATCCGATTCGATGGACAGACAACTCGCGGAGATGGCAGGGAACGTGAGCCCAACGGCCGTCACCTCGCTGCTTCAGGATCTGTGGCGAGGACGTAGGACCGAGGCCGAGCACTTCAACGGTCTGGTCGTCCGCAAGGGGCGAGAAAAGAAAATAGAAACCCCGGTGAACGAAGCAGTTCTAAACAGGTTGAGTGCGATTGAGGAGGGCTCGGTCAAACCCGGTCTGGAAGTTCTGGGTATCTTGGGTGAACCGCACACCAGCCCGAAGTAGAGCTGCCGGACCGCCTACCTTCGTCGCCCTGAAGCTTTTCGAACGCGCCCGGCGGCTGCCGAATAGCCGGCATTCTGATAGGCCTCGATCGATTCCGCGTATTTCTTCTGTTTCTCGTAGGCGAATCCGAGCTGATGCCAGACAGGCTTGAGAGCCTCCTTGAGTACCTTCTCCGCTTCGCTGTGCTGACCGCTACCGTTGTAGGCGCGACCTAGAGCAACCTTGACGCTGAGGTCGTTGGGATTGAGGTCATAGGTCTTTCCCAAGTGGTGGAGCGCTTCCTCTTTGCGCTTTGCCATTCCCAGAGACAACCCCAGCATATAGTGTCCTCTCCAGCCGTCGGGATTCTGTTTGACGATTGCCTGAAACTGACGCGCCGCTGCTTGAAACTTCTTGGAAGTGAAGGCCGCTACCCCTTCGTCCCACCCAGCCAGGGCGGGGGCAGTATGGCCGATAGCGAGAACCAGAATCACGACCAGTGTGAACGGTTTGGCTGAGCTCATTTCCCCTCCTCGTTTGAAAGCTGCTGAGCCATCAGCGTGCGATTTAGTCGCAGCTGCGGTTCGGGATCCATCCGTTGGCCAAGGATGGATTATTGGGAGTTTAGTCGGCACCGGGCGAGGGGGAAAATCGGCGCGGGTGCACGACAGGAAAGTGACAAGCTGAGTGCTCAAGAGTTTCTCCTGAGCTGAGGAACCGTTAAACTCCAGTCTGGCTAAGGATTTCCAGGCAGTGGTCGTCGGGACAGTGGAACGCCTAGGGTGTTGCATCTTACGGTTGTTATATCTGTAAGGAGGAACATCAGGTCGCAATCCTACCCAGATACAGTGCCCCAGGACATTCTAGAGTCGGCCACCCCCGGCCCCTGCCCCGGAGCTCGGTCTCCGAGCGCTACATCAAGAGCAGCAAACCAAGATGCCCTTGCGGAGAAGACCCACAGGCCACCAGGCTGACACGTGTGTCAGGGTCTCTAGAGCCTGGCCTTTCCAGGAGGGCGCTTTAGCGTCCTGGCCGAAGCGTAACAGACCGGTCCTTCCAGAGCCGGGTCGTCGGGCCAAGGTCTCTGTCGAGCCCGCTTTAGTGGGCTTCTCGAATGAAGGCTTTAGCCATGATCCGGTCCGGTGCTACCAGGACTGATGCGTTCGAGTCGATCCAAGGTCCCAGCACGGCGATGGTGCTCTTTCTGGCGCCGGATATAGTCCACAACAAACGGCCAATCCTTCTTGCCGAAGGAAACGGCGCCGTATCCGCGTTGCCAGGCAAACGGAATTCGGCGCCTCAGATGACGATTCAAGTAGTGAGCACTCGAACCCTTCAACTCTCCGATCCAGTCGCTAAGCTTCAAGCTGGGGCCAATTCTCACGGCTAAGGGGAGGTGGTCGTCAATTCCTCCCACCTCGTAAATGAAGGCTTCCGGTGTCTCAGCTATACGAGCACGCAGGAATCCGTGAACGCGATCTTCAACGGATCCTCGCAGGACTGCACAGTGGGATCTGGTGTGCCAGGTCAGTCGATCCCCCACTGCGCTGCCCCATTCGAGAAAGAA
Organism: Acidobacteria bacterium UBA6911; assembly: GCA_963579905.1. GTDB lineage: Bacteria > Acidobacteriota > UBA6911 > RPQK01 > JAJDTT01 > CAUZIZ01. The sequence continues at coordinate 759 of CAUZIZ010000020.1, read as the reverse complement.
ACTTGGATTGCCTCTGCCATGATCATCGCTAGCAGCGCTGACAGAGCCATGACCGTGGGGGAGTGGGATCCTGTGCTTCAACAAAGCGCCTGGGGGTATGGTCCCTGTCGGACCCCGCTCCCTGACAGTCACGGCTCTGTCAACTGCCGAAGGTTGCTTCGCTTCCGCGTGTTTGAAGTTTCAGCTTAGATCCAGGCAGATAGATCTCACAGAAGGCATTCGATGGCATATCGGCTCTAAAAACGGGCTCGTAAGCTGATATAACGACGCCGACCTGAAATCGACGGAGCCGTTTAGAACCTACTTCGCGCTTTCGAGCTGGAGAACAGGGCCGGATCATGGCTAAAGCCTTCACTTGAGAAGCCCGCTAAAGCGGGCTCGACAATGACCTCTACCCGGCCCTGGAAGGACCGGTCTATTACGCTTCGCTCCAGGACGCTAAAGCGCCCTCCTGGAAAGATCAAACTCAAGAACTCTCGGAAGCGAGCTGGGCTAGCGGGGGGTAGGAAGGGCCAGGGGGATGCTAGCGTGAGCTCTCACGGCTACTCTAGCCCCAAAATAAGCACAATTTCGAAAACAGGACCGTTTCCCGGCTCCTAGGAGTCATTTTGGAGGCCCGCATTCGAAGTTTTTGCACCAAGCCACTCAGAACTCGGCTCGGCTGTTGCGGTACTGCCCGCCGATCGCTTATGAGGAGCTATTCTACCCCCTCTGTCGACGTTTTTAGACACACCTCACCCCAGCTCTCGCGGCCCTTGG